>NZ_JBWQQI010000003.1:0-497722 GCF_056619545.1 Paraburkholderia sp. SSBN10T
ATTAGGATACCTATATGTTAATGAAACCTCGACTGCCTAGTTCAAGCACACTGCCTTGCTGATTCAGAGCGGCAACGCTGCGGAGCCGGCGTGCGCCGCCGGATTCAATCCGCGGCCAATACGGCCGTGCCTTCCTCCGCCAGCCAGTTCGCCACCGTCACGACCAGATGATCGATGTCGTCGAACCCTTGCGCGCCGTGTACGTGGGGCGCGCCGCAGGCGGTAAACACCTGCTTGCCCCACTGCAGGCCCAAGGCCATCTCGGAGAGCGTGCCGAGTCCACCGCCCACCGCGACCAGGCAGATCGACGCACGTGCGATCAGCGCATTGCGGGTAATGCCCAGCCCGGTCGGCAAGGCGACGGTGAGATAGGGGTTCGCCTGCGCCGCATCTTCCTCGGGTAACAAACCGATCACCACGCCGCCCGCCGCTTTCGCGCCGCATGCGGCCGCTTCCATCACGCCGCCTTTACCGCCGCACAGCAGCGCCATGCCGGCGCCGGCCAATGCATAGGCCAGATTTCTCGCCGACGACAACTGCTCCGCGCTCGCCTCGCGTGGGCCGATCAGGCCCACCGGCATGGCGTGGCGCTTTGGCCCTGTCTGTCGCCCAGCGAGTTTTTGCAGCGCCAGATAGGCCTGGTTGGACCAATCAATCTCTACGTTGCCGTGCAAGGCATTCCCCCAGCGCAAGAACACAGGTACAGCCGGCCATCAGCAGCAACGACAGCGCTGCGGCCAGCGGAAAGTCTGTCTGTCCGTCGGACAGTTTCAGATACATCAGCAACGGCAAAATATTGATTTGCGTGCCGGCAAGCGCGAGCGCCGTGCCGTAGGTGCCGAGCGCAATCGATGTCACGAGGCACCAGGCCGAAGCGATGGAAGGCCACAGTTCGCGCAGCGCGACATCGAACAGCGCTCGCAGCGGCGTAGCGCCCAGGGTCAGCGCGGCTTCGAGCGGCCGGCGGTCCAGGTTAGCAATGGCCGGATACAGCATCAACGCGACACGCGGAATCAGGTAGTAGGCGTAAGCCACCACCAGCCCCGCGCTCGTATAGATCAACGAGCCCACGCTGGCCGGGTCGGCGCCCATGTGGGCGAGCAGGCTCGTCACGAAGCCGGCGCGGCCGAACGCCAGGATAAAACCGTAGGCGATCACCAACCCGGAGAACGCCAGCGGCACGCCGAGCAAGGCGAGCAGCCAGCGGCGCCGTTCGGGCGACTGGCCGGCAAGCGCCATCGCAAGCGGCACGCCCACCGCTAGCGAGACCGTACCGGCGCTGAGTGCGAGCCCCAGCGAGTTCAGCAAGGCGCTCAACACCAGCGGGTCCTGCACGAGCCTCACGAAGGCGGAGCCGTGCTCGTCGGCGGCCGACATCAGCAACGCCCCGAGCGGTAACGCGAAGAACAACGCGAGCAGCAGCCCCGCGGGTACGGCGCCGAAGCGCCGCACGAGACCCGCGCCGCCGGCCGGGTTCGTTGAGGATGCATCCATCTTGCCGTGCCCCTTGTTTCAGCCTTACTTCGCGAGCGCGGCCTGCGCCCACAACTGGTCGACCTCGGCCTTCTTCGCGGCGGCCTTGACCACGTCGAGCGGATGCACTTGCGGCGCGTCGGGCATTTTGGCGCGGATCTCCGGCGACAACTGCACGCCCGGCACGGCGGGACGCACATAGCCTTGCGCAAACAGCGCCTGGCCGACGTCGCTCATGACCAGATTCAGCCACAGTTGCGCGGCGTCCGGATTCGGCCCGTTCTTCACGAGGCTGATTGCATACGGCGCGGAAACGCTGGCTTCCTTCGGAATCACCACCTCGGCGGCGTCGCCCATGCCATCGGTGTATTTGGCTTTCAGCCCGTCGTTCTCGTAGCCGATCAGGATCGGAATTTCGCCTTTGACGAACTTGGCGTATGGCGTGGTGCCTTCGATGCGCATCACGTTGCCGGTTTCGCGCAGCTTGCCGAAGAAGTCGGCGCCCGGCTTCGGATTGTCGACGCTGCCACCAAATGCATAGGCGGCGGCGAACACGTCCACCTGTCCCTGGCCGGTCGAGCGCGGGTCGAGATAGACCACTGAATTGCGGTACTCGGGCTTGAGCAGGTCGGCCCAGCCGGTCGGGACGTTCTTGACCAGCTTGCGGTTGACGAGGAACGCGATGTTCAGCGAATGGACCGTGAACCAGCGGCCCTCGGGGTCGCGGAACACCGGCGGCAACTTGTCGAAGTTCACCGGCTTGAATGGCGCGACCACATCCTTGTTGACCGCGTCGAGCGCGGAGGCGGCGAAGTAATATGCCGTGTCGGCCTGCGGACGGCGGCGGGCCTTGTCGAGCGCGACGACGGTCGCGGCCGAGCCGATATCGTTATAAGTGATCTCGACCTTCGGATAGCGCTTCCTGAACTCGGCGAACAGCGACTTCCAGTTGGCCCATTCCGGACCGGTATCGAACGACACGACGAGTCCTTCGTCCGCCGCCTTCTCGTACAGCGCATCTTCACCCGGATAAAGCGGCGCGGTCTGGGCGCCGCACGCGCCGGCCAGCACCGTCATTGCGCAAACGAATCCGGCCGCACGGCGCACGCGCGACAAAAGACTAAACCCTGCAAACATGGTGGTACTCCGTCAAACAAGATGAATGGACAATTTTTGCGCTAGGCGGCTAAAACACGCAGGTCCTCGGGGGCAATCGCAATGGCCTGCTCGGCAAGACGCCGCCCTTCGCACAACAGCGGTGTCTGCGCGGAATCGGGCACGAAGTCATAGCGACAGGTCGCGCCGAAATAGCGCACCTCGGTGCGCCGGCCGGCCAGCCGATTGATCGCATCGGCGGGCGGATCGGGTTGCACGTGCTCGGGGCGCACCAGCACGCTGACGCGCTCGCCCGCCCGGAATGTCCCGGTATCGGCGTATAGCACGGCGAACGACACATCCACCGCGCCCACCCCGAGCACCCGCCCCGGCATCACGCTCGAATGGCCGACGAAACGCGCCACCTGCGTCGAGACCGGCTGCGTATAAAGGCGCTCCGGCGTATCCACTTGCAGGACCCGGCCACCGTCGACCACGGCGACGCGATCGGCAAGGCTCAACGCCTCGTCCTGATCGTGCGTGACCAGCAGCGTGGTGGCGCCGCAGGCGCGCTGCAGCGAGCGGATCTCGTCGCGCAACTGCTGGCGAATCCCGGCATCGAGTGCGGCCAGCGGTTCGTCGAGCAGCAGGACTTTGGGTTCGATGGCGAGCGCACGGGCCAGCGCCACGCGTTGTTGCTGGCCACCGGACAGCAGCGCCGGGCGCCGCTGCGCATGCGCGCTCAGCCCGACCCGTTCGAGCATCTCGAGCGCGCGGGCACGGCGCTTGTCCTTGTCGACGCCGCGCATGCGCAAGCCATAAGCCACGTTGTCCGCGACGCTCAGATGCGGAAACAGCGCGTATTGCTGGAACACCATACCGGTCTCGCGACGCCATACCGGAACCCCAGCAACGTCGTTGCCGCCAATGGCGATCTTGCCGCGATAACCGTTTAGCAGTCCTGCGGTGAGCCGCAGGATGGTGGACTTGCCCGAACCGCTACGCCCCATCACCGCGAGCAGCTCGCCGGGCGCGACCGTCAGCGTGACAGCCTCGATACCGTGCTGTGCGCCGGGATACATGAAACTCACGTTGTCGAAATGAAGACTCATCGTTTTACTTCAGTCGTTGAACCGTGTTGACCGAGACCAGCGTCGCGATCACAGCGAGGCAAAGCAGCACCACCGTGGCGGCGCACGCCATGCCGGTCGCGCCGTAGAACGCCTGCAACAGCACCACCGGATAGTTGCGATAGCGAAACCCGGCAATCAGATTGGAGACCTGGAACTCGCCGATCGACAGCGCCGCCACCATCACCAGTCCCGAGAACAGGCTCTGTCTGAGATTGGGCAGCACGACCGTGAGAAACTGCTGCAGCGGCGTCGCGCCGAGCGTGGCGGCGCAGGCTTCGAGCCGTTCGATGTCGAGGTGGCGCAGATCGCTCAGCAGCGTTTGCGTCAGATACGGCAGCGTCAATACCGTATGCGCGGCGATCAGCAGCGGCAGCGAGCCGAGCCACGGCAAGGTGTCGCCGCTAAAGATCGCGATATAGCCGAAGCCGAGCGTGAGCGCCGGAACGCCCACCGGCAACAGGGCAATCAGGCGCGCCAGCGCGCCGCCACCGGAACGTGAGCGGTAATGCAGCGCATACGCGAGCGGCAGGCCGATCGCCGCGCTGGCGCAGCAGCAGGCGAGCGCGACCAGCAAACTCACGCCGAAGGCACGGCGCAGACTCGTGTTGGCGGCGAGATCCGCAAACCAGTGACCGGTGATGCCGACCGGCAGCACAGTATTGGTCCACGTCTTGCCGAATGCACCGATCAGGAGCAGCGCGATCGGCAGCAACAGGTAGACGGCAAACAGCACGACGACGATCTGCAGTACGATGCGTCCGGCCGGTACGGCGCGCCGGGCGCCGCGACGAGCCGGAAGACGTGGCTGGAGAGCCGGTGCAACGGGGGTATGCATGCCAACGTTCCTCGGGAAGCAAACCGAACTCCGTCCGCCATCGAGCAACGGCGCCGGGTTTCGAATTGCTTGCAAGTGTGCGGATACGACATGGCGTCGTCATGAAAAAAACGTACAAAACACGCATTGCGCTGTGCAGATCCGGAACAATTCGTGGAATAACGCGTGCAGCACCTCGCACTCACCCTTGCTGAAACTTCAATGTCGCGTTGCCAATGAAACACCACTATCCCAACGTCGCGGAACTGCTCGCCTTCACGAGTTCAGCCAGGCACCTGAGTTTTTCGCGAGCGGCGCGCTCGCTCGGTCTCACGCCGAGCGCGGTGAGCCGGCAGATCGCCAGCCTCGAAGCGGCGTTCGGTGTGCAGCTTTTCATTCGCGACGGCCGCAACCTCGTGCTGACGCGAGCCGGTACGTTGTATCTGTCGCGCGTAGCGGGGCCGTTGCGCGATATCGGCAATGCGTCGCTCGAGTTGATGAGCGCCGCCGGACAGAGCGACTTGCTGACGATCGCCAGCGTGCCGACCTTCACGACCAAGTGGCTGATTCCGCGCCTGCCGGACTTTCTCTCCAGCACGCCAGGTGTGACAATCAGCTTTTCCCGGCACCTCGCGCACGGCGATCCTTTTCCGCTCGATCTCGATGCAGCGATCCGCTACGGCGACGGCAACTGGGCCGGCGTGGAGTGCGACTATATTGACGGGCGCGACTTCGTGCTGGTTTGCTCACCTGAGTATCGACGCCAGTATTCGCTGCGCTCTTTGCAGGACACGGCGAGTGCGCCCCGGCTGCTGCACGGACAGGCGGAGCAGGTCTGGGCACAGTGGGCGGACTTCTATGGTGTGCGCGATATGCATGCGCTCGGCGGCCCGCGCTTCGAGCAGTACTCGGTGCTGATCCAGGCGGCGCAGGCCGGTCTTGGCCTTGCTCTGGTGCCCGCCTTTCTCGTGGCGGACAACCTCGCCGCGGGCACGCTGATCGAACCGTTGAGCGCGCCGCTCGAGGTCGATCATGGGCACTACCTCTGTTATTGCCCCGAGCGGCTGGAGATGCGGCCGGCGCTGGTGCAGTTCCGGCGCTGGGTGTTGTCGCAAGTTAAGGGGACTGAGGGCGGGCGCAGGGCCGCTGCTGCCGTTGGGCGGTGCGTTGAACGCTTAAACTGACTGCGTGGCCTTCGGGACACGGCGATAGTCCGCCTAAGCCGAAGGCAGCGCATTAACAGGTTTCAGGTTGTCTGCGCAGCGCGGACCTCATAGGTCCAGTTGATCGGGCGAAATGCCGAGCGCTGCTGCGATCTTTTCACGCGATGACTTACGCAGACGTTCGCTGCCTTCCTGTTGAGCGTAAGCCGATTGGCTGATGTCGAGACGCTTTGCGACGTCGGCCTGCGTAAGCCCCAGATGTTCGCGCCACGCGCGCACCGGCGCGGCCCCGTCAACCGTGCGACTCACTACATCATGCGGGATCAGGCCTCGCTGCACGTTGTGCTCCGCCATATAGTCCGCGTAGGGAATGACCACGAAGGCCGGCTTCCCGTCCGGTCCGTTGATGACCTGAATGTTAGTAGGTGCGTTCATCGCGCTTCCTTACTTCCTCGATTTCGACGACCTTGATCGAGCCGTCCCAGTTGAACAAGACCCGATAGTTGCCTACCCGGAGCCGGTAGCCATATTGGTGATTTGTCAGGGACTTGACGTTCTGACACTCGGGCATAGCCACCAACGTGCCGACCCCGTCGCGGATCGCAACCTGCTGCTGGCGGTCCAGTTTGCGCAGTTGCTTGACGGCCTTTTGGGTCCAGTTTATCGCGGTCATCGGTTAAATTATAAGTAATTTCGAGCATTTTTATAAGTTTAGTGGAATCACATAGCGGCCCATCGCAAAAACGGCGGTTACCTCCGAGGTAATGGAATCCCCGCCCGCCGCGCCGCAAACCCCGCCGCTCGACTAACATGCAAAACCATCCCGCACGGAGACATACGCATGCAGCGCAGCCCGCTGATCCGCCAACTTGAACCTGCCGATCGTGACGCCTTCTTCCAGTTTCGCCTGCGCGGCCTGCTGGCCCACCCCGAAGCGTTCGGACAGAGCCACCAGGAAGCCATCGAGAGAGGCCCAAGCCACTACGACGCGATCCTGCATGGCGCTCGCGCATCTGACGGGGAATTCATATTGGGCGCGTTCGTTGCCCCGGACCAGCCGCTGATCGGCACGGTCGCACTGCGGCGCTTTCAGCGCGAAAAGGAACGGCATAAGGCGGAGGTGGTCGGCATGTATGTCGCACCGGAAGCGGCCGGGCGCGGCGTCGGGCGCGCGCTGCTCGCCGAACTGCTGGCGCGGGCCGCACGGGTCGACGGTCTGCGGCAGATCCAGCTCGTGGTCACCAGTCAGAACGAAGCGGCGAGCCATCTCTATGAATCGCTCGGCTTTCGCCGCTACGGCCGCGAAGTCGGTGGCCTGCGCGTCGACGGGGTCTTTTACGACGCGGACCTGATGGCCCGGCCTATTTAAGACTTGCGCGAGACGGGCGCCTTGCTGGCGCATCCGCGCCCTGTCCTCGCGTCACCGCGCAGCGGCGCGTTAGCGCACCGTCGTAAATCAGCAAAATGGAGTGTCCTGACAACATAACGCAGGAAATTATCCATTTGGCATCAAGTTGTAATATTGGTCCTTATACTAATATCCGCGTCGCGCCAGGCAGCTTCTTCTTCCGTGCCAGCACGCAGCTCCCAGTTGCGTTTCCGGCCCCTTCCCCACCATCGCCAGCGGCCTGTGTTCCGTTCTCGCCTTCGAGCGGGTCCGGCGAGGCGACGCCACACCTTGTTACACGTTACAACTGCCGCCCGAATTTGTAACCGGGGCCGCAACAAGGTGTTACATCCCGATTCGTCCCCGAAAGCTCCCCGAGAAGCAGTATTTATTACTGAAAATCCCCCATCCTTTCTTTTTGCTTTCTATTCGAATCGCCTATTAGCGTTATCACTGACACTCAGTCAAATTTCCTCATACGATTTATGCCATTGTCCGTAATACAAGGCGTGGCGGGCGTTGCGGAGCATTCGTCCAGGCCTCGTTCCGGGTTCAAAACCGAGTATTACGGCACCGTGAAAGAGTTACCGAAAAATGTTGTATTTTTGTGAGATATTTTTTTGAGAGGGTATTGATTTCCTCAAATCCACTTCATACAATTGCTTCCAAGCTGTTACGAGATGTAACACCTTGTATCAAAGAAGCAGGATCGGTATCAAGTAGTGACATGTCGCCGGAGGTCTTCAGTGTCCGGCGAGGATAGAAAAGCATAGCGGCGCAAAAAAGCCGACAGAGCAATTCGGGGCTTCGGAAACAGCAAAAATGGACCGTAGCAGCGAGACGCGGGAGTCTATCCGCGAAATCAATTTGTCTTACATCATGCTTGCGCAACGCATGTTGCGTGAGGACAAGCCCATCGGGATGTTCCGTTTGGGTCTGTCGTCGGAACTGGCCGATTTGCTTGCCGGGCTGTCGCTCGCGCAGATCGTCAAACTGGCCTCTTCCGACCAGCTTCTGTGCTTTTTCCGCTTCAACGACCACTCCATGTTGTCGGCGTTGACGCAAACGACAAAGCATGCAGAAGTGTCGCCGACCCATGCGGCTATCCTGCTTGCAGGCCAGCCGGCAGAGCAATTCGCTTAACAAGGTGACTGCGATGCTCAAGCGAAGCCTGACGGAAGACGCACAGGAAGTGTTCCGTGCCATTGCGCTGATTGAACTCGGCGCACGCATGCAAGTGCTCGAGAGCGAATTGACGCTGTCGCGCGACCGCATGATTCGCCTCTATCGTGAGGTGAAGGGTGTTTCGCCGCCCAAGGGAATGCTGCCGTTCTCGGCGGACTGGTACATGACGTGGCTGGCCAACATCCACGCATCGTTGTTCTACAACACGTACCTGTTCCTGAAGAACGAAGCGCGCTGCTCGCATCTGGACGCGCTGACCAAGGGTTACCGGCTGTATCTGGAACACTGCAAGCACAGCGACACCGAACCGGTGCTGGATCTCACGCGGGCGTGGACGCTGGTGCGTTTCTTCGACGCCGATATCCTGCAACTGACGCCGTGCTGCCGTTGCACGGGCAAGTTTGTCGCACACAAGCACGACTTGCAGCATAACGTCGTATGTGGCGCCTGCCAGCCGCCGTCGCGCGCCGGCAAGACCAAGAAGGCCGCTGCCGCAGCGAAGCTGGAAGCGCAAGAAGCGCTCGAAGCGACGCAAATCGCGGAAGCCGCCTGAGCGGACTGCCGATCGGCCGGCTCAGCAGAGCCGGCTTCGTCATTGCACAGTCCGGCTCGCTCCTCAGCTCACCCACCCCACCGTCTGCACCACCAGCCACAGGTTCGCCGCCGTAATCACGATGAACAACAGCCACGCCAGCAGCCGGGTCGGCAGGCGGTTGGCGAACTCGCCCATCAATGAGCGGTCGTCGGTCATCCTGATCAACGGATAGAGCGCGAACGGCAGTTGCAGACTCAACACCACCTGGCTTGCAACCAGTAGCGTGCCGACCGCGCCGTTGCCGAGCGTCTGCACGCCGATCAAGGCCGGAATCAGCGCCAGTGCGCGAGTGATGAAGCGGCGCTGCCAGCACGGAATCTTCAGCTTGAGAAAGCCTTCCATGATGACCTGGCCCGCGACCGTACCGGTGAACGTCGAACTTTGCCCGGACGCCAGCAGCGTGATGGCGAACAGCACCGCCGCAAAACCGGTACCGACGATCGGCGCAAGCAGCCGGTAAGCGTCTTCGATTTCCGTCACCTGGTTGTGGCCGGTTGCATTGAACGCCGCGGCGGCGAGGATCAGGATGGCGGCGTTGATCAGCAGCGCAATCACCAGCGAGACAATCGTATCGAGGCGCGACAGGCCGATCGCCGCGGCGATGCTGCGCGAGTCGCGTTTGACGGCGCGGGTTTGCACGATTGACGAATGCAGATACAGGTTGTGCGGCATCACCGTCGCGCCAAGGATGCCGATCGCAAGATAGAGCGGCTCGCGTGCGCCGATGGCGTGCCACGACGGCACAAGCCCCGCCATCACCGAGGGCCAGTGCGGATGCACCAGCAGCAGTTGCACGATATAGCCAATGCCGATGGTGGCGATCAGCCCGAGAATGATCGCTTCGAGATCGCGGAAATTCTTACCCTTCAGGCCGAGCACGATCAGCGTATCGAAGGCGGTCAGGATCACGCCGGTAGTGAGCGAGCAGTTGAACAGCAAATGAAACGCCAGCGCACCGCCGAGCACTTCGGCAAGGTCGCAGGCAATGATCGACACTTCGGCCAGCAGCCATTGAACCCGGGCGACGGCCGGCGAATAGCGGTTGCGCGACAGTTGTGCGAGATCCTGCCCGGTCGCGATGCCGAGCCGCATGCTCAGACACTGCAGCGCGATCGCCGCGAGACTCGACAGCACCACCACGAACAGCAGGCTATAACCATAACGCGAGCCGGCTTCGATATCGGTGGCCCAGTTGCCGGGGTCCATATAGCCGATCGAAATCAGCAAGCCGGGGCCGGCAAACTGCAGGATGCGTTTCCAGAACGGCGCGCCCTGCGAGACGGCGACGGTGCCCTGCACTTCGGATGGGCAAAACGGTGCAGTGGCGGTGGTCGGTAGATTGAATGGCAAGCCGGAGACCTCTTGAGGTGAACGATGCGGCAGCGCCCAACCGGCCGTGCCGCGGCCGGCCTCAAGTGTACAAAGAAACTTCCGGCAATGTCCCGCTGAGCGCGTAGCGTCCCACGTCGCGCACCCGGTAGTCGAGCGGGTCGTGCAATGTATGGACGCGGGCGTTGCGCCAGAAGCGGTCGAGCGCCAACGGCGCATGCGTAGCGCGTGCGCCACAGGCGTCGAACAGGTTCTGGCTGACTTCGAGGGCTGCCCGATGCGCGAGAATCTTCGCCTCCGAGGTCGCCAACGCCACCTGGCCCCGCTCCTCGGCGCTGAGCGCCGCGCCCTTTTGCCAGGCATCTTCGAGCGCACGCGCGGCACGCTCGGCCAATGCCTCCGCGCTCACCGTCTGCAAGCGCATTTCGCCGAAGCGGGCGATCAGATAGGGATCGTCGGTGGCCTTCTCGACCCCGGAGCTGATCCACGGCCGTCCATTCCGGGTCACGTATTGGCGCGCCTCTTCCAGCGCACCCTGGGCGATGCCGACGAACAGATTGGTGAGCACCAGTTGCGACACCAGCGTGCGCAGCGTGGCGTGCGGCGTGGGCGGCGTCTCCGAGCGGTGCAGCACTTCGTCCGGCTCGACCTTCACCTGCACAAACGACACGCTGCCGCTATCGGTTTGCCGCTGGCCGATCGGGTCCCAGTCTTCATGGACCGTGATGCCGTCGCGCGTCGTCGGCACAACCGCGAACACCGACTTGCCCGTCTGCGGATCGTGCGCCGACACGGTCATCATCTGCGAGCCGCGCGTCCCCGAGCAAAAGCCCTTCTGCCCATTCAGGCGAAAGCCGCCGCCAGCCGTCGCACTTGCAATCAGCCGGGTGTCGAGCGGGTTGACCGCATTGCCCCACCACCAGCGTTCTTCGACAGTGCCGCGCAGATAGCGCGCCCGTTGCTCCGGATTGCCCCATACATTGACGCTCACCACCTGCAGGCACTGAAAACCCAGCAGGTGAGCGAGCGCGCTGTCGACCCGCGCCAGCGCGCGGATCGTCTCGTAGATCTGCGGCCAGGCCGCCCCGGCGCCGCCGAACTCGCGCGGCACGGCGAGCGTCAGCAGCCCAGCCTCGGCAATCCACTGTTTTTCCTGCGCGGCGTGGCCGCCTTCGCGGTCACGCTCTGCGGCGCTCGCGCGCAACGCTTCCAGCAGGCCCGGCAGATCGCGCGGCGCGGAGGACGCCGACGACGGCGAATCGAGGGCTGCGGGGCGGCCCGGCTCGTTCATGCAATCTCCAGATCAGTAGCGCTCGCAATCGGCGCGAGCGTGGTCAAAAGCATAGGGGATATCCATGCATCCTGCCAGACACCCGGCTCACACGCGTTGCGTGAGCCGGCGCACGAAGCGGTCGCCGACGAACTGCACGACCGTAACGATCACAATCAACAGGACGATGACCGTCACCATCACCGTCGTATCAAAACGCTGGTAGCCGTAGCGGATCGCGAGATCGCCGAGACCGCCGGCGCCGACCGCGCCCGCCATCGCAGACGAGCCGATCATCGCGACCACCGTGATCGTGAAGCCGCCGAGAATGCCCGGCAGCGCTTCCGGCAGCAGCACGTGCCAGATGATGTGGCGGCGCTGCGCGCCCATGGCCTGGGCCGCTTCGATCAGGCCGCGATCCACCTCCCTCAGGCTCACTTCCGCGACGCGGGCGAAGAACGGAATCGCCGCAATGCTGAGCGGCACGATGGCCGCCCCCACGCCGATCGTCGTGCCGATCAGCAGGCGCGTGAGCGGCAGCAAGGCGACCAGCAGGATGATGAACGGCGTCGAACGGAACGCGTTGACGAGTGCGCCGAGCGTCGTGTTGACCGCGGGCCGCTCGAAGATACCGCCGCGCGTGGTGGTCACCAGTACGAGCGCGAGCGGAATCCCCACCAGCAGCGCGATCACGGCGGACACGCCGACCATCACGAGCGTGTCGCGAATCGCCCCGGCCAGTTCGGAGAGCCATAGATCAGACATAACCGAGCACCTCCACGCGATTGGCGTACAGCCGCGCGCGTTCGACCAGCGCGGCGATTTGCGTACGGACGGCCGGTGTGTCGGCGCCGTGCTGGGTATCGGTCGTATCGGTCGCCTCTAGCACTGCTGCGGGGAGCTGCGCCGCCACCACGAGACGCCCTTGCGCATGACCTTGAATCCGGTCGATGCCGCCATGCACGAAGCTCACGCGCCCGCCCGCCACGCTCAATGCGTTAGCGAGCGCCCCCAGATCCGGCTCACGCTCGTCCGCTCCCGTGAAACGCACGTCGAGCAACACCTGCGCGTCGCCGTGCGCGCATTCGTGCAGCGGCTTCACGCGCGCGGCGAGATCGGCCGGCAAGTCGTGCACCAACGTGCGCAGCAGCGCGCGCGTCGCCTCGTGCTGCGGGGCGCCGAACACCTGCCAGACCGGTCCCGTCTCGACCACCTCGCCGCGTTCGATCACAGCCACCGTGTCGCAGACTTCGCGGATCACTTCCATCTCATGCGTAATCAGGACGATCGTCAGCCCGAGGCGCCGGTTGATGTCGCGCAGCAGCGCCAGAATCGCCTGCGTCGTTTCGGGGTCAAGCGCCGAGGTGGCCTCGTCGCACAGCAGGATATCGGGGTCGTGCACCAGCGCCCGGGCAATCCCGACGCGCTGCTTCTGACCACCGGACAGGCTCGCCGGATACGCATTGCGCTTCTCGGCGAGGCCGACCAGTTCGAGCAGCGCATCGACCTTGCGTTCGATCGCAGCCTTCGAGGCGCCCGCAATCTTCAGCGGCAGCCCGATGTTCTCGCGCACCGTCTTGGCCGACAGCAGGTTGAAATGCTGGAACACCATGCCCGTGCGCCGCCGCAACGCGACGAGGCCGCGCTCGTCCAGTTCGCCGACGCTGACGCCGTTCACGCGCACCACGCCGGAGCTGGGTTTTTCGAGGCC
Source organism: Paraburkholderia sp. SSBN10T (assembly GCF_056619545.1). Taxonomy (NCBI): domain Bacteria; kingdom Pseudomonadati; phylum Pseudomonadota; class Betaproteobacteria; order Burkholderiales; family Burkholderiaceae; genus Paraburkholderia; species Paraburkholderia sp. SSBN10T. Next base: position 13,156 of record NZ_JBWQQI010000003.1, read on the forward strand.
GTTGACGAGCCGCAGCAAGGTCGATTTGCCCGCGCCGCTGCGGCCGATGATGCCGAACACTTCGCCTCGTGCGACCTGCAACTGCACATTGGCCAGCGCGGCCGCCGCGCCGGGAGAGCCGCCAAAAACCTTGCCGACGCGGTCGAACACGACCGCCGGCGCCTGCACGTCGCTTGACGCGCGACGGGTGGACGCCGCCGGTGCGGCTTCAACGAAAGCGGGAGTGTCGAACAGAGTGGCCATCGAATGCGTCCTTGCGGCTACCACGCAACCGCGTAGAGATTGCCGAACGCCTTGTCGAGCTCGGCGCGCACGGCCGGCGAGTGCTGATAGATCGAAATGAACTTCAGGATGCGCGGATCGTTGACGCTTTCCGGACGCACGACCCACTGGATCGCGAAGATCTTGTTCTCGGTGCCGTCGAACAGCAAGGCGCTATTCGGGTCGGCCGTCCCGGCAAGCTTGAGGAAGCTCGGATAGCCTTGGGCGAGATCCACATCGTCAAGCGAGCGGGCCAGTTGCGACGCTTCGAGCTGGACGATCTTCAGATGCTTCGGGTTGCCGACGATATCGAGCGTCGTCGCCCGGTAATCGGCACCCGGCTTCAGCTTGATCAGGCCCGCGCGCTGCAGCAACAGCAGGCCGCGGCCGCCGTTCACCGGATCGTTGGCAATCGCGACCGTCGCGCCGTCCTTCAACTGATCGAAGCGTTGGATCTTCTTCGAATACAAGCCGATCTTCATGATCGTGCCGGGCGCAAGCGCCACGAAGTTGTAGCCGCCCTGCTTCTTCGCGTTCTCCAGAAACGGAATGTGCTGGAAGTAGTTGACGTCGATGTCCTTGTTGGCGAGCGCCGCGTTCGGCGTATTCCAGTCGGTGAACTCGATGATCTTCACATCGAGCCCCTGCGCCTTCGCTTCGCGCGCCGCTTCTTGCAGCGCGCCGATTTGCGGCGTGGTGGCAATGCCGATTTTCAGCGTCGACGCGTCGGCCGCGTTCGCGCCCGGCGCCGCAAGCGCGAACGCCAGCGACAGCGACAGCGCAGCCACGCCGCTCAGACGCCCGAGCGATACACCCGTTGCACGCAACACCCGGCGCACGGTGGAAAAGGAAAAGCTCATGATGGACTCGTTCAATGAAGTGTTTGCCTGGCGCGAACGAACGCCCCCCGCATGCGGCAACGCATGCTGCGGGCAATCGAATAGCAGGATCAGGGCCGCACGCGCGGCTTGAAAGGCGTGATGCGCAGACGGATCAACGCGGACAGCGGAGCGGTTGACGGGTCATCGCCTCTCTCCAGATGAGGTGCGAATCATGATAGACGCCGCTCAGGCGGTGGTCTACGAAGGGATTTTGCAAAGGAAATCGCGCAAAGCGATATGGGGTGGAGAGTTCGCGAAAGGAATCTCGACGGACCTAAATTCCCGGACGATCACCGGGAAGGCAAGGTGCTCAGCGCACCACGCGCTTCACACCTTGCCACTTGGACTACTGCTTCGCCACCTGCTGCGCCGCAGCCTGCGGCGGCGTGGCGGAACCCACCGCGGAGGCCGGCATATCGCCCCAGCCACCGCCCAGCGCCCGGATCAGATTGACCGTCGACACCGCCTGCGTGCCTTCCAGATGGCTCGACTGCAACTGCGACTGCAACACTTGCCGCTGACTGTCGATCACATCCAGATAGCTCACCTGCCCTTCCTGATACTGCGTCTGCGACAGATGCGAAGCGCGTTGCGATGCGCTCACCGCATCGTTCTGCGCCTGGATCTGATCGTCGAGCAAGCGCAGATCGGAGAGGTTGTCTTCGACTTCCTTGAACGCCACCAGCACCTGCTGACGATACTGCGCCACGTCTTCGTCATACTTGCCGCGCGCCTGGGCAAGGTTCGCCTTGCGCCGACCGCCGTCGAACAGCGGCAAGGTCAACGCCGAGCCGGCAAACGGCCCCAGCAGGAAGGTACGGCTCGACCACATGAACAGATCGCCGAGCGTAGCCGATTCATAACCGAAGGCTCCGGTGATATCGAGCTTCGGGAAGAACGCCGACTTCGCCAGACCGACGCGCGCATTGGCCGCCGCCATCGCACGCTCGGCGGCCGCCACGTCCGGGCGGCGTTCGAGCAGCGCCGACGGCAGACCCGGCGGCACACGCGCCGCCACCGGCACGAGCGGCGTTTCCGGGAACGAGAAGTTCGCCGGCGCCTTGCCGAGCAGGATCGCGAGGCTATGCTCGGACGCAGCGCGTTGCCGCGCCACGCCAACCGCATCCGCACGCGCACTCGCCAGTTCGTTGCGAGCCTGCGCCAGATCCAGTTCGCTGATATCGCCTTCGTTGAAGCGGCGCTGGATCAGCTTGAGCGTATCCTCGCGCAACGTCACCGTCTCGCGGTACAGGCGCTGCTCCGTATCGAGCTCGCGCAACTGGAAGTAATTCTGCGCAACGTCGGCTTGCAACGCGAGCTGCACCGAGCGGAACAGCGCTTCGCTCTGCTGCGCGTCGGCCTGGCTCGCGTTCACGTTCGAGCTGACCCGGCCGAACAGATCTGTCTCGTACGATACGGTGCCTTGCGCACGCCACAACGTTGTGGACTCAGGACCATTGCTCTGCGGCAGAAACTGCGAGGCCGGCGAAACGGTCTCACGCGTCGGGCCAAAACCCGCATCGAGCTTCGGGAACCAGTCGGAGCGCGCCGACTGCACCAGCGCCCGCGACTGCTGCACGCGTGCTGCAGCGGCCTTCAGATCCTGGTTAGCCGCCGCGGCCTGCTGTTCCAGGTCGTCGAGCGTCGGGTCGCCAAAAATCCGCCACCATTCGCCGCGATGCGCGTCGTCCGCCGGCTGGGCCGGCTTCCACGTGCCCGCGTCTTGCGGAGCGATCACCGGGGCTTCCTTGAAAGCCGCCGGCGGATCGACGTCGGGACGCTTGTAGGTCGGCTCGACCGAGCAGGCGGCGAGCAACGCCAGCAGCAGACCGCTCGCCGCGGCGCGGCCCCAACCGCTCAGAGATTGAACTTGCTTCATTATTGTTTTCCTCTTCAGGCGTCCGTTACCGGCAACGCGTAGTGCGGCGAGTCTTTTTGCGCGACGTGAATCTTGCCGCCGGCCAGCGTACGCAGCACCACATAGAACACAGGGGTCAGCATCAGGCCGAACAGCGTGACGCCGAGCATGCCGAAGAACACCGCAATCCCCATCGCATGACGCATTTCCGAACCGGCCCCGCTCGACAGCACCAGCGGCACCACGCCCATGATGAAAGCGATCGAGGTCATCAGGATCGGGCGCAGCCGCATGCGGCTCGCTTCGATCGCCGCCGACAGCGGCGTATGACCATCGTGTTCGAGTTCGCGAGCGAACTCGACGATCAGGATCGCGTTCTTCGAGGCCAGCCCCACCAGCACCATCAGGCCGATCTGCGTGAAGATGTTGTTGTCGCCGTGCGTGAGCCAGACACCGGTCAACGCGGACAACAGGCTCATCGGCACGATCAGGATCACCGCGAGCGGCAGCGTCAGGCTTTCATACAGTGCGGCCAGCACGAGGAACACGAGCAGCACGCTGATCGGGAACACCCACATGCCCGCATTGCCGGCAATGATCTGCTGGTACGTCAGGTCGGTCCATTCGAGCTTCACGCCGCGCGGCAGCGTTTCGGCCGCCACCCGTTCAGCCGCGGCCTGCGCCTGGCCCGACGAATAACCCGGGGCGGGTCCGCCGTTGATGTCGGCGGCCGTATAGCCGTTGTAGCGCACCACCATTTCCGGACCGAAGGTCGGCGTCACCGTCACCAGCGACGACAGCGGCACCATCTCACCCGCGGCATTACGCGTCTTCAGTTGCCCGATGTCGTCGGCGTGCTGGCGGAACGGCGCATCGGCCTGCACCCGCACCTGATACACACGGCCAAAGCGGTTGAAGTCGTTCACATACAGCGAGCCCAGATAAATCTGCATCGTGTCGAACACGTCCGTCACCGGCACGCCGAGCTGCTTGGCCTTGACGCGGTCCAGATCCACATTCAGTTGCGGCACGTTGATCTGGTAGCTGGAGAATGTCGGTCCCAGTTCAGGCGTAGTGGCCGCCTTCTTGATGAACGCTTGCGCTGCCTTGTTCAGCTCGGCATAACCCAGCGCGCCGTGGTCCTCCAACTGCATCTTGAAGCCGCCCAGCGTACCGAGACCCAGCACCGGCGGCGGCGGGAACACGGCCACGAACGAATCCTTGATGGCGCCGTACTGCTGGTTCAGCGCACCGGCGATCGCACCGGCCGACAGACCCTTGCTGCCCCGTTCCTTGAACGGCTTGAGCGTGACGAACACAATGCCCGCGCTCGAGCTGTTGGTGAAGCCATTCACCGACAGGCCCGGGAACGCCACCGCGCTTTCGACGCCGGGTTGCTTCAGCGCGATCGCGCTCATATCGCGGATCACGTTTTCGGTGCGGTCGAGCGAAGCGCCGTTCGGCAATTGCGCAAACGCGATCAGGTATTCCTTGTCCTGCGCCGGCACGAAGCCGCCCGGCACGATATGGGTGATAAACGCCGTCGCGCCGAGCAGGATGGCGTAGACCACCAGCATGCCGCCCTTGCGGCGCAACACGCCGGTCACGCCGCGGCCGTATGCGGTCGAACCGCCATGGAAGACCTTGTTGAAGCCCTTGAAGAAGCGGCCGAGCAGGCGATTCATCACCCGCGTCAGCAAGTCTTCCTTGGCGCCATGGCTGCGCAGCAGCATCGCGGACAAGGCCGGCGACAGCGTCAACGAATTGAACGCCGAGATCACCGTCGAGATCGCAATGGTCACCGCAAACTGCTTGTAGAACTGCCCGGTCAGACCCGTCATGAAGGCGAGCGGCACGAACACGGCGACCAGCGTCAGCGCAATGGCGATAATCGGGCCACTGACTTCCTGCATGGCCTTATAGGTCGCATCGCGCGCACTGAGCCCGCTTTCGATATTCCGTTCGACGTTCTCGACCACCACGATCGCATCGTCGACCACAATCCCGATCGCCAGCACCATCCCGAACAGCGACAACGCATTGATCGAGAAGCCGAAGGCGAGCAGCAGCGAGAAGGTCCCGACAATCGACACCGGCACGGCGATCAGCGGAATGATCGACGCACGCCACGTCTGCAGGAACACGATCACGACGATCACCACCAGCGCAATCGCTTCGAGCAGCGTGTGGATCACGGCCTCGATACTGGAGCGGACAAACTGCGTCGGGTCGTAGACGATCTTGTAGTCGACACCGGCCGGCATGTCTTCCTTCAGTTCCTTCATCTGCTCGCGCACCTGGTCCGAGATCGCGAGCGAATTCGCACCCGGCGCCTGGTTGATGGCGAGCGCCACCGCCGGCTTGTTGTCCAGCAGCGAACGCAGGCCGTATTCCGACGCTGCCAGTTCGACGCGGGCGATATCGCGCAGATAGGTCACGGCGCCGTCCGGCGCGGTCTTGACGATGATGTCGCCGAACTCGCCGGTGGTCTGCAGACGGCCACGCGCATTCACGGACAGTTGCAACTGCGTGCCCGGCACCGACGGCGAAGCGCCGATCACACCGGCCGCCACCTGGATGTTCTGCTCGCGGATCGCATTGACCACGTCGGTCGCGGTGAGGCCGCGCTGCGCCACCTTCTGCGGATCGAGCCACACGCGCATGGCGTAGTCGCCCGCACCCCACAACTGCACTTCACCCACGCCCTGGATACGTTCCAGCCGGTCCTTGACGTTCAGCAGCGCGTAGTTGCGCAGATACGTCATGTCGTACTGGTTGTTCGGCGAAATCAGGTGGACCACCATCGTCAGCGTCGGCGAGCTCTTGATGGTCGTCACGCCAAGGCGCTGCACGTCTTCCGGCAGGCGCGGCAGCGCCTGGTTGACGCGGTTCTGCACCAGTTGCGTCGCGAGGTCCGGATTGGTGCCGAGCTTGAAGGTCACCGTCAGCGTCAGGTTGCCGTCGCTATTGGCTTGCGACTGCATATACAGCATGTTTTCGACGCCGTTGATCTGCTCTTCGAGCGGCGAGGCCACTGCTTCGGCAATCACCTTCGGGTTGGCGCCCGGATACTGCGCGTGCACCACCACCGAGGGCGGCACCACTTCCGGGTACTCGGAGATCGGCAGCTTGAAGAGCGAAATGATGCCCGCCAGCAGGATCAGGACCGATAGCACGCCCGCGAAGATCGGCCGGTCGATGAAGAATTTGGATATGTTCATGAGAGGCTCTTGAAATTAAAGCGCTGGGAAGCGGCGCGCAAGAAGCAACCGTTGAGCACTGGGCTCACGAGTTGTTCTGCGTTTTCGCACGCCCCTGCGTCTGTGCTACCGATGCGTTGCCCGCGGCGGCGTCGCCGTTCATCGGCACCGCGTGAGCGCGCACCGTATCGCCCGGACGCACGCGCTGCGTGCCGTTGACGACGATCCGGTCGCCGCTTTGCAGGCCCGACTTGACGACGCGCAGGCTGCCTTGCATCGCGCCAAGCGACACTTCGCGGTAAGCAACGTGATCGCTCTTGTCGACCACGAACACGAACTTCTTGTCCTGATCGGTACCCACTGCGGCATCGTCGATCAGCAGCGCCGGATGCGGCGCGCTGCCGCTCACCTTGATGCGCGCGTAGAGGCCCGGAATCAGCGTGCCGTCCTGGTTGTCGAAGCGTGCCCGCACGCGGATCGTGCCCGACGAGGTATCGAGCTGGTTGTCGACCGAATCGATCACGCCGTTGCGCGAATAGCCCGACTCGTCGGCGAGCCCCAGTTGCACCGGCACCTTGGCGCCGTCTTTCTCGCGGCCGATGTATTGCAGGTAGGTCTGCTCATCGGCATCGAACGAGGCGTAGATCGGCGAGACCGACACCAGCGTCGTCAGCGGCGGCGAGCTTGCACCCGCCGAGACGACGTTGCCCACGGTGATTTCGGCGCGCGAGACGCGGCCCGACACGGGCGCCACGACCTTGGTATAGCCAAGGTTGATCTGCGCCGTTTCGAGCGCAGCCTGGGCGGCCTTGACGTTGGCGCTCGCGCCGCGTGCGGCGTTCTGCTTCTCGTCGTAGTCGCGCTTGGCGATCGCGTTGTCGCCGATCAGGCGTTGCGCGCGCTCCCAGTCGCTTTGCGTGTAGCCCGCTTGCGCCTGTGCGGCGGCCAGTTGCGCCGCCGCACGGTCGACTTCCGCCTGATACGGGCGCGGATCGATCACGAACAGCGTGTCGCCCTTCTTCACGAGCGCGCCATCCTTGAAGTTCACCGAGACGATCGTGCCCGACACCTGCGGACGCACCTCGACCTTCTCGACGGCTTCGAGGCGCCCCGAATAGGTTTGCCAGTCGGTGATGGTTTTCTCGATCACCGCCGCCACATCCACTTCCGGCACGATGGTCGGCGCGGCCTGGGCGGGCGCGCTCGCGTCGACGCGAATCGCGCCGAACGTGCCGAGCCCGGCAATCACGACAACAGTCAGAACGGCTAGCGCCAGACGATGGCGCTTGGTAGAAAAAATAGACATGAACGGCTCCCGGCTTTTGTTAGTAGGATTGAAATCGGTTTATCGGTGGGCGCGCGCGTCGAAGCGCCACTGGAAGAAGCGCACCGCCTCCTCCAGCGCGGCCGGATGATCGGCCAGCGCGGCATGCGAGACGCTCGGAAAACGCACCACCTGGGTCAGCACACCCGCATCGATCAGGTTGCTGGCATATTTCTCGGCTTCGACGTGCAGCACGTCGTTTTGCGCCGTCGCAATCAGCGTGGCGGGCAACCCCGCCAGACGCGACGATTCGAGCGGCGCGGCATACGGATGCATGCGCTGCGAGGCTTGCGGCAGATACGCGCGATAGCAGGCAGCGCATTCCTTGGCGGTGATGTCGGAGCCGAGCCGCTGTTCGTCGCCAAGGCGCGTCAGGCTCGGGTCCAGCATCGGTCCGAACAGCGCCTGAGCGCCGATCCGGACGTCGCCGCGGTCACGCGCGATGAACGCGAGGCAATTGGCGAGCTGGCCGCCCGCATCGTGTCCCGCGACACCGATGTGTCGGGTATTGCCGCCGAACGCCCGGGCGCGGGTCTGCACCCACAGCGCCGCGCGGTGCGCGTCTTCGGGCGCGGCGGGAAACGGAAACTGCGGCGCGAGCGAATAGCCCACCGAGACGACCAGCGCCGGTAAGCGTTCTGCGAAATAGCGCGCGGCGAAGTCCGCGTGGTCCAGCGAGCCGCGCACGAAGCCGCCGCCATGAAAATAAAGCAGTACAGGCAGTGCACTTTTACCGGCCAGGCGATACAGGCGCAGCGTGATGTCCTGCGCGTGCCCCTCGATCGTCACGTCGGTCACGTCGAGTGCCGCGCGTGCCGACGGTACCTCCGCCACCTGGGCAAGATCAGGCGGCACAAAGGAGTACGGCGGTTTGAATGCATTCATATCGAACGGTGCAATACGCTCATAACTGGAATGATGCGAATTGTCGGTTCAGCAGACTCCTAAATAAATGCCTATAATCCGGCAACACAATTCGGCATGCCCAAACAATCGAATTCACGGACCGGCCAAACCGGACTAATCCGTACCTCGTCGATTGGCTGCGCGGGCCGCCGGCCCCTTTTGGAGGTTAGCCATGGACCGTCTCCAGGCCATGCAAGTGTTCACCCGTGTCGTCGACACCAACAGCTTCACCCGTGCCGCGGAAACGCTCGATCTGCCGCGCGCGTCGGTCACCACCATCATCCAGAATCTGGAATCGTTCCTCGGCACGCGCCTGATGCATCGCACGACGCGCCGCCTGTCGCTCACGCCGGACGGCGCTGCGTACTACGAGCGCTGCGTGCGCATTCTCGCGGACGTCGAGGAGACAGAGGCCAGTTTCCAGAGCGGCAACAAGAAGCCGCACGGCAAGCTGCGCATCGACATGCCGGGCTCGATCGGCCGGCTGCTGGTGATCCCTTCCCTGTGCGAATTCCACACTCGCTACCCGGATATCGACCTGCAACTCGGCCTGACCGACCGCCCGGTCGATCTGCTGCAGGAGGGTGTCGATTGCGTGGTGCGAGTCGGGGCGCTGCAGGATTCGTCGCTGGTGGCGCGCCGCATCGGCATCTTCGAAGGGGTGACGTGCGCGGCGCCCGATTATCTGCAGAAGTACGGCATCCCGCGCACGCTCGAGGATCTCGAGGCTCACAGCGCGGTGAATTATTTTTCGAGCCGCACCGGGCGCGTGCTCGACTGGGCCTTCAAGGTGGACGGCAAGGAAATCGAGGTGAAAATGAAGGGCATGGTGTCGGTGAACGACGCAGATGCCTATGTCACCTGCGGTCTCGAGGGTTTCGGCCTGATCCAGCCGGCGCTCTTCATGGTGCTGCCGCACCTGCAATCGGGCCAGTTGGTCGAGGTGCTGCCCGACATCAAGCCAATGCCCATGCCGATTTCGGCGGTCTATCCGCACAGCCGGCATCTGTCGCCGAAAGTGCGCGTGTTCGTCGACTGGGTCGCGGAGCTGTTCGACCGCTGCCCACTGCTGAACGGCCGTTGCAGTCTCGACACGCCTTGTACGAAACGCACGCTGGAAGAACGCGAATCCGCGCCGGCGCTCGATACGCCGGTGATGACGGAGTGGGTCGCCTGATCCGCCCCGCAATTCGCATGACGGCAATCGCGGCCGCTGCGCCGCGATTGTTCTGAATTCACGACAATTCATTTCACCAATCGGCGGTTTATCCGCCCCTCGCCGACGCCTACATTTCACCCTGTCGCGGCGCCATCGTGCGCCGCAATCGAATCGACAGGAGTGAATCATGAAGCGCAATCTGTTCGCAGCACTGGTTGTTTCCCTCGCTATCAGCGCGCCGGCTTTCGCAGGCGGTGGCGGCGGAATCGGCCATGCCGGCACCTACGGCCAGACGCCGGTGGGTGCGAGCACGGTCAGCCGCGCCGATGTCAAAGCGGAAATCGTGACGGCCTATCGCGACGGCTCGCTGCCGTCGCTGAACAAGACCAGCTACCCGAATCTGAGCCTCGAAGGCCAGCGACAAGCGGACCGCCTGGCAGCGCAAGGCCAAGGCGACAACAGTGCCACGCGTCTGGCACGCGGTGAATAGAGGAGCCGGTCATGAGCCCATCAGAACTCGACAATTGGGATACCGATACGCCCGTCTGGACACCGTTTCGCCCGCAGCAACAGCACGCGTGAGCGAGACGGTTGGTTAAGGCTGCGGCGGTACGCCGTCGCGCCACTGGCTCCAGTGGGTCACGATCTGCTGGACCAGAGGATTGCCGGCGAGAAACAGGTTGTCGACAGCAATCGTGAAGCCGCCCTGCGCCGCGTAGTTCAGCAGATTGTCGGCGCTTGTCTGGCCCGCATAGGGCCGGTCGAAGTCCGAGCCGCTGCGTAGCACCGCGACGCGGTTCAGGTCGACGCGGTGCGTGCTGGCAGCGCGCTTGAGCGCTTCATAGGTGGCGTTGTCTTCCTGCTGCGTTGTGCAGTAGGTGCCTTTGCCGTCAGTCAGCAGTTTGGTCCAGTCGCGGGCGCGCTCGCCGAGCAGCGTGCCCGACCACCAGGTATCGCCGGCGAGCGTATCGCACTGGATCACTGAGGGCGGCAGATTGGCGGGCGAGTAGCCGAAGTGGGCGCGCGCCGCCTGTGCCTGCGCGTTGTCGGCAAGCGTGACGTTGCGCGACAGCGCAAACGCGGCGTCCGCGAGCTGTGGGTTGAGCTGGAACACTTCGGTGCGGTAATCGAGCGGCGGTTTATCGGACGGACTCTTGGTGTTGATGCCCAGATAGCCGGTGTTCCAGTTGGACGGAATTTCGCGCGCATCGAGTTCCCACTGGATGCCGAAGTCGACCAGATACTTGGCCCATGCCGCCGAGCCGATCGTACCGCGCTGCGGATCGATACCCGCAATGCCGGCCACCATGAAATACGTGTGGCGCAGATCGAAGCGCGGCGAGAACGTGAGCGCCATGATCGAAGCGGCGGCATTGGCGTGCCCCATGCCGGTGGTCATCACGCAGACGTCCTGCTTGTTGCAGTGAACATTCGGATAGTCGGGCGACAGACCGTCAATCGGGATGTCCTGCCAAGGTCCGAGATGATCGAGCCAGACCTGGCCTTCCGGGCCGAACATGGAAATGATCATCACCTTCACCGGGCGGCCGTGCGATGCATCGGCGCTTTGCGTCGCGGTGTCATCATCGGCATGCGCCGGAACGGTCGAGACGGCTGCACACGCCGCAAAAGCGAGCGCAGCGCTTGCCGCGAGAATACGAGTCATCATCGGTGTCCTTCCTCTATTCTGTTATGCGGATTGGGAGGGCTTTACTGGGCGCGAGTCAGGTTCAGATCATAACCAGGAGAATCTGCTTCGGCCAGCCGGTGCGTGAGGTCTGCGGGATAATTAAATATGCTAAATGAATGTGCCACGTGCGGTGACGGGCATCAAGTCAGCACGGTACGGTATGACAAGGCGGCGCACGCGGCAATCTCGTTCTGACGGGAGCATGCTCGCCGCCGGCCGCGCGGCGCTCAGCTCCGTTGCGAGCGCGGCACTTCTGGCTCGAAAAATACCCAGCGCACCTGCGGAAAGGTGGCTTGCAAGTCGGCCTCGACCACATTGATCGCGTCGACCATCGCACGGCCGCTCGGATAGTCGATCATCTCCGCCTGCACCGCCACCACCACATCGCGGCCCCACTGCAACGTGATCATATTGATGATGTCGCGTATCTCGGCACGTGAGCGCAGATGCGCTTCAATGGCGCGACGCACTTCGGGGCTGGCCGACTCGCCGACGATCATCGACTTCACTTCGCGCGCCACCAGCCAGGCAATCGCCATCAGCAGCAGACCGACGCCGATCGAGCCGAGCGCGTCGAACAGCGGATTGCCGGTGATCATCGTCAGCAGCACCGCCACAAACGCGATGGCAAGACCCGCCAGAGCCGCGATGTCCTCGCCGGCCACCACCAGCAGATCCGATTCGCGCGTTTCGCGAAACCAGCGCCACATGGACTTGTCGGGATGGGTCTTGCGAATCTCCTTCACTGCGCCCAGCAGCGACAACGATTCGAGCACGACCGAGACACCGAGCACGCCGAGCGCGATGTAGGCATGCGACAACGGTTCGCGGGCGAACACCCGGTGCACGCCCTCGTAGACGGAAAACGCCCCGCCGACGAAGAACAGCAGCAAGGCCACCAGCAGCGAATAGAAGTTGATTTCGCGCCCGGCGCCCATCGGATGCAGTGGGCTCGGGGGACGGCGCGCTTCACGCAGACCGAATAGCAGCAGCAGTTGATTGCCGCAGTCGGCAGTCGAATGAATGGCTTCGGCGAACATCGAACCGGACTGCGTGAAGATGGCAGCGGCGAACTTGAATACGGCAATTCCGATGTTGGCAGCGAGCGCGTAAAGGATGGCTTTCGGCGATTCTTCTTTCATCGTTCGGTTACGCCACTTCCACGCGTGGCGCGCCGTCGCGCATCTCGCCGATCACCGCCGCGCGCTCGAAGCCGTCCGCACGGAAGATCGCCAGCACGTCATCCACGCTATCGGGCGCGCAGGACACCAGCAGGCCGCCTGAGGTCTGCGGGTCGGTAAGCAGTGCGCGGGCCCGCTCGGGCAGCCCCGCGCCGAGGCCGATACTCTCGCCATACGAAGCCCAGTTGCGCCCCGACGCACCGGTCACCACACCGGCATCGGCAAACGCTTCGACGCCGGCAAGCCAAGGCAGGTCCGCATAACGCAGATGGGCGGCGAGGCCGGCGCCGCGCGCCAGTTCGAGCGTATGCCCAAGCAGGCCGAAGCCCGTCACATCGGTCAGCGCATGCACGCCCGGCAAGACAGCCAGTTCGGTGCCCGGGCGATTGAGCTTCGTGGTGTTGGCGATCATCGCGGCATAGCCCGCATCGTCAAGCTGGTTCTTTTTCAGGGCGGCGGACAGCACGCCTACGCCGAGCGGCTTGCCGAGCACCAGCACATCGCCGGCGCGCGCCGCCGCATTGCGCTTGATGCGTTGTGGATGAATCACGCCAAGCGCGGCGAGGCCGTAGATCGGCTCGACGGAATCGATCGAATGCCCACCCGCCACCGGAATGCCCGCCTGGGTGCAGATGTCTTCACCGCCGCGCAGCACCGCCGCGATCACGTCGTGCGGCAGCACGTTGATCGGCATGCCGACCAGCGCCAGCGCGAGAATCGGCTTGCCGCCCATTGCGTAGACGTCGGAGAGCGCATTGGTTGCCGCAATGCGGCCGAAGTCGTACGGATCGTCGACGATCGGCATGAAGAAGTCGGTGGTGGCGATGATCGCCTGCTCGTCGTTCAGCCGGTACACGGCTGCGTCGTCGGCGGTCTCGGTGCCGACCAGCAGATCGGGAAAGGCCGGCAGCGGCACACTGCGCTTGAGCAGATCAGCCAGCACGCCGGGCGCAATCTTGCAGCCACAGCCGCCGCCATGCGAGAGGCTCGTGAGGCGCGGCACAGCAGGGTTCGTTGCAACGTGATCGGTCATGACGGGTTCGAGGCGCGAGTTGAAGATGCAAAAGATTGAACGGCAAGGGTGACTATTATGGGCAATCCAGGGGGCATGCGTCCAACTCGCACTCTGCCGCCCCGTCGCGACATCTAATGCCGCCTTGCCGGCGCCTCGGCGTGAAGCCTGCTCCGAAGTCGCTTCAAAGCCTCCTTAAGCGCACCTCAACCCACCTTCAACGCCGCCCTCAAGCCCGCTCCAGCACCGCCATTTCACGCACGATCACCAGCAGCACCGAGAGGCTCGCGCCGCCCGACGCACGCAGATCCGCAAGCAGTCGTGCATAGCGATCGAGCGGCGCCGCGCGTTGCCCGAGCCATTTTTCGACCTGTTCCTCCGGAGTCGAGGTTTCCGTCGCCCCTGTCAACGCGCTGGTCGTCAAGGCTCTCTTGAGGCGCGCCAGTTCGGCGAGCGCGGCGGCCCGCGCCAGCATGTCCCAGTGCGTCGGCGTGGGCAGCGAGTTGGCGCGCTCGCCGATCCAGCCGTAGTTGAGCTGCGTGCCAAGCGCGAAATAGACTCCGGCAACCAGTTCCAGACGCTTGTTGCAGGTGGCGGCAACCTCGGCGATATCGAGCAGCGCCGCGGAGATTTCGCCGCTCGCGACCCGCACCGCCAGTTCGCTATCGACGCCTGCATCCACCAGAATCCGTTGCCGCTCCGACAAGGCCTGAAGATCCGCGGCCGGCAACAGCGCCGGCCATTGCGACGCTAGCCGCTGCGCGGCATCGCGGCACCGCGCGAGCAGAGCCGGCACGTCGCTGACCGCGCCTGACTGCAATTGCCGCAAGAACCACAGCGCCGCCCGTTCCACCAGCCGCGCCACTTCGACGAACATGCGTGCCTGGACGTCGTCGGCCACGCGGTTATCGAGCGCGTCGATGCTGCGCCACACCTCGTCCAGATCGAACACGTCGCGCGCCATGATGCAGGCCCGCACGATCTCGCCTGGCCGCGCGTCGGTCTCCTCCATCAGCCGGTGCACGAACTCGCAGCCGACGCGGTTAACCAGCGCATTGGTCAGATAGGTGGCGAGAATCTCGCGCCGCAGCGGATGGCGGTGCATCGGCTCACTGAAGCGATGCCGCAACGGCTTCGGGAAATAGTCGATCAGCATGCCGCCGACCAACGGGTCTTCCGGCATATCCGATTCGAGCAGCGCGTCGTACAGCCACATCTTGCTGTAGGCGAGCAATACCGCACGCTCCGGCGAGGTCAGCCCTTGCTTCGCGGCCTGCCGCTCGGCGATTTCTTCGTCGTTCGGCAAGAATTCGATCACCCGGTTCAGGCGCCCTGCCCGCTCGAGCCAGCGCATGAAGCGGGTCTCCGCATCGAACAGTTCGATGCTGTAGCGGCCTGCAATCGATAGCGCCTGGGTCTGGTAATAGTTGTCCTGCAGCACCAGCAGACCGACCTCATTGGTCATGTCGGCCAGCAACGCGTTACGCTGCTTTTCGGTCATCTCGCCGTCCGCCACCACCAGGCCGAGCAGAATCTTGATGTTGACTTCGTGGTCCGAACAATCCACACCCGCTGAATTATCGATCGCGTCGGTATTGATGCGGCCGCCGCGCAACGCGAATTCAATACGGCCAAGATGCGTGAGCCCGAGATTGCCGCCCTCCGCCACCACCTTGCAGCGCAAGTCCGCGCCGTTCACGCGCACCGCGTCGTTGGTGCGGTCGCCGACCTGGGCGTGCGTCTCGTGAGACGCCTTGACATAGGTGCCGATACCGCCGTTGTAGAGCAGATCCACCGGCGCCTGCAGGATCGCGCGGATCAGTTCGTTCGGCGGCAGTGCGGCCGCGGTGATGCCGAGCACGGCCTGGATGACGGACGACACCGGGATCGTCTTGGCAGTGCGCGGAAACACCCCGCCCCCCGCGGAGATCAAGGCCGGATCGTAGTCGGCCCAACTGGAGCGTTCGAGGATAAAGATGCGCCCGCGCTCGGCGAGACTCGCGGCCGGATCGGGATTGGGGTCGAGAAAGATATGCCGGTGATCGAACGCGGCCACCAGCTTGATATGCGGCGAGAGCAGCATGCCGTTGCCGAACACGTCGCCCGACATATCGCCGATGCCGACCACGGTGAAATCCGTCGCCTGGGTGTCGACACCCATCTCGCGGAAGTGCCGCTTCACTGATTCCCACGCGCCGCGCGCAGTGATCGCCATCTTCTTGTGGTCGTAACCGACCGAGCCGCCCGAGGCGAACGCATCGTCGAGCCAGAAACCGTACTCCTGCGAAATCGCGTTCGCATAGTCGGAGAACGTCGCCGTGCCCTTGTCTGCCGCCACCACCAGATACGGGTCGTCAGGGTCGTGCCGCACCACCTCGGGCGGCGGCACGATCTCGTTGCCGGCGAGGTTGTCGGTCAGATCGAGCAGGCCGCGCAGGAAGGTCTGATAGCAGGCAATGCCTTCGCGCATCCATGCTTCGCGATCGCCCGGGGGCGGCGGGTTCTTCACGACGAAGCCGCCCTTCGAGCCGACCGGCACGATCACCACGTTCTTGACCATCTGCGCTTTCATCAGGCCGAGGACTTCCGTGCGGAAGTCCTCGCGCCGGTCCGACCAGCGCAGGCCGCCGCGCGCCACGCGCCCGCCCCGCAGGTGCACGCCTTCGACGCGCGGCGAGTACACCCAGATCTCGAACATCGGTTTCGGCTCAGGCAGACCCGGCACGCGCGCCGGATTGAACTTGAACGACAGGTAGGGCTTGGGGCGGCCCTCCTGATCGAGCCGGTAGTAATTGGTGCGCTCGGTCGCCTTGATGACGCCGAGGAACTGCCGCAGGATACGGTCCTCATCGAGATTCGGCACCTGGTCAAGAGCGGCATCGATCCATTTGAGCAGCAACTCCACGCGCTGCTCGCGCGTGTCGCCCAAGAGCGGCTCGAAGCGCGCCACGAACAGTTCGACGAGCCTGCGCGCAATCGTGGGATTGCCGGTCAGCGCGCGTTCGATATACGCATCGCTGAAGGTCGAGCCGACTTGCCGCAGATACTTCGCGTAGGCCCGCAAGATCGTCACCTCGCGCGCCGCAAGCTGGGCGCGCAGCACGAGACGATTGAAGTCGTCGCTTTCGATCGCGCCGGTCCAGACCTGTTCGAACGCGTCTTCGAAGAGATTTTTCACGCGCTCGATATCGAACTCGGAGTCGTCCGCGAGTTCGAGTCCGAAGTCGTGGATCCACGCACCTGTCGCATCGAGCGCTTCGATCAGATAGGGCCGCTCTTCGTCGACACGCACGCCGAGATGTTCGAGCATCGGTAGGCTGCGCGACAAGGCGATCGGCTGCCCGGCGCGGTACACCTTGAAACGAAACGCACGCGGGCCCGATTCGATCGGACGATACAGGTTCATCGCAATCCGCTCGCCGCCTTGCAAGCGCTCGATCAGTTCGATGTCGCGCACCGCCGTGCGAGCCGGATAATCGTCGCGGTAGCCCGCCGGAAACGAATCGGCGTAGTGCTGCAACAGGCGATTGCCCTGCTCCTCGCCGAATGCGTCGATCAGTGCATCGGCCAGATCGTCCTGCCAGCGGCGCGTCACCAGCACAAGACGCGCTTCGAGTTCGCGGGTGTCCACATCGGGCATGGCGCCCGGCTCGGCGTGTACGACGAAATGAATCCGCGCGAGGGTCGACTCCGAGAGCAACGGCGTGAACTCGACGCTCGCGCCGTTGAAGGCGTCGATCAGCAGGTTGGCGATGCGGCGCCGCAGATCGGTGTTGTACTTGTCGCGCGGCACGAACACGAGGCACGACACGAAACGGTCAAAGCGGTCGCGCCGCACGAACAGGCGCGTGCGCTGATGCTCCTGCAAACGCAGCACACCGAGCGCGATGTCGTAGAGCTGGTCTTCATCGGCCTGGAACAGTTCGTCGCGCGGATAGGTTTCGAGCACCGTGACCAGCGATTTCGCCAGATGCCCCTTCGGCAGAAAACCGGCCCGCCGCACGATATTGGCGCATTTGCGGCGCACGATCGGAATCTCAGCGGCCGACACGAAATACGCGGTCGACGTATACAGGCCGATAAAACGCCGCTCGCCGATTGTCTTGCCGTCGGCACTGGTCAGCTTGAAGCCGACGTAGTCGAGATAACCGGGCCGGTGCACGGTGGCCCGCGAATTCGCCTTGGTCAGGAAGATCGGCGAGGCGCCGTGGATGATCTGCGCGGCCGCGGCCGGCAACGGCGTGACATCGGCGGCGCCAGGCGGCCGCAGCGCCTCGCGCAGAATGCCGAGGCCCGAATCCGGCAGCGCCCGCAGACCGAAGCCGACGTCGTGCGAGACCAGTTCGTAGTCGCGCTGGCCGAGAAAAGTGAAGTGGTTGTCCACCATCCATTCGAGGAACGCGCGCGCCTCCGTGCCTTCGACACTGGTCTCGCGCAGCTTCATGTCCTTGATGGTGGCATGCGCCATCTCGACGATCCTTGGCCAGTCTTCCACTGCCGCGCGCACGTCGCCCAAGACTTTGGCGATATCGTCCCTGAGCGCATCGAGCTTCGCGGCGTCGCCGCAGCGATCCACTTCGAAGTGAATGAAGGAGGCGAGTTGCGACTGCGTGTCGGACGCGTCTTCGGCACCCTGGCCGACCCGCACGATACTGCCGTCGGCGCCGCGCCAGATGCGAAATACCGGATGCACGACCGAATGCAACGCGAGGCCGAGCCGGTTGACGGCCATCGAGACCGAATCGACGAGGAACGGCATGTCGTCGTTGACGATCTCGACCACCGTATGGTCGGAATGCCAGCCGTGCTGCTCGAGGATGGGGTTATAGACGCGCAGCCGTTCGCTGCCGGGAACGAAGCGCTGTGCCGTTTGCCAGTGCGCCAGCGCGGCACCGTAGAGGTCGGCAATCGCGCGGCTTTGCAGATCGTCGGAATCGACGAAATCGTAGTAGTGGCGCAAGAAGGGTTCGACGATGGCGAAGGCCGGTTCCGGCAATCGCCCACGCGCGAATTCGATGACGTCGTTCAGCAGATGCGCAACGGATTCTTCGTTCTTCGCTTGCATGATGTCCTCCACAACGGGCGGCAATCAACTGCATCGTGAGACACGAATTATGCACCTGATAGCTGAAATTCGAGGTGCGTCGGCACATCGAATTTCAGGTGAGGTTTACGCCTAGGTGTCAGGCCGGAGGCGGTGCCTCAGCCTAAAAATACATACTCGGCCAGATAGGGACTGCGCCCTTCCTGGCCCTCCTGGGTGCAGGGGCCGCTGGGCGCCACGCCGCCGCGCGTGTCGAGCCGCTGGACGTAGTGCACCGATGCGAGCCAGCCAGGGCCGCCGGCATTGCTCGCCTGCAGCAACAGAAGCGGGATGCTGCCAGGCTGATCGGTATTCGGCGCTTGCTGCAATACCTTGCCGGTGATCTTGCTGCCGTCGCTGGCTTCCCATGAAGGTCCGGCACCGTGCCTGACGATCAGTTGACCCGACGCGTCGTACAGCTCGGCACTCGGCGCCTTGAAGACCCACGCCAACTGGTTGTTCGAATCGCGCTTGCAGACGTAGATCTGCGTGCCGCTCGCCTTGAGCGCGGCGATCACTTGAGTCGCTTCGCCCGGTGTGAGTGCGGCGGGAATTCCGGTTTGTGCAAGTGCGGCGCTCGTGCAAACGACGCTGCAAGCGAGCGCGAGCGAGACGCTTGCGAAAGCGCCTGCCAGGCGGCGACGCGGGTTAAGGTTCAAAGCAAAACGTAACGGCATGCGGTGATCTCCTGGTGAGTGTGACGGGTCCGGTCCGGCAACGCTACGACGCCATCTATTGTCAGGCTACGCGGTCGCCGGACCGCGTGCATTAAACGCGCATTAAAACGTCTTACCCGGCGTATCCGCGACCTCCGGCAACCATGCTCCAACCGCCTCGCTTGCCCACACGGGATCGTCGTGCGGCAGATCGTGGCCGGCCCACGGATGCTGGATATGCACAGCGTTCCACGCCACCGCCAGTTTCGCCGAACACACCGGGTTCACCAGCCGGTCATGTGCCGACGACAGAATCAAGGTGGCGCAGCGTGGCGCCATCGCGCCGGCACTGAAACGCGCCGCTGCCCACAACTGACGCAGCGCGTTGGCCCGACTCACCGGCGCACTCTCGCGGATCGCGATCCATGCGGCGAGATCGTCTGCCCGCGCCTCGGCATCGTTGCAGGTTAGCCGGTGGATGATCGTCTCGGCGTCGCGGCCGTGACGCCAGTCCGCCGCCACCCGCAGCAGCCCCGGCCACGCTTGCGGCCGCAAGCGCTCCGTCATGCGGCTAAAAGGCCGCATGCTCGTGTTGATCAGCACGAGCCGCTCGATCTCGCCGGGGTACTGTTGCGCCCATGCGGTCGCCACCATTCCGCCGAGCGACATTGCCAGCACCCGGTACGGTCCCGGCACGCCGCTTTGCGTCACCGCGAGCCGCACGAAGCCGACCATCGCGCTCACCTGGGCCGGTGCGCGCTGGTCGATCAGCGCACCGTTGCCGGGCAGATCGAGCTGCAGCAAGCTATCGGTCTTGACCGCGTCGTGCAGGATGGCCGGGAAGCGGCCCCAGTGACGCGTCTCACGCGTGAGTCCACGCAACAGGATCCACGTACTCATGCACCCGCCGCCCGATACCAATGTTGAATCGCGCTATGCAGCAGTTGCTGGCGCCGGCTGCCCTGCGGCAACCAGCGCTGCGAGGCGAACGCTGCCCGGGTCAGGAAATCGAGCAGGTTCGCATGGCGCCGCAACACGCGCGCCGTGCGGTGCGCTTTCACCGGATTGAACATGCCCTGGCGCGAGAACAGTTGCCGCGGGTTCTTCTTGATCCATAGCCACGAGCCGAGTTCGAGCGTCATCGGCAGAAACACGTGCTCCGGCGGCGCACGGTCGTACGCGCAGTCCCACAGGTCGCCGTGCAGCAGATATTGATGGCTCTGCGGTTCGAAGGCATAGCCGTGATGCGGATGGGCACGCTCGAACATCGATTTCAGCACGAACATCTCCGGCAGATGGGGCATCAGCTTGCGCGTGCGGGCATAGGGAAACCAGATGCTGTCGCGCCAGCCGTAGCCGGAGTGGCAATCGAGCGAGAAGCTAAGCGGCCGCGAGGCCAGTTCGGTTTCCACCAGCTTCAGCAGCGCCGCGGCTTCGACCTCCATCGGCGCGCCGCGCCGTCCTCGATACCACGGCAGCCAGGCGCCGAGGCGCTGACCACCCGCCAGCCACGGCACGCGTGCGTCGGCGTCCTGCGGCGCGTTGCGCATCAGATCCACGCCGTTCGGATTGGCGCGCGTAGCGGCCCACATCCCCCCCGGGTTGCAGATGGGCATAAAAATCAGACGAATAGATTGCAGTTGCCGCACCAGCAGTTCGTCCCATTCGAGACGCGACAGCAGCGAGCGCATGTAGTCGAGCACAAGCTGCGTGCCGATGCGCTCAAGGCCGTGAATACCGCCGAAAAACCCGATGGCCGGCGCCTGCGGATCGCTCGAACCGATGCTCGCTGTCAGGACGGGAAAAGTCCGGCCGTGAACGTGCGCTTCGCAGAGCTTGTTGACTTCGAAGCTTGCACTGCCGGCGTCGAGGATCGCCTTGAGATCCTCGTACTCCGCGAAGCTGTCGGGTAGAAAGCTGAGAGCCTGCATGGAGACGCCGAATGTGATTTGCAAGGTTATTGGGGACGGCACACGCGTTGTTGTCAGCAATATAGCCTGTTCGCGGCCAATATTAGATGACGGTATGCACGCCCTGCAGCTAGTGTCACATGGCTGACATATCGCTGCTGGAACACGGCCTCGCGCTCCGGGGCGAATTTCCCGCACGGATAGAGTCGTATAGACGTTTAGATATCGTCACTCAACCGTCACAATCTCAGGCACGCTGTCTCAGGCGAACTGCACAAGCGTAGCGTCGATCGCATCAGCGAGCGTATTGAAGGCAGGCGCGATCTCTTCGTCCGGCACGCAGGCATAGCCGATCAACAAACCCGACGGCGATTGCTCCGGCTGCGCGTAATACCCCGATAGCGCCCGCACGACGATGTTGCGCTCCAGCGCCGCCGCTGCGACTGCGCGATCGTCGGCGCCTTCGGGCAGTTGCATCACCAGGTGCAAGCCGGCATCGCCGCCGACCGCCGGCATGGCGTCACCGTAGCGGCGCGCGGCGGCATCGAGCACCGTCTGGCGCCGTTGGCCATAGAGCGTGCGCATCTTGCGAATATGCGAGGTGAAATGCCCTTCCGCGATAAACTCGGCGAGCACGGCCTGTTGCAGCAGTTGTCCCTCGCGATACAGCTCGGCGCTGGCGGTCGCGAAACTCTCCGCGAGCGCCTCGGGCACCACCAGGTAGCCGATCCGCAAACCAGGAAACAGCGTCTTGCCGAAACTGCCGACATAGATCACCTGCCCTGCCGTGTCCAGGCCCTGCAGCGATGCCAGCGGGCGGCTGCCATAGCGAAACTCGCTGTCGTAATCGTCTTCGATGATCCAGCATTGATGCTGCCGCGCATATTCGAGCAACATGCGCCGGCGCGCGAGGCTCATCACCATGCCGAGCGGATACTGGTGCGACGGCGTGACCAGCATCAGCTTGGGCGGCCGGGCAAGATCGTCGGCGCCAGGGTTGATCCCTTCGGCGTCGACGGCGATGGGCCGCGACTGCAGTCCCGAGACATGCAGCACGCTGCGCACGCCCCAATAGCACGGGTCTTCAGTCCAGATCACGTCACCCGGATCGGACAGCAGGCGCACGGCCAGGTCGACTGACTGGTGAATCCCGGTCGTGATGATGATCTGCTCCGGCGTGCACCGCACCGAACGCGAGGTGCGCAGATAGTCGGCGAGCGCATGGCGCAGCAGCGCGAGCCCGCCGCCCGGCGCATAGGTCAGCAGGTCCGGGCGCAACCTGCGCCAGTATTTGGCCTGCAAACGGCTCCAGACGCGCGCCGGAAACTTCGAGACGTCCGGCACGCCCGGCATGAAGGCGCCCCACTGCCGCTTCGACACCCCCGCCCCGGCAATCAGCCGGGCGCCGCGAGTGGACAACGCGCGCCGCGCGGGCAGCGCTTGCGGCGCCGCAGCGGGCGCCGCGGCGTCGGGCGCGCCGACGATTTCATCAGGAGCGCTATCGGCCACGAAGGTGCCGCGCCCGGTGGTGGAGGTGACGTAGCCCTCGAGCACAAGCTGCTCGTAGACCTGGGTCACGGTATTGCGGGCGATGCCGAGTTCATTGGCGAGCAGCCGCGAGGACGGCACCTTGCTGCCGGCAGGCAGTTCGCGCGACAGGATGGCCTGCTGCAGCAAGCGGTGTAACTGGCGGTAGATCGGCTGACCGTTGCCGCGGTCGAGACGCTGCGCCAGCCAGTCTGACAAAACGCTTGCACGCATAAGTGGCTCCTACATTTTTATTGAAATGGCTCTGAACTCCGGAGCCAAATCTAATTATAGTCGCAGCATGTGCCGCACCGGGTGGGCGGCTTCTGCCAAGACGGGAGTGAAGGAGATGACTGTGAAGAATGCTGATCTGAAGAGCCGCAAGGATGCCGCCACACCGCGAGGCGTGGGCGTGATGTGCGATTTCTACGCGGCGCGTGCCGAGAACACCGAGTTGTGGGACGTCGAAGGGCGGCGCTTTATCGACTTCGCGGCGGGGATTGCCGTGTGCAACACGGGCCATCGGCATCCGAAGATCGTCGAAGCGATTCGCGCGCAACTCGATCAGTTCACGCATACGGCTTACCAGATCGTGCCGTACGAGTCGTACGTTTCACTGGCGGAGAAGATCAACGAACGCGCGCCTGGCGACCATCCGAAGAAGACGGCTTTCTTCACGACGGGCGCTGAAGCGGTGGAGAACGCGATCAAGATTGCCCGCGCCGCGACGGGCCGGCCGGGTGTGATTGCGTTCACAGGCGGCTTTCATGGCCGCACGATGATGGGCATGGCGCTGACGGGCAAGGTTGCGCCGTACAAGATCGGCTTTGGGCCGTTCCCCGCGGACGTATTCCACGCCCCATTCCCGAATCCGCTGCATGGTGTGACGACGGCGGACTCCTTGAAGGCGATCGAATTCCTGTTCAAGGCCGACATCGATCCGAAGCGTGTTGCCGCGATCATTTTTGAACCGGTGCAAGGTGAAGGCGGCTTCTACCCGGCGCCTGCGGAGTTCGTGCGGGCGCTGCGCAAGCTGTGCAACGAGCATGGCATTTTGCTGATTGCGGATGAAGTGCAAACCGGGTTTGCGCGGACCGGCAAGTTGTTCGCGATGCATCACTACGACGTGGTGCCGGATTTGATGACGATTGCCAAGAGCCTGGCGGGCGGCATGCCGCTGTCGGGCGTGGTGGGTCGCGCGGAGATTATGGATGCGGCGGCGCCTGGCGGTTTGGGCGGCACGTATGCGGGGAATCCGCTCGCTGTTGCTGCCGCGCATGCTGTGCTCGACATTATTGATGAAGAGAAGCTTTGCGAACGGGCTGTGGTGCTTGGGGATCGGCTCAAGGCCAAGCTGGTTTCGTTGCAGGGTGAGGTTGCGCAGATTGCCGATGTACGTGGGCCTGGTGCGATGGTGGCGGTTGAGTTTTGCAAGGCTGGCACGCATGAGCCGGATGCCGATTTCACCAAGCGGGTGCAGGCGAAGGCGCTGGAGCGCGGGTTGTTGTTGCTCGTTTGTGGTGTTTATTCCAATGTTGTTCGGTTTTTGTTTCCGCTTACTGTGCAGGAGAGTGTTTTTGATGAGGCTCTCGGTGTGCTTGAGGGTGTGCTTCGGGAAACTGTAGGTGTGGTTGTCTAGTTTCTTTTTTTTTGCCATGCTGGCGGCTTCTTTTTTTGGTTTGTTTTGGGGTCGCTGGCTGGTTTGGGGTTTGGTTTGTTTGGTTTGCCTGCGGTGTTGGGTTGTTTGCCTGCGGCGCCTTGCTCTTTGTTGGTTTGCTTACGGTGTTGGCCTTTCCTTGTTTTGTTAGTGATTTATTAGCGTTGCCCCTGTGCGGGGCGGCACCTACTTTTCTTTGCCGCCGCAAAGAAAAGTAGGCAAAAGAAAGCGGGCTGACAACCGCTAGCTCGTAGGTGTCCGCCACTCAGGTCAACACGGAATGGTCCGCACGAAGACCTGCCCTCGCACCACCCACGCTAGTGGCACAGCGCTCATCCACCCCACTCCGCACTGCGTGCGTCGCGGTTGGGTATGCAAGGGAAACCATAGGCGCAGGCAACAGCAACAGCAACAGCAACAGCAACAGCAACAGCAACAGCAACAGCAACAGCAACAGCAACAGCAACGGAGTCTAGCACTACGGGGCTACCGGTAACGCTGAGCGCGCAGGTTGTCCTATTTTGTGAATGAACCGACTTCACATATTTAGAATGCCTACTGAATTTTCAGCACGAGTTATGCTCGACGGCGGGGCGCGAAGCGCGACGCTGGAACGGATGATGGCCTTGTCACTAACGCGAGTGGTGCGAGAGCCGCTCCTCGTGCGGACCACTCTGTGTTGGCCTAAGTGGTGGACACCTACAGGCTAGCGGTTGTCAGCCCGCTTTCTTTGCTTACTTTCTTTGCGGCGGCAAAGAAAGTAAGTGCCGCCCCGCACAGGGGCAACGCTAATAAACCACTAACACAGCAAGGAAAGGCCAACACAACAGGAACGACCACCAAAAAGAGGCCTGCGCAGCAAAACCCTTTAACTTGAAGGAACAAAAGAAAATGCCCACCCCCAACGCATCGCAGA
The DNA here is from genome assembly GCF_056619545.1 of Paraburkholderia sp. SSBN10T. Classification (NCBI taxonomy): domain Bacteria; kingdom Pseudomonadati; phylum Pseudomonadota; class Betaproteobacteria; order Burkholderiales; family Burkholderiaceae; genus Paraburkholderia; species Paraburkholderia sp. SSBN10T. Next base: position 38,377 of record NZ_JBWQQI010000003.1, read on the forward strand.
TAAACCTAAAAGACCCATCGCTGTTCAAAACAAAGTCCTACATAGCAGGCGAATGGACCCAATCCGACGACGACTCCACCCTGGAAGTAAAAAACCCAGCAACAGGAGAACTAATAGAAAAAATCCCTCGAATGGGCCAACCCGAAACCCGCCGCGCCATCGAAGCGGCCAATAAGGCTTGGCCAGCATGGCGAAACAAAACCGCCAAACAACGCTCAACCATCCTGCGTGCCTGGCACGACCTGATGATCGAGAACGCCGACGACCTCGCACTCATCCTGACCACCGAACAAGGCAAACCTCTCGCCGAAGCCAAAGGCGAAATCCTCTACGCCGCCTCGTTCCTCGAATGGTTCGCGGAAGAAGCCAAACGCGTCTATGGCGACACCATCCCCACGCCGGCAGCCGATAAACGCATCGTCGTCACCAAAGAGCCGATCGGCGTCTGCGCTGCCATCACGCCGTGGAATTTTCCCGCGGCCATGATCACCCGCAAGGTCGGTCCCGCACTAGCCGCCGGCTGCCCCATCATCGTCAAGCCCGCCGAGGCCACGCCGTTCTCCGCGCTCGCGCTCGCCGTGCTCGCCGAGCGCGCCGGTGTGCCGCCCGGTATCTTCAGCGTCGTTACCGGCGATCCCAAAACCATCGGCGCCGAAATGACCGGCAATCCGATCGTGCGCAAGCTGTCGTTCACGGGCTCGACCGCCGTCGGCCGTCTGCTGATGGCGCAATGCGCGCCCACCGTCAAGAAAGTCTCCCTCGAACTCGGCGGCAACGCGCCCTTCATCGTCTTCGAAGACGCCGATCTCGATGCTGCCGTCGCCGGCGCCATCGCCTCCAAATACCGCAACAGCGGTCAGACCTGTGTCTGCACCAACCGCTTCTATGTGCATGACAAGGTCTATGACGCGTTCGCCGCCAAACTGCGCGAGGCCGTCGAGCAGTTGAAGGTCGGCCGCGGCACCGATGACGGCATCACGCAAGGCCCGCTCATCAACGAGGCCGCCGTGCTCAAGGTCGAGTCGCATATCGAAGACGCGCTCGCTAAAGGCGCTCGCATCGTCACCGGCGGCAAGCGTCATGCGCTCGGTCATGGCTTCTTCGAACCGACCGTGCTCGCCGATGTCACCCCGGCCATGAAAGTCGCGCGCGATGAAACGTTCGGCCCGCTCGCGCCGTTGTTCCGTTTCTCCTCGGATGAGGAAGTCGTCAAGCTCGCCAACGATACCGAGTTCGGGCTCGCATCGTACTTCTACAGCCGCGATATCAGCCGCGTGTGGCGCGTCGCCGAAGCGCTCGAATACGGCATGGTCGGCATCAACACCGGGTTGATCTCCAACGAAGTCGCACCGTTCGGCGGCGTCAAGCAGTCGGGACTTGGCCGCGAAGGCTCGCACTACGGTATCGATGACTATGTCGTCATCAAGTATCTGTGTATCGGTGGTGTTTGAGCTCAAGCGGTGGCGGCGCTCACGTTCTGTGCGGGCGTGAGCGCTTCCTGGCCCAGGCAAATCGCATGCTTCACCTTCAAGACGGCCAGTGCAACGCGGCACGAAGCTGGGCGGTTCGCTCGGCCGCTGCGCGCTGGTCGCTCTCCGTGCCCGTCAGATACTGGCCAGGGTCGGACGTGCCGGTCTCGGACATGCTCAATTGCAGCAGCGCCAGGACGTTTCGCGTCAGCAGTCCGTCCGCGCATGCGCCGGGGGCGGCGCACAACTGGCTCAGCATCGCCAGGGCGGCAGGGTTGGCGCGCGAAGCAAGCGTAAATATCCGGTCGCCCAGCATCTCGCTGCTCGGCAAAGGAATCTCCAGCCACTGGTCCGGGTACCGGTCCGCCAGCGCCAGCACGGCCGCAGGTTGACCTGCATCAGCGGCCTTTTTGAGCAGGTCGTCGGCATAGCGTTCGCCGTGCAGTTTCACATCGCCGCAACGCAGCCCTTCCTCCTCGGCAGACAACGCGCCGCGCTCGCAAGCATCCGCCCAAGCCGCGGCTTCGACCAGACCCTCCGGGTCGCTGCGCGCGGCAAGCGCGCCGAAGTTCGGATACGAGAGCGCACGTTGCAGCGCTTCGGTAAGCGTGTTGCTGGTGCCCGGTCCCAATTGCACCGCTGTCTTGCTGCGTGCCGCGGACTCGAGTCGCGCCATCACGTCGATACCCGGGTGTGCAGAGGCTGCCGGCTCAGGGGTTGAGTGCTGCGTCGAGGTTACGCCGCCCGTTGCGAGCACGTCAGGAATCTGCGTCGTCGCGTGTATGGCGACCGGCGTCGTCCCTCCCGCCGCGAACACCGGCCAGCGACCCATCAATGCCAGGGTCACCGCAATCGTGACGCATCCGCATATTGCCCATCCCGCGAAATTCCATAGCGAGATCGCAGCAGTTTCTTCCGCCTTGCGCAAGGACCGCATAGCAGCTCCCCTATCAGCGAACCAAATCGGCAATCAATCTATCAAGCGTGCGGGTGATTGTGCGAGCCGTCAACCTCGGAGAGCAGAATACGTCAATTGCATCGCGCCGTCCGATCAAGCTGCATTCCGACCAATTGAGATCATTCATGCGAGCGTTTTAAATCGCAGCCGACCAGCGATCTCAAGCACCACTGACCACAACCGCGTGTTTGGATCAAAGACTCTATGTACATGCAAGGTTCGTAGGGCTAGTGTATGCCCACAAATTATCTGAATACCCGGCCAACGAGTGCGATGCACCACGACATCAACGTCTATCGAGGAAAGCAACTGCATTGGCAACTCGCAAAGCGCAACGCATATTGCGAACTTCAATTTATTTTCGATGCATTTTGCATTATCAGTATGAAACGTTCTCACCTTTTTGCCGGTGGCGTACGCCGCGCATAAAGGTTGGCACGCCTTTCCACCGGAAGTTAATCAACCGGCACATGAATGCCGGATGAATGAATGTTGTTCTAATTTTTAATAAAAACATGGCCACGGAGACAAATGATGCTGCATCGAGAAAGCAGGCGAGGCTTTGCAGTCCTCATCATCAGCGCGTTCGCATTTCCTTTGCTGCTGGCGGCATGCAACGGCAGCTCGCCAGGCGCGCCAGGTCCTGTCTCCGTCACCCAATGTACCGGAAGCACCTGTACGCCGCAGGGCGCGCCCTCTTCCACGCCGGTTGCCGTCAAGCCGCTCTGTCCCGAGTCGCTCGATTACTCGACGACCTACACGGGCGGCTCGGGTAGCGGCGAATACATCAAGGTGCAGTTCGACTCGACCAGGATGCAGTATCAGATGACCTTTGTCGAATCGTTCGTGCCCACCTCGGCCGGGCAGATCAGTCAGTCTCGAGCAGGCCTGACCATTACCGGTTCATACGTGCACCCCAACCAGTACCAGGTAACCGATTCGAGCGACAAGACCACCACGCCCTATGCCTTGCTGACCGCAGAACAGAATCGTTGCGCCATCTTGCTGGAAAACGGCGCGACCGCCGACGGAAGCTATTCGATCACCGTCAACCCGCAGGATCCGCCCATGCTGTTCGTCGGCGAGGGCATCGTCGGAGGCGGCATTCCGGGCGCCTCCATTCAGTTCAACGGCGTTCAACTGTTTCCTGGATACACGATCGGCGCAGTGCCGGCGCGCAACTTCGATTCGTACCCGTTCCTCGGCTTCAGCCAGACCGTCACCGACTTCTCGAAAGTCGCGGGTACGTACAACGAACTGGGATTCCGCGTCACGCCCGAAGGCACCAGCTTTCAGAGCGGTGCGCCGGTCGTGACCTCGGGCAGCAATATCGGTTGGCAGCCGGATGCGATCCAGGCCTCGGAAACCTTCAATGCCGACGGATCATGCGTGCCCGACAGCTCCACTTACTCGTGCAAGTCCACGGGTGCGCCGTGGACGCTGCGAACCAATGCCGACGGCACGCCGGACAACGTGTTCGTCAGCACTCCGCCAACCGGACAGTTCTACTATCCCGCGGTCGGTCAATCGATCACCCAACTGGTAGGCGGCACCAACAATGCTCACGGCATCATGATTGTCGGCAATGTCAACGGTCAACTGGTGCCGGTTATCATTCGCGTCGGATATGCATCCACCAGCGCGGGTAATCCCTTCGCATCCGTGCTGGACGACCAGCTCGGCATTTCCCTGCTTGCGCCCGCCACGCAACTGGCATCGGGCACCTTGACCGGTGGCTACATCGGCGCCAACAGCGCATCCGCCTGCGGCGTGGTCACATACGGCAGCGCGGTGCAAGGCAGCGTGGTGATCAACGGCCAGTACACGACCGCCTATGCCTCCGCCGGCGCCTGTATTGACGGCAGCGCGTCGACTGCGCCGGGCGTGAACTACACCTCGACGTTGTTTCAAGGCTCGGTTGGAAAATTGATCGACCCGTTCACGACCGTCGACTCGGGCGATTTCAACTTCGACTATACGCAATCGAAACCTGGCCTCGTCAACGTCACTGCGGCGCGACCGCTGATGTCGGGCAGCACCGCGATCTACAAGGCCGGCGATACCGGCGTGATGGTTCAGGCAGGGCCGGTGTACGGATTGCTGATGAACGGCGTCAATACCCCGTCGACGACACCGACGCAAGCCGGCATCGTCAATCCTTACCTCTCAATCGGCGCATTCGTGCAATAGCCAACGCATTATGCATGCGGTTCGTATGTCCTGAAGGTCTACCCGATCCTCAGGATAACGAATGACGCCGTGTGGCCGTGCGTATCACGTTGCACACAGCCACACGGATAAAGGAAGTTCGCTTCGTCAACAGGCGAGGTGGCGATGTCCCTTAACATCTCCGCATTGCGCCTATATCCGGCAACTTCGTTGCCACTTAACCATGGAAGGCAAATCATGAAGCTCATCAAGACGTTCGCTCGCGGTGGTGCTGTCGCTCTCATTTGTGCCGCCCTCTCCCCCATCGTCTCAGCCGCCACGATCGGACCGGCGGGTTCTTCCTTCAGTGCGCCCGGCACGATCAACGTCAGCACGCCGATCGCTCCTAACGTCAGTTGCGGCATCACGCTTAGCGGCGTGGTCAGCAACGACGGCACTTACGCCCAGATCAATTCGGTGGCGATCACCGGCGGAGGCTTGTGCGGTGTGCCGCAAATCATCGGCTTGCCATGGAAACTCGTCGCCACCAGTACGACGGCGGGCAACGTGGCGAACGTCGGGTTTAGCGTATTGGGTGCGAATTGCGGTCCCTCGACGATCAACGGTAGCTGGAGCAATGCAACCAACACGCTGAGCGCGAGCAATCAGCCGCTTTCCGGCAATTGCAAGGTCAATAGCTTGTCGGTCAGCCCGAACCCGGCGTTTACGGTTTCGCCGTAACTGGCGCACGCTAAGCCCACGCTAACTGGATGGAAGGCCGCATCCAGGATGCATAGCGGACGATCCTTGCGGCCGTGGCAATCGCGGGTGAAGTCCGAGGACGTGTTCTTCCGGTTATACCGGCTGTGGATGTGACAGGTGCTGTGCGTCACGCGGGTTGGTATGATGCAAGCGATCTTTGTGCGGCAAGCTGACCTGCTGAGACGAATGTCGTCCATAGGCAGCTTCCGCAATATCGCTCACGAACGGACACGGTAAATCAGTGCCTCATTTCACCACTCGTCGAAGCCTGATCCTTGGGCTGCCGTTCCTCCTCGGCATGGGCGCCGGCGGCCCGCTCTACGCATCCGAATCACCGATAGCCGATATCGAACGCCGCTACGGCGGCCGCCTCGGCGTCTTCGCCGTCGATACCGGTTCAGGGCGAACGCTGAGTTACCGCGCCGATGAGCGCTTTCTGATGTGCAGCACCTTCAAGGGACTGCTGGCGGCGCAGGTGCTCGCCCGTGTGGATGCCGGCAAGGAGAACCTCGCCCGTCTCGTGCACTACACGGAGAAAGACCTCATTTTCACTTCGCCCGTGACGAAAGCCAACGTTGCGCGGGGCGCCATGTCGGTTGGCGCGCTCTGCCAGGCCATCGTGGAAGTGAGCGACAATACCGCCGCAATTTTGCTGATGCGCAGTGTCGGCGGCCCCGCAGGTCTGACACGGTTTGTTCGCGACCTCGGCGATACGGTCACGCGCTCGGACCGCTATGAGCCCGAATCCAACAAGTACAGCGGCTTGCTGGACACCACCAGCCCCAGAGCGATTGCCACGCTGGTGCAGAGGATTCTCTTAGGCGATGTGCTGAGCCCGGCATTCTGCACGCAATTGGAAAACTGGATGATCGCGGCCAAGCCCGGTCTCAACAGGATCCGAGCGACTCTGCCCGCGGACTGGCAGGCGGCCGACCGGCCCGGAACAAGCGTCGAAGAAGAAACGAACGACTACGCACTGGTACGGCCGCCGGGGCGCGCCCCACTGCTCGTCGCCGTCTATTACGATGCACCAGGCGTCGGCATGGCCTCTCGCGAGGCTGTCTTGCGCGAAGCCGGAACGGCCTTCGTGAACTGGGCCAAGGCTACTGCGTGATAAGCGGCGGGCTGCATCATGGGTGGGCCACAAACGCAGTCATCCAGTGGCTCAGGCCTGATTCGTGAACCGGCTGCGGGTCGTCGCCGACAGGACGGACGTTCCCATACAGACGCGCTTCACGTGCTTCACGCGGCGTGTAGCCGAACTGTTCCTTGAAGCAGCGGCTGAAGTATTTGGCATCTTCGAAGCCGTGACGCCATGCAACCTGCGCCACAGAGATGCGCAACGCGCTCGTGTTTGCCAGGACGTCGTGGGCGTGGCGAAGCCGCCTTTGCCGGATCGTGCGTGCAATTCCCCCCCCCCGCCGATTCGAACAGTTGATAGAGCGACGAGTGGGCGATGCCGACAGCCTTGCAGATATCGAGCGGCGAAATCGAAGCAGCCGCAGCCGATCAGGGCTGCGGCCGCTCGTGGCCTTCTGGATGAACGAGGCTGCTATACGGTCGCGCGAGCTTGCGCGGCAGCTCGCGATCGCCCATATGCGAGCATCATCAGGAAGCCAAGCAAAAAGCCAAGGCCTCCGGCCAACAGCAAACCAACCTCCCCGAACACCGGCAACAGATTCGTGAGCAAGCCCGTCACGACCCAGGCGAGCGCCATCACCGAACCCGCGACACCGAGCGCCCAGCCTTGTCGTTCTTCATCCACTGCGTCGGAAAACGCGGTGTACATCGTCGTATAGGCCACCATATCGAAGCAGCCCACCAGGGTGGCAAGGCACCACAAGACAATCTGCTGGGGAAACAGCGCCGAAAGTATCTGGCAGATACCGGCGATCAACAACCCGATCTTCGCGATGTCGACCACGCTCCAGATCCGCAACATCAACCGTACCACGAACAGCAGGCCGAAGACGAAGCACATCCCGATCAAGCCGCTGAATAAACCGAGTTGCGAAGTCGTGTAGTGAAAGCGGGTTTGCAGTAGCAACATGATGGTCTGCAGATACAGGCCATAGCCCACTTGCATCAGAAAGAAGACCATAGACAGAAACGCAACCTGTTTATGCATCGCAGCCTGATAGATGATGCGCAGCGGCAGCATGAGATCGACACGTGCGTTGCCGGATGCAAGAGCCAGGTCGCGATAGGAACGCCACGTCCAGATCGCACAAATTGCCGATAGCACAGCGACCAGCAGAAACGGCGTGCCGTAGCTGAAAACCGGCGCGACGGTCCGGTCCGAAGTGACGCCACCCAGTACGGGGCCCACAATCACGCCGGCACTAAAGGCGAGCGACATGATGCTCATGTTGTACGCCTTGTTCTCCGGCGTGCTCATGTCGGTAATGGCAGCTTGTGCGATGCCCTGACAGCCTGCCATCAGGCCGCTTAAGCCACGGCCCAGCAGCAGGAGCCAGACGCTGGGCCAGCACGCGCCCAGCGCCATCAGGAAGTAGCTCGCGCATAGACCGGAAACGCACAGCATCATGATCTTGCGACGGCCGTAGCCGTCGGACAGCGCACCCATCAGCGACGAGCCGAAGAACATGCAGAACGGATAGATTCCGTAGCCCAGCCCAAGGTAGAAGTTGCGCACTTTAGGACCCGTGTCCGCGGACAGAATACCAGTCTGCGGATCGCCGAATATGGCGGACATCATGGGATAGACGAGCCCGAAGCCCATTGCATCGATAGCAATGGCAAGCAGGCATGGACCTAGCAGTTTGAGATTGAGTTGGGACATGAAAACGCTACGTGGAGGAACAGAGTGGCCTCAACGGTAACGTCCGGCCGTCCCCCCCGGTAGGCCCGCGCAGCCGATAACACTTATTGGTGAAGCTGATACGATACCGGCCATGGACCTACTGGCAGCGATGCGAATCTTCGTACGGGTGGTAGAACGCGGCAACCTGTCAAGGGCGGCGCGTGACCTGGGCATTGGTCAACCGGCGGTTAGCGAGCGCATAGAGCGGCTCGAGCAGCATCTCGGCGTCAAACTGCTTCGCCGCAATACGCGCGTCGTGTCGTGCACCGACGCAGGCAAGCTCTTCTATGAACGCAGCAAGCAGGTCGTCGAGGCGGCTGAGGAGGCTTGCGCCGCGGTATCGCAGCAGGATCACGCGCTGCGCGGTTTGCTGCGCATCGCGGCACCACAGGGCATTGGCGAAATGATCCTGCCAGGCATCCTGCGAGACATTCGCGAGCAGCATCCGCAGCTCAATATCGATCTGATACTGAACGACCAGATCGTCGATCCGGTTACCGAAGGTGTCGATATCTCCCTACGCCTGGGGCAATTGGGCGAAGGCAGCTTCATTGCCCGAAGACTCGGACACGTGCGCCGCGTGCTGGTCGCGGCACCCGCGTACCTGGAGCGGTACGGCATACCGGCCCAACCTGACGAGCTGGTGGCGCATCCGTTTATCCGCGTAATGGGCCTGTTCGGCGACAGCGTATTGCGACTGCTCGATGCACAGCAGTCACTGATATCGGCGCGCGTCACCGCCGCTATCAGCGTAAGCCACTGGCGTCCGGTCCATGAATTGCTGGTTGCGGGCGCGGGCATTGGCGTACTGCAAGAACCGGTTTGCGCACACGCTATCGCCAGTGGAAGCCTCGTTCGGCTTCTGCCTGACCATACCGTGCCGGGTTTCGAGTTCAATGCGCTATGTGCCCAGCCCATGTCATCCAGGACGCGCGCCATCATGACGCTGCTGGAGAGGGAATTGCCGGCTGCCCTGTCCGCCGCGCAAACGCCGATGCGTGACGAGCATTGCGAAACACCTGTGTAAAATGCACGGACTGTGCACAAAACCACATACAGGTGTTGAGATGCAAAACACGACGGGCGAGCTGCACCGGGCATTGATGGACCTGGTGGGCATCATCAATCGGCCGAAGCCGGACGAGATACTGCTGCAGAAAGCGGGCGTTTCACTGGACCGGGCGTTGTTCCCGCTGCTGGTCAGGGTCGACCTATACGGTCCGCTGGGTGTGGTCGAGCTCGCCGATCTGGTCGGCCGCGATCACTCCACGGTTAGCCGCCAGGTAGCCAGGCTCGAAGAGCTCGACCTGATCGTGCGCCGGCCTGGACGGGCCGACAAACGGATCCGCGAAGCCGTCACGACGAAGGCGGGCCGCGAAATGGTCGAGACCATCAGCACGGCCCGCAACCGGCTGTTCAACGAAGTGCTTGCCGAATGGAGCGCGACTGAACGCCGGGATTTGACCCGTCTGCTGAGAAAGCTGGTCGACTCGGCGAACCAGGCTTTGCTCGCCGACGAAACCGAACTCAAATAGAACGGCGCCGCCAACCGTCGCGCCCTCGTTTTGGCGCAGCCTACGCAGACCGCGCACGCGCGCTGACCATCCAGCAAGCGGCGGTGTAGCGCACGTCCATGCCGTGCACATACAGATCGAAAGCACTGCGAACTGTTTCGACGACCTGCTTGCGCGTCTGCGAGTCCACTTCCTGAAGGCACAGACCAACGGGGCCGAGTTGAGTGAAATAGTCGATCAACTGATTTTCCGGCAAGACGCACTCCACATCGATTGGTTGAATATCTATCCCGGTCCAGCCGCTGGTTTCAAGGATCGCAGCGACACGCTGCCGGTCCGCGAAAGCAAACTGCCCCGCTGCGCCTGGCCGGCGTACTGGCAGATTCGGCAACAGCGGCGCGGCGGCACGCTCGGCCGTCGTCATGAACGGGTTTTCCGTGGCGCTGCGCCACGCGATGAATGCGAGTTCGGCGTCGCTGCTTGCGGCGCGAAGCAGGTTCGCGAAGGCCTGGATCGGGTTATCGAAGAACATGACGCCGAAGCGCGAGATGATCCTCTCGAAGCTCTGCGGCTCGAAGGCATGGGTCTGGACGTCGGCAAGAATGAAGCGTGCCGCGGAGTTTTCCCGTTCGGCACGTGCCCTGGCAGCGGCGACCATGGGCGCGGAAACGTCTGCGCCGAGGCACTGGCCTGTTGCACCGAGCCGGCGCGCCACAGCCAGCGTCGTGCTGCCGGTGCCGCAGCCGACATCGAGAACGCGCCTCGTGGATACAGCGTCAATCCTGTCGACGAGCATCTCTTCAAACGGCTTGAACATGAGGTCGAGCAACGCCTGGGCCGTCACCCAGGCGCGTCCGGCGCCGCCGTTCCAATGAGCTGCCTGCCCGTTTTCTGCCGGGTATGTGTCATCCATGATCTTGGTCCTTGGCTTGCCGCGGAAAGTGGAAGCTACACTATGCAAGTTCAAGTCGACTTGAGGTCAAGCGATGACCAAACTAGACATTGCCGAGGTGGCGCAGCGTTCGGGCATTAACGCCTCTACCCTGCGCTTCTACGAGGAAAAGGGCTTGATTGCCTCCAGCGGCAGGCTCGGGTTGCGCCGGCAGTTCGATGCGGGCGTGCTGGACCGGTTGGCGCTGATTGCGCTGGGGCGTGTTGCCGGTTTCTCGCTCGATGAGGTCGCGCTGATGTTCGCGCCGGAGGGACAGCCGCGTATCGATCGGCAGATGCTGTCGGCCAAGGCGGATGAACTGGACAGAACGATCCGTCAACTGAGCGCTGTGCGCGACGGCCTGAGGCATGCTGCTGCCTGCCCCGCGCCGAGTCATATGGAATGCCCGACCTTCCGCCGCATCATGCGGGCCGCGGTGTCGGGCGCACTTGGAGGGCGCAGAAAGCCGGTTCGGAGGCCGGGTTCTGGCCGTTAAATTCAGCTTTGCCGCATTTCTACGTTATCGACGTTTTTCCTGCGTCCCGAAGGGTTAAAACCATGTCCAAGGGAAACTCCGATGGGGTGGTAGCGGTTGCGCAGGCGTACGCTATCATCTGATAAATCGACCACGCCGGTTATCCCCCGGTGCTGCGCCCGCGGCGTGGTTCCGTCCTCTTTTGCCGTGACGCCATGTACGATTCGTCGAACACTGCCGGCAAGACCTTGAACGCCAAAACATCCCCATCGCCCCCCGTCTGGCGCGGAATCGCCCCACGCCTGTTGCAAATTGCGGTTATCGCGTGTGGTCTGTCCGTCATGCTCGCCATGCTGCTCGCGGGCGAGTACTACGCCGGGCGTGCCGTCGCCGCGCGCGAGCGTCTGATCGGCAGCGACCTCGCCACTTCCGTCGACACCATCCTGAGCGGCGTCAGCTCGCGCCGTGCGGCCGATCTGAGCGCCCTTGCCGGCCAGCCGTGCGCGCAGGTGCAGCCTGCGTTGTCGGCATTGCAGACCTACGTCAGCTACGTACGCGTGATCACGCTGGTGCGAAACGGGCGCCTCTATTGTTCGTCCGGCCTCGGACCTGTCGATGCGCCGCTCTCCACCTACCGGTTTCGATCCGGCGTGCCGGTGAGCCTCAACCTTCTCGCCGAAACGCAGTTCCAGCCGGGCGTGCCGGTTATCGCCATGTTCCATGCGATGGGTCCGGGCAACGGCGTGCTCTACATCATCGAAGGCGAATACATTGCCGATACGTTGGCTCACGGCTTGCGCTACGGCGCGCAGCAAGCCGCGTTATCGATCGACGGCAGCGGACGTCTGACCGACCACGGCGTGTTCGTGCCGGCCGCACAGGAGGCGCCGCTCAACGCAACACGTGTTGCCTCCAGCGTGTGGCCGTTCGCGATCGAGCTGAGCGCATCGCCCGCTTTCAGCAAGCAGATGCGCTGGCAGTACGGACTGCTCTTCGGCGCCGCGGGTCTGCTGCTGGACGCTCTCATCGCAGCGCTCTACCTGCTCGTGCTGGCGCCACGCCGCCTGCTGCTCAACGCGGTACGGCGCGGTTTGAAACAGGGCGAACTGCACGTCGTTTATCAACCGATCGTCGAGATTGCGACTCGTCGCGTGGCTGGCGTAGAGGCCCTGCTACGCTGGAATCATCCCAAGTGGGGCGCCGTCAGTCCCGCCGTATTCATGGCCGAGGTGGAGAGCAGCGCGCTGCTCGCCGACGTGACGCGCTTTATCCTGCGCACGGCGGCCGCGGAAATAAGCGCATCGCCGCCGGCGCTGCCGCTGCGCATAGCGGTCAATATCGCGCCGCGCGATCTCGAGCGGCGCGGCTTCGTGGCCGAGGTGCTGGCGGTCGCCGAGGCGCTGCCGGAAGGCATCAGTCTCGTGCTCGAGTTGACCGAGCGGTTTCTGTTGAGCAAAAGCTCGCGCGTGCTCGCGATCTTCGAGACGCTCAAGGCGCGCGGCGTGCGCTTCTCTATCGACGACTTCGGCACGCAGCACAGCAACCTCGATCTGCTGAGCCGCTTCCCGTTCGACTACGTCAAGATCGACCGGCAGTTCGTGGCGCCGGCGGATACCGGCGGCGCCGACCTGATCCGGGGCATCGTAGCCGTGGCCGGGCACTTCGATCTGGTTGTGATTGCCGAAGGTGTCGAAACCGAGGCGCAGCACCGCGTGCTGCACGACGCGGGCGTGCCGTTCGGGCAAGGCTATCTGTACCAACGGCCGCTACCAGCAGTCGAGCTGGCGCAGCAACAGACAGCCCCGCACCATGCGCATCACTGAGACGTGGGTTTGAAGGACCAACTACTGCACCGTAACAGTCGCCCGCATATTCGGGTGGATGCCGCAGAAGATCTTATAGACGCCAGGCTTATCGAACTTGTACTGGAAAGTGTCGTTCTGATCGAGCGCGGAAGAACGGAACAGGCCCGTGTCGCTGACCACCACATGCGGCTCGCCGTCGAGGTTTTTCCAGGTCACGGTCGACCCGCTCTTGACGGTAATCGCCATCGGCGAAAACATGAAGTTCTTGATCATCACGGCGCTCCCCTCCTGCGCCTGAGCGGCAGAGAAGCCGGCTGACACCGCCAGCAGCAGAACCACCCCGAGCGAAACGCTCACCGAGCGCCGCATAGCATTCCTAATCATGATTATCATCCTTTGTCACAAGCATTGATTTATTTCGATTCAGGCGAGTGTGGCGTCGTCGAGCGTCGCCTTGAGCGGGTGCCGCATGATCTTGATGCTGGTCACGCCCAACATCCGCGGCAACTGATCGCTCGCCACCGTCAACGGCATGGGACCGGGCCCCTCGCCCGCGGTCGGCTGCGGATAGGCAGTCGAGCGCGCCGTATGGAAAGTGATATTGCCTTCCACCTTCGAGACGATCTGGTGGATATGGCCGTTCAGAACCGTTACCGAGCCGAAGCGCTTCAGATAGCTCATAGCCTGGCCTGCATCGCCGGTGCCCCAACCCCATGGCTCATAGATCGTCCACATCGGCATATGCGCAAACACGACGATCGGCGTACTGGACGAGCGGCCCTTGAGGTCGTTTTCGAGCCACGCAAGCTGCTCGTCACCGAGGCCGCCCAGGCCGTTCGGCTTGAAATGCATCACGTTGACGAGACCGATAAAATGCACGCCGTTGTGGTCGAAACTGTAATAACCCTTGTTGTCCGAGGCCTTGCCGAAACGATTGAAGTACTCGGTGCCGGGACCGTCGGTCACGTCGTGCTCGCCGGGCACCGTATGCAACTCGGTAATATTCAGACCCGACAGCAACTGGGCCGCGAGATCGAACTGCTCCGGCTTGGACAGATGCGTGATGTCGCCCGTATGAATCGTCAATGCCGGCTTGACCGGCATCGCGTTGACGAAGTCGATGGTCCGCTTGAGCGTGCCCGCCACGTCAGGATTGGCGTCCTTGTTAAAGCCGATGTGCGTGTCGCTGATCTGCAGAAACAGCGGCACACCGGCCGGTGTCGAGGCATCCTCGGCGCCGGCGGCCAGCGCCAGCTCGACCGGCGTCAGAATGCCGCCGGCAAGGACAAACACCGTGCCCACGCCACCGAAGGCGAGGCACTTCAACGCGCCGCGGCGCGACGGACTGGATGGAAGATCTGACGGCATGGCGACCTCACGATTGAAGTTCAGGAGGTAGGCCGGCGGCTCATCCGCCGGGCCTCCTGACTGGATTCAGTGAGGAGACTGCCGGGTCACGCGGTTTATTCCACGAGTCCTCAAGGAAACGCCGGGCCGCCCCAAGTTTCCTTGACCCCCTCGGGGGGCCTGACGCGTAAGCGGCAGGTCAGGGGGCACTCTGATCTATTTTGTCGAACCGCATCTGGCTGCGCCGCAACCGTCAGGAAGCGGGATGCGCGCGCAGATTCGTAATGAAACCATCGAGCTCGGCTCCACCTGCATCGGTGACGACCCAGTAATTCATTCCCGCGGCACTCCAGTGCGCAAGATGGTAGCCCTGCCGCTCGCTGATCTGCGGTGTGGCGCTCGCGTCATTGCCCGGCCAGACATACAGATTGATCGGGTGCAGCTTGTAGCGGTACACCATCACCGCGACCGCGCGTCCGTTCAGGTAGTCGAGCCTGCCACCCACCAGCGGATACCCTTGCTGCGCAAGGTCGACCACCGGCGGCGCGAAGTCGAGCTTGCCGTCGAACCACGGCTTGACCGTGTGGCGGTCCGTCGAAATCACGTCATACAAATGATCGAACTGCAACGATCGCACATGGCTGTCCACCAGTTCTTGCGTCAGGTGCGTATCCGCGGCGGGCATCGATAAGTAGAGCCCCGCGCTCCACGTCAACGCCACGAGGCTCAACACCATCGCGCCGGCCGGCGCCCAGCCGAGCCGTGCGGCGCCGCCGCCCGTCCCTGCGCCGCCGCCAAAAGCGCCGGTCCCGCCCAGCCATGCGGCGAAACGCTGCCACAGCGAAGGCCGCCCCGGCAGGGCAGCGCGAATGCGTTGCGCCAGTTCCGGTGGCGCTTGCCAATGCAAATCCGCCTGGCGCAGTTGCGTGCTGACCTGGCGCTGCTGCTCATAAGCCTGCTTGCACAGCGGGCAGCCGGCGAGGTGGCGCTCGAATTCGAGCGCCTCGGACAAACTCAATTCCTCGTCGATATAACCTGGCAGCAGTTCAAAAGCCTGTTCGTGCTCCATCACGCCTCCTGGTCCGTCGGTGCGAGCAGCGCCGCGAGTTGCTGGCGGCCGCGCCCGAGGCGAGACATCACCGTGCCCATGGGAATGCCCACGATCACAGCAATTTCCTTGTACGACAAATCTTCCAGCTCCCGCAGCACCACGACCTCCCTGTATTCCACACGCAAGCTCCGTAGCGCGTCGTGCACCCGCTTGCGACTCTGGCTGCGAATCAGGCACGCCTCAGGACTGTCGTCATGCTGCGCGCTATCGGTCTCGAGGCTATGCAGGTCCTCCTCGAACTCGGTGGTCTGCGCCGCATGACCCCGGTTCTGCTGATGCCACGTGTAGAAAGTGTTGCGCACGATGCTCAGAAGCCATGCGCGCGCGTCCTCGCCACGGAAGCTGCCAAAGAACCGGAACGCGCGCAGGTACGACTCCTGAACGACGTCCTGGGCGTCCTGGTCGTTATGCGTCAACCAGCGCGCAACATTGAAGGCCGAGTGCATGTGCGGCAATACCAGCGACTCGAAGCGCTTCGCGATGAGTGGATCGGTCATTGTGAAATCCCTGCGATAACCCCTCTACGTGACCGACACTGAGCAGACTGCCCCGATGTCGTTTTTATTCCCGCACTGGCCGCGCGCCCGTGCCCGGCCAACGGAAGGACGATTTCACGGGCATTGTAGCCGCGTTAAGGGCCGCAACGGGGACTGGCACAACGTCCCGTCATGGATCGTCACGCACGGCATACCGGCATCTGATGCCCACCGAATCGGGCCGGACAAAGTGGCCTCGCGCACCCTACATTTCCCTTTCTTGAGCGACCCCGCAGCAACCTCTGTAATTGGCCGTAAAACCATGTAACCTCTCGGTTTTTCCTCTAGTCGTGAAGCGGATGATCCGAGCGGTGGCGAGCCAAAAACAATCAGAGACGGCGGCATACACAAGGCCCAGCCATAC
This sequence comes from Paraburkholderia sp. SSBN10T, assembly GCF_056619545.1. Classification (NCBI taxonomy): domain Bacteria; kingdom Pseudomonadati; phylum Pseudomonadota; class Betaproteobacteria; order Burkholderiales; family Burkholderiaceae; genus Paraburkholderia; species Paraburkholderia sp. SSBN10T. Next base: position 54,621 of record NZ_JBWQQI010000003.1, read on the forward strand.
GAAACACCGCTCGCATTGCACGACTGCGCTGCTGGTGCTCGGCCTCACGGCCTTGCTGCAATCCGCCCATGCAGCGGACACCGCCTGCACGGTGGCGGGCGGACCGGCCGGCCGGCCCTCTGTCGGACTCGTGCTGTCCGGCGGAGGCGCACGCGGCTACGCTCACCTGGGTGTGCTGAAGGTACTCGAAGAAAACCGCATCCCGGTCGACTGCATCGCCGCCACCAGCATGGGTTCGGTGGTGGGCGGCCTGTATGCGAGCGGCATGACTGCGCAGGAGATGGAAACACGCCTCGCCCAGATCAACCTGGCCGATATCGCCTTCGACGTCATCGAGCGCGCCGATCTGCCCCAGTCGCAACGCGAAGACGGGCAACTCTACGCGGGCAGCCTCTCGGCCGGCTTCGGCAGCAACGGCTTCCGCTTGCCGGCGGGGCTCGTGCAAGGCAATCGCCTGCAGGCCTTGCTGCAGGACTGGACCGCCGCTGTGCCGGGCGACACCTCGTTCAGCCAGTTGCCGATTCCGTTCCGGGCGATCGCCACGGATCTGCAAACCGGTCAGAAGGTGGTGCTCAATCACGGTTCGCTGCCGCAGGCCATTCGCGCCAGCATCGCGCTGCCGGGCCTGTTCGCTCCGACCGTGGTGGACGGCCGCACGCTGGTGGACGGCGGCCTCGTCAGCAATCTGCCGATCGAAACCGCTCACGACATGGGCGCGCAGGAAGTGATCGCGGTGGACATCGGCTCGCCGCTGCGGCCGCTCGACGCGCTCGCCTCCCCCGCCGACGTCATGCAGCAGATGATAGGCATCCTGATTCATCAGAACGTCGCGCGCCAGCGCGAACAGCTCGGCGCCGGCGACGTGCTGATCGAACCGGCGCTCGGGCCGTTGAGCTTCACCGACTTCGCCAACGCCCCACAGGCGATCGCCGCCGGAGAGGCCGCCGCCCGCGCCGCGCTGCCGAGGCTGCAGCACCTCGCGCTGACGCCGGAACAATACGCCGCCTGGCGCGCTGCGCACATGACGCCCGCGGCGAAGCCGGTACGGATCACCCGCATCGTGGTGAATTCGCACGGCGCCGTACCCGAGCGGCGCATTGTCGAGGCGCTGCACGTTCACCCCGGCGACCTCTACGATCCGAAGGCGCTCAACAAGAACCTGCTCGCACTCACGACGGCAGGCGACTTCGACAACGTGACACAGCGGCTGGTCAGCGACGGCGATCAGAACACCCTGATCGTCGATGCCCAGGACAGGTCGTGGGGGCCCAACTTCCTGCTGTTCGGGCTCGGCCTGTCGGCCAGCTCCTCGGACGAAGGCGGCTTCCGCCTGCACGTGGGCTACCGCCGGCCATGGTTGACGTCATCGGGGCTCGAAGGATTGATCGACGGCACGGTGGGCAGCGACATGCTCGCGCTGCACGCCGAACTGCGCCAGCCGCTCTCGTATTCGTTCGGCTATTACGTCGCGCCGTATGTGGAGTTCCAGCGCAGCTACGCGAACGTGTTCCAGGACGATCCGTATATCAAGCTCACGCAGTACCAGCAGCAGACGGAGCGCGCCGGCCTCGACTTCGGCCTGCCGCTCGCGAACCTGGGCGACTTCCGGGTGGGGGTGGCGTACGCGCATGGTTTCGCCTCGCCGCAATACAACGGGCAGTACTACGATCAGAACGGCAATCTCCAACTGGAGTATCCCGACATCTACGGTCGCGAGTTCACGGTGCGCGCGCGTCTCGTCATCGACCAGCTCGACGATCCGCTGTTCGCGCGCAAGGGCTATTACCTGGAGATGCGCGGGGAACGGTCACTGTTCGCGCAACCGCAGAACACCTTCACCGAGGTCTACGGCAAGGCGCTGGTGGCCGCCAGCTACGGCCGTCAAAGCATCAACGCCAGTATCGAGGCCGGCAAGGACTTCGGGAACACCAACCCGGTCAATCCGTTCGGCTTCATGCTCGGCGGGTTCCAGCATCTGTCCGCCTATGCTGCGGATCAACTGGCAGGCAACTCGATGCTCTTCGGCCAGGTCACCTACATGAATCAGCTCACGACGTTTACCGTCTCGCCCATCCACGCCCTGTTCGCCGGCCTGAGCCTCGAAGCCGGCAACGTGTGGGACGGCGAGATTCAATACGGCGGTGGGCCGATCAAACGCAGCATCACGTTCTTCACCAGCGCGACCAGTTCGTTCGGACCGATCTATCTGGGTGTGGCGTTCGCGCCTGGCGGGCGCAACAACTTCTACATCCAGCTCGGCCACACGTATTAAGCGGTGCCGGCGGGCCAACTGATTTCGAAGCGCGCCCCCGGCAAGGTCACGGAATCCGTGACCGCGATCCGGCCGTTGTGCGCACGCAGGACCTGCTGCGTAATCGCAAGGCCCAGGCCGTAGCCGCCGGTGTGCCGGTCGAGCCGTACGAATGCATCGAAAATGCGCGCGCGCTCGCTGTCCGGCACGCCCGCGCCGTCGTCTTCGACGAAGATCTCGACGTTGCCGTGCCGCACCGCAAGCCCGACCAGAATCCGCGAGCGCGCGTATTTGCTGGCGTTGCGCAGCAGGTTGCGCATCGCATACGACATCAGGCGCTTGTCCATCACGACGCGCAGCGCCGGGTCGATTTCGACCTGCGAGACGATTTCTTTCTCGGTATAAAGCAGCGCCGCGTCGTTGACCTGGCTGTCGAACCAAGTGGCGAGCACGGTGAGTTCAAGATTCGATTGCAGCGAGCTGTATTCGAGCCGCGCATAGGTGAGGCTCATGTCGATCAGCTCGTCCAGTTCCGTCACGTCCTGGTCGATGCTCGCGAGAGCACTGTCGTACTCGGCGGCCGAACCCGGCTCGCGCAACACCTCCAGCGCAAAACGTACGCGGGCGAGTGGCGTGCGCAGTTCGTGCGAGATCCCGCTGGTCAACTCGCGCTGCGCGGCGATCAGCCGTTCCATCCGCTCGGCCAGCGCATTGAGCGTGCGCGCGAGCGGCCCGATGATCGTGCTGTACGACTCGCGTGCGCGGGTGTTGAAGCGGCCGCCGGTGAAATCGATGGCGCGCTCGCGCACCATCACCAGATCGACCCAGACCGGCCGCATCCAGCGGTACGCCACCACGGCCGGCGCACCGAACACCACCAGCAGGGCCAGTACGATGCCGCCCGGCAACGCCGCGAAGCCGTGCCGGACCACGGCCACCGTCAGCCCGGACGATAAGACAAGCAACGGAGCCACGGCCACCACCAACGCCAGACCCAGCAGACGAAGATAGGCGCGCAGATAGAGCCTCGACCAGTTCGGCATGCGGTCGGCACGCGTATCCGTCCAGGAACGGCGGAAGTGCAGCCAGCGCCATTTGAGGTAGCGGAAAGCGGAAAGTTTGGGTGCGGCAGGATTCATGGTCACGAACGTCGGAGAAAAGGCGCGCGCCGTCCAGAGGAGGCCGTTCAGCCTTTTCGGCTTCGGGTTCGGGTTCGTTCAGCCCGCGCGGGGCTCACGTTAGCATACCGGGACGCTGCACGAACGCGAGCGTACGATCGGCAACGGTATCGCGCTCGTTGTCGAGCGTGATCATGTGATAGCTGTCGGTCAGGCGCACGAGCGTGACCTCGCGGCTGCCGAGATGTTCGCAGACGAATTCGGCCGAGCGGATGCTCGTGACTTCATCTTCTTCGGAGTGCATCACCAGCGTTTCGCAGGCCACCTGCGGCAGCGCGCGTTTGACCGCAAAGCGCATCCAGTCCACCTGGGCGATGGCGGCAAGCGGCACATACGGATAGTGAACCCCGCTGCCCTTTTGCAGCGCACGGCGAATCAGGTTGCGGATACGGTCGTTCTTGATGCCGAACGGCTCGCCCTCCGGCACCCGGATCAGGCGACGCAGGCCGGGCACGCAGTACAGCAGGTAGCGCAGCGGCTGCAGCCGCGAGCCGCCCCAGCCGTCGAGGAAGAGCGGCGGCGACAGCAGGATCAGGCGGCCGCGGGTCATGCGCTCACGGGCGCTCAACATCACCGCGAGCAAGGCGCCCATCGAAATGCCGGCGACATCGACGCGTTCGTAGCGGCCGATCAGATCGCGATACGTACGGCTCAATAGCTGCATGTAGTCGCGCAGGCTGACGCCGCTCAACTGGTCGGGACGCGAGCCGTGGCCCGGCAACGACGGCAGATACACATCGCAGCCGATCTGCTCGAATTTGCGGTCGAGCGAGCCGAAATCGTGACGCGTGCCGCCCAAGCCGTGAATCATCAAAACTGCATGTTTCGAGAGAGGTAAGGCGCGGGCGGGCATGACGCAGGCTTTGAAGTAAACAAGCTTGCGATACTAGCGACGCGACGCACGCGTGACTGTAGATTTGAGGCGAGTCTCTGTGGAGTTTTGTCGGCGCGGGCGCGCTCATATCAGGCTGCCGGCCGTGGTGGTGCAGTCCTGAAGCTGAGTTGGCTCTTCGTGCCTAAGTGGAAGTGAAGCTACAGTGGCGCCGCTTGCGTGAGTGGAAGATGCGCCGCTATGGCGGCTATTCCCACGCCACCTTGCTGAATTGATACCCCTTGCCGCGCACGGTCTTGATACGCTGTGGCGTGCCCGAATCGTCATGCAGCTTGCGGCGCAGCTTCGAAATACCGCCGTCGATAGTGCGGTCAAGTCCGTCGAACTCGATGCCGCGCAGTTGCCGCATCAGGTCGTCGCGGCTCACCACCTCGCCTGCGCAACTGACCAGCGCCCACAGCAGGTCGAATTCCGCAGAGGTCAGGTCCGGGCGGGTGCCGTCCGGCAGCGTCACGGTACGCGTCGCCCGGTTGATCTCGAACTTGCCGAAGGTAAAGCGCTCAGGCTGGCCGGAGACTTCCGCGCCCCGCCCCGCCACGCGGCGCAACTGCGCCTTGATGCGGGCAAGCAGGACGCGCGGTTCGACCGGCTTGTGGACGTAGTCGTCCGCGCCGAACTCGAGGCCCAGCACTTCGTCGAACTGTTCGTCGCGTGCGGTCACCATGATGATCACGCCGTCGAATTGCTCGCGCGCCTCGCGGCAGATCTGGAAACCGTCCTTGCCGGGCAGATTGACGTCGAGGATCACGAGGTCCGGCTGGCGTTTGAGGATAGCGGGCACCGCGTCGTTGCCGTTCAGCACCACGTCGACTTCGTAGTCGTGCTTGCGCAGATAGCCGGCGACCAGCGCAGACAGGCGGTTATCGTCTTCGACGAGCAGAATCCGGAAAGGCATGAGTAAATCGTCTGAAACTGACAGGGTTTCGGTACCGGCGGATAACCGCCGTCGCCGTGCAAAACCCGATGAGGTCGGCCAGCGCTGCGCCTCGGGCACGCAGAATCCCGGCAATCATACCGCGAGGTCCGCCTTCCCAGGTCGCCGGCGGGGAAGTCCATCCCGCCGCGGAGCGGGCACGCAGCATAACCGACAGGTTTGGCACGGCCGCGGTTAGACGACAAAACTCGACAATTCTCCAGCCAATTCGACGCGCACGCCTGTAGCAATGCGGTCCCTGAATGACAAACACCCCCGCAAGCGGGGGTGTTTGTCTATTTCCAGCCTTGCAACCCATTGCTAGTTCCCGGCACAGCGGGAAGCTACTGGGTTGCGCTTCCTTCTTCTAGCGTGAAAGCTCAAACGCGCTCAATCGCAATCGCAATGCCCTGGCCAACGCCGATACACATCGTGCACAGCGCAAAGCGCCCTTGCGTGCGCTGCAACTGATACATCGCGGTCGTCACCAGCCGCGCACCGCTCATGCCGAGCGGATGGCCAAGCGCAATCGCGCCGCCGTTCGGATTCACACGGGCATCGTCGTCCGCCACGCCGAGCGCGCGCAGCACCGCCAGGCCTTGCGAGGCAAACGCCTCATTCAGCTCGATCACGTCGAATTGATCCAGCTTCATATTCAGCCGCGCCAGCAGCTTTTGCGTGGCGGGCGCCGGGCCGATGCCCATCACGCGCGGTGCGACGCCGGCCGTGGCGATGCCGAGTACGCGCGCCCGCGGCGTCAGGCCGAAGCGCTGGGCGGTCACTTCATTCGCCAGCAGCAAGGCGGCGGCGCCGTCGTTGACACCCGAGGCATTGCCAGCAGTCACCGTGCCGTCCGGGCGCACCACCCCTTTCAGTTTGGCGAGCGTCTCAAGGCTGGTCTCGCGGGGATGTTCGTCTTGCGACACCACGAGCGGATCGCCCTTCTTCTGCGCGATCGTCACCGCGACGATTTCCTGCGCCAGCGTGCCGTCGCGCTGCGCACGTGCGGCCTTCTGCTGGCTGCGTAGCGCAAACGCGTCCTGATCGGCGCGACTCACGTGGTAGTCGGTCGCGACGTTCTCGCCGGTTTCCGGCATCGAATCGACGCCGTACAGTTGCTTCATCAGCGGATTGACGAAACGCCAGCCGATCGTCGTATCGAAGATGTCCGCCTGGCGCGAAAACGCGCTAGTCGCCTTGCCCATGACGAAGGGGGCGCGGCTCATGCTTTCGACACCGCCCGCCACCATCAGCGCGGCTTCGCCCGATTTGATCGCGCGTGCTGCAATGCCCACCGCGTCCATGCCCGAGCCGCACAACCGATTGACCGTGGAACCCGGCACGCCCTGCGGCAGACCCGCGAGCAGCAGCGACATGCGCGCGACGTTGCGATTGTCTTCGCCAGCCTGGTTGGCGCAGCCGTAGATCACGTCGTCGACCGCGCTCCAGTCGACCTCCTTGTTGCGCTCCATCAGCGCCTTGAGCGGCACTGCGCCAAGGTCGTCGGCGCGCACCGACGACAAGGAACCCGCATAGCGGCCGATCGGCGTGCGAATCGCGTCGCACAGGAAAGCTTCAGTCATGAGTGTCTCCAGTTGGATGCAGCCTCGGCCATATCACGAGGATGTCAAATGTTCTATATACGAACAAGAGATCGTGTATCGAACAATCAGCCATGATGATAGGCGTGCCCAGGAAACCATGTCAAGCGCGGTTGATGGTGACCGATCATGATTGAAGGCGGCGAGAGAAACCGCGAAAAGCGGCGAAGAGCATCGCCGCGTAGCCCTCGTCGTTAGCGCAGCGAAAGATGCTCGTCCTCGATGTAGCTGCGGATCACGTCCGCAAAGCTCGCCTCGCCCGGCAGGCCGAGTCGTTCGGCGCGGCCGGTATCCCAGCGGCCCGGCCAACTGCCGACGATCTTTTCGATGCGCGGATCGGCCTGCCAGTCGATGCGCTCGACCACCTCGTCGCCGGCGACTTCCCGCAGCGCCGCGACCATTTCGTCGACGCTCACCGAAATGCCCGGCAGGTTCAGCACGCGCTGGTTGCCAAGCGCGGCGGCGTCGAGTTCGAGTCCTGCGATCAGACAGGCAATCGCCTTGCGCGGCGACAGCAGCCACAGCCGCGTGCTGCCCGCCACCGGGCAAATCGCGGTCTCGCCGTGCAGCGGTTCGCGGATGATCCCGCTCGCGAACGACGAAGCCGCCGCATTCGGCTTACCGGGACGCACGCTGATGGTGGGCAGCCGCAACACCCGCCCGTCGACGAAACCACGCCGCGTATAGTCGTTCAGCAGCAGTTCGGCGATCGCCTTCTGCGTTCCATATGAAGATTGCGGATTAAGCGCCGTGTCGTCGCGCACCACGTCGGGCATGTCGCCGCCATACACCGCGACCGAACTGGTAAAGACCACGCGGGGCCGGTGGCCGCGCATCCTGCAGGTTTCGAGCAGCAGGCGCGAGGCATCGAGATTGATGCGCATGCCAAGATCGAAATCCGCTTCCGCCTGGCCGCTGACAATCGCGGCCAGATGGAAAATGGCCGAAGTCCCGGCGTCGATCACGCCCTCGAGCACGCTGCGCTCGCCGATATCGCCCACCTCGACGCGCACCCGGCTATCGCTGAAACCGCTCGCGGCGACGACGTCGAGCAGCACGAGTTCAGTCAACGGCTGCGGCTCGCCATCCGCTCCCTTGAGCGTGCCGCGCGCCAACAGTTCGCGCGCGAGACGCTGGCCGAGAAACCCTGCACCGCCGGTGATGAGTACTTTCATTTTGCCGGTTGTCCTTGATCGGTCTGCTTCTCAAGATACGGCTTGAGCCAGCCCAAGCCCGCCGAGGTGCCCGCCCGCGGCCGGTATTCGCAACCAATCCAGCCGTCGTAGCCGAGCTGGTCGATCAGATCGAACAGATACGGGTAGTTCAGTTCGCCGATATCCGGCTCGTGCCGTTCAGGCACCCCGGCAATCTGGATATGGCCGATGCCCGCCATATCGCGCTTGAGCTTCACGGCGAGGTCGCCCTCGACGATCTGGCAGTGATAGCAGTCGAATTGCACCTTCAGGTTCGGTGCGCCCACTTGCGCGCATATCGCCTGGGCATCGTCCTGGCGGTTGAGGAAAAAGCCGGGGATGTCGCGCGTATTGATCGGCTCGATGACCACCGTGATTCCATCCGCGTGGGCGGTGCGGGCCGCGTAAGCGAGGTTTTGCAGATACACCTCGCGATGCCGCTCGCGCGACTGCCCCGCCGCGATCAGGCCCGCCATCACGTGCAGCTTGCGGTTGCCGAGCTGGCGCGCGTAATCGAGCGCGATATCGATGCTGCGGCGAAACTCGTCTTCGCGGCCTGGCAGCGAGGCGATGCCGCGCTCGCCCGCCGCCCAGTCGCCCGGCGGCGCATTGAAGAGCGCCTGGATCAGGCCATGATCGGCGAGGCGGGTCTTGAGCGCCGTGGCCGGAAAATCGTAGGGAAACAGAAACTCCACGGCCTTGAAGCCGTCTTGCGCCGCAGCGGCAAAACGGTCCAGAAAGCCGTGCTCGTTGTACATCATCGTCAGATTGGCAGCGAAGCGAGGCATTGCAGCAACTCCTTTTACTATTGAACTGCCGGGCGCCCCGCGTCCGGCAGACAGGCAAATGCGAACGTCTCTATCGGTTGACGAGTTTCGCCGGGGTGAACCAGACCGCCAGCGCGCCGATCAACAGCATGCCGGCCAGCACGTACATACCGGACTGGGTGCTGTGCGTCAGATCCTTCAAATAACCGATCATGTACGGGCTCGCGAAACCGGCCAGATTGCCGATCGAATTGATGATGGCGATACCGGCGGCCGCTGTGGCGCCCGACATGAAAGCCGTAGGCAACGACCAGAACAACGGTGCGCAGGTCAGCACGCCCGCCGCCGCGAGCGACAGGAACGCGATGGACACCACCGTATTGTGCGCAAACGAAGCCGCAACGGTAAAACCAATCGCCCCGCACAGCGCCGGCCCGATCAGATGCCAGCGACGCTCGCGCCGCCGGTCCGAACTATGGCCCATGACGTTCATCACGACAATCGCGCACAGGAAAGGAATCGCGCTCAGCAGCCCGATTTCGAACGACCCGGTCACGCCGGTCGATTTGACAAGCGTAGGCATCCAGAACGTCAGGCCATACTGCCCGGTGACGAAGGCAAAGTAGATCAGCGACATCCACCACGTGCGCGGATCGCGGAATACCGCGCCAACGGAATGCGTCCGGGTTCTCTCTTGCTGCTGAGCGGCGATGTCGTCGCTCAGCAAGCGCTTCTCGCGCTCGCTTAGCCATTTGGCGTTGGCAATGCCGTTGTCGAGGTACAGGATCGTCGCAATGCCGATCGCGATAGCGGGGATCGCTTCGATCAGGAACATCCATTGCCAGCCGGCAAAGCCCTGATTGCCATGAAACGATTGCATGATCCAGCCGGACAGCGGGTTGCCGAAAATGCCCGAGACGGGAATCGCCGACATGAACACCGCGATGATCTTCGCGCGGCGATGCGACGGAAACCAGTAGGTCAGGTACAGGATCACCCCGGGATAAAAACCGGCTTCGGCCAGCCCGAGCAGGAAACGCAGGATATAGAACTGCGCAGGCGTCCTCACAAACACGAACACTGCCGAAAGCAGGCCCCACGTGATCATGATCCGCGCTATCCAGATGCGCGCGCCGAGCTTGTGCATCAGGATGTTGCTCGGCAGTTCGAACAGGAAGTAACCGATAAAGAACACGCCCGCGCCGAGGCCGAACACCGTTTCGCTGAACGCGAGATCCGTCGACATCTGCAGTTTCGCGAAGCCGACGTTGACCCGGTCGAGATACGCGACCACATAGCACAGCATCAGGAACGGCACGATACGCCAGAACACCTTCCTGTACGTGCGTTCGACTTCAGCCGTGCCGGGTTGTCCGGTGGCCTGTGCAGCGAGGCCGTCGGGTCGGATGGAAGCCGCCTGGTAAGAACTCATGCATTGTCTCCTTTGATGGAACGCCTGCGACGGTATGCCTGCGGCAGCCATCGGGCTTTATGGGTATCAGTCTCAGTCGCGTCGCAAGATCGGGCTGCGGGCCGCGTCACGTCTCGCCACGTCTCAGTTAGCCGGCGCTACCAGCACGCGCCGAATACGCTGCGCAATTCTTCAAGCGCCGCAGCATCGAGCGGCGCCGGCCGCGGATTCGTCATCAGCCACAGGCGCGCCGTCTCCTCGAGCTCTTCCAGTGCGTACGACGCCTGCGCCACCGAGCGCTCCCAGACCACCGGCCCGAGCCGCTCCAGCAGCACGCCGCGCACGGTGTCGGCGAGCGCGGCAATCTGCTCGGCCACCTGCGGATCGCCCGGGCGCCGGTAGCGGATCAGCGGAACATGGCCGACTTTCATCACGTAATACGGGGTGATCGGCGGCAGCACGTCGGCTTCGCTCCACACGCCCGCCAGCGTCAAGGCAACCAGGTGCGTCGCATGGGTATGCACGACACCACGGACTTGCGCATTGCGCGCGTAGATGCCGCGATGCAGCGCCAGTGTCTTCGACGGCTTGCCGCCGGACACCGGATTGCCCGCGAGGTCGACTTTGGCAATTTCGGCAGGATCGAGCCAGCCGAGGCAGGCATCGGTCGGCGTAATCAGCCAGCCGTCGTCGAGACGGGCGCTGATATTGCCGGCGGTGCCCACGGTATAGCCGCGCTGATACAAGCTCGCGCCCGTGGCGCAGATTTCCTCGCGAATCCTTGCCTCTTCACCGCTGTGGATTCCTAATGTCATGACGCCGCTCCGTCGAGATGACGCAATGCCTTGGCAAAGAAATCGGTCGTACCAAAGTTGCCGGACTTGAGCGCGAGCGCAAGCGGCGTATCGCCGGTGGTCGCGGTGGCCGGCACGCCCGGATCGATCTGCGCGCCGATGCGCAGCGTGTGCACATCGAGCGCCTGAACGACGGCCCCCGAAGTCTCGCCACCGGCGACCACGAACTTGCGTACGCCCAGTTCGCGCATGCCGCGCGCGATCGAGGCCAACGCGCCTTCGACCAGGTGCCCTGCCTGTTCGACGCCGAGCTCGCGCTGAACGGCCTTCACTTCGTCAGGCGTCGCAGTGGCATAGATCAGCACCGGCTGGTCGGCGCCGAAGTGCTCACGCGCAAACGCGAGCGCCTGTTCGACCACCGGCTCACCGCGCGCAACCGCCAGAGGGTCGAGCCGAAACGCAGGCCGGCTTACGCGCCAGGCTGCGACCTGCGCATTGGTCGCTTTCGAGGCGCTGCCCGCCAGCACGACCGAGCGGCCTTCGATGCGCGGCAACTGCCCCGCATCCGCCGTCCCGACCAGCAACCCGGCACGGCGAAAATTCGCCGGCAAGCCGAGCGCGACGCCGGAACCTCCCGTGATCAGCCTGAGATCCGCACAGGCCTCGCCGAGCGTATGCAGATCGGCGTCGGAAAGCGCGTCCGCGATCGCCATGCGCACGCCGTCGCGCCGCAACGCGTCAAACGACTCGCGCACCGCCTCCACACCCTGCGCGACGCGGTCATAACGCACGAGCCCGACCTTCGACGCCGTCTGCCGCTGCAAGACGCGCACGAGATTCGCGTCGGTCATCGGCGTGAGCGGATGGTTCTCCATGCCCGATTCGTTGAGCAACACGTCGCCGACGAAGAGATGGCCGCGGTAGATCGTGCGGCCGTTCTCCGGAAACGCCGGGCAAGCGATCGTGAAAGCTTCAGCGCTGCCATGCGTCTGCCCGCCCGAGCCTGGGCCGGACAGCGCATCGAGCAACGCATCCGCAACCGGGCCGATATTGCCCGCATCCGTCGAATCGAAGGTCGAGCAGTACTTGAAGAAGAATTGACGGCAACCTTGCGCGCGCAACCAGTCGAGCGCGGCAAGCGACTGCGCCACCGCGTCGGCGGCCGGGATGGTGCGCGATTTCAGCGCCACCACCAGCGCGTCGGCCGCCACTGGTTCGTCCGAGCGCGGCACGCCGATGGTCTGAACCGTGCGCATGCCGCCGCGCACCAGCATGTTGGCCAGATCCGTGGCGCCCGTGAAATCGTCGGCGATGCAGCCCAGCAGCGGCCGCGGAGATGAAGAGGTCATGGCGGCGCCCCTGCTATGACTTCGCTGCCGGCACGTCGATGCCGGGGAAAATCTTGATCACCGCCGAGTCGTCCTCGCCGCCGTGCCCTGCCGACGACGCCATCATGAACATCTGATGCGCCGCTGCCGAAAGCGGCAACGGGAATTTCGAACGACGCGCGGTATCGAGCACGAGACCAAGATCCTTGACAAAAATATCGACCGCCGACAGCGGCGTGTAGTCGCCCTTGAGGATGTGCGGCACGCGGTTCTCGAACATCCACGAGTTGCCGGCGCTATGCGTGATCACGTCGTACAGCGACTCGGCGTCGACGCCCTCGCGCAAGCCGAGCGCCATCGCTTCCGCGGCGGCGGCAATATGCACGCCGGCGAGCAACTGGTTGATGATCTTCACTTTCGAGCCGACACCATGCGCCGCGCCCAGCCGGTAAACCTTGCCGGCCATTGCGGCCAGCACGTCCTCGCAGGCGGCGTAGGCCGCGGCAGGACCCGAGGTCATCATCGTCATCTCGCCGGATGCGGCGCGCGCCGCGCCGCCCGAGACAGGCGCGTCGAGCATCTGCAGACCGGCGGCCTCGATGCGCCGGCCGAGGTCGATGGCGAAGTCAGGGGCGACAGTCGCGCTCGCAATCACCACCGCACCCGGCTTCATGCGAGCCACCGCACCCTGCGCACCGAACAGCACCGCGTCGGTCTGCGCCGCATTGACGACCAGCGTGATAACCACCTCACACTGTGCCCCCAACTCAGCGGGACTGGCACAGGCAATGCCGCCGTCCGCCGCGAAACGCTCCAGCACGGCGCTGCGCAGATCACACGCGTGCACCCTGAAACCTGCCCGCAGCAACGAGTGGGCAACACCCAGCCCCATTGCTCCCAAGCCAATGACTCCAACATTTCTGGACATGCTCTACTCCGGGTGAGATTCGTATCGTTCGAGGCGGCTACGCTGCCGGCAAGCCAGCGCGCTCACCTCCGACGGACAACGGTCAAGGCTCAACAAATGCCGGCTTCAGCTAAACGGCGGGCGGCGTTGTACATGTGCGTGCGAGCGGCGTTGCGCGCCGCCATCGGATCGCCCGCGCGAATCGCCGCGACAATCGCCGCATGCTCGTCGCGCACCTGGCGCGAAAAATCTTCGCGCAGTGCCTCGTTGCGGCGCGTGACGACGGTGCCGGCTTCCAGGTACTGATTCAGGAACGCGAGTGTCTTGAGGAAATACGGATTGCCCGTGACCACGGCGATGGCGCGATGAAAGGCGACGTCCTCGGCGACGCCGTCGTGCCCCTCGGCGACCGCCTCGTCGATCTTCGCCAAGGCGGCGTCGATCGACATCATGTCGGCGTCGCTGCGCCGCATCGCGGCCTCGGAGGCCACCTCGGCCTCGATCGCCCGGCGCAGCGCGAGGATCTGCAACACCGAGCCGGCTCCAACCGCCTCTGCGTAGTCGATGCGCAGCGGCCGGATCGCGCCGTGCGCCGCGATGAACACCCCGCTGCCCTGACGCGGCTCCACCACGCCCTCGTTCTTCAGGCGCGAAATCGCTTCGCGAATCACCGTGCGGCTGACGCCGAACTGCTCGGCCAGCACCGCTTCCGTCGGCAGCTTGCCGCCGCGCGCAAAGGTGCCTTTATCGATCTGCTTGAGCAATTGCTGCGCAACCGTGTCGCTCAGTGCGCGGGCGGGAATCTTCTCGAACATGCGACTCTCAACTGGTCATGTGATCGGGTCATCATACAAATTTCGGATAGAATTTGCATCCACGAAAACCCTGGCCGCGCCGCCGGTACGCGCCGGGCGATCAACCAAGGGCGGATCGCCCTTGTGCACGCCGCGTTGGCCAAGGCGTCACGCGGATACAAAATCAGCGAGGTTGGCGAAATCCAAGGCATAAGCTATCTTCACGGCTTTCTGCGCACCCGCGCGCAGGCCGGGGGCACCTTCGTCCCGCGCGGCTTCCCGCCGCGGCGGAGCAAGTGGTCGATACGCCCGGTTACTCCATGCATTCCCTGAGGTCTATGAGCAAAGCCCCGCAAGCGTCTCCTGCCGATCCCGCCAACGCGCCCGATGCCACGGACGCCCCGGACAAGCCGGGCGACTCGTACGTGCAGTCGTTCGCGCGCGGTCTGGCGGTGATCCGGGCGTTCAACGCGGAACGCCCCGAGCAGACGCTCACCGACGTCGCCGCCGCCACCGGCCTGACACGGGCCGGAGCGCGGCGCATTCTGCTGACCTTGCAGACGCTCGGCTATGTTGAAGCGGAAGGACGCCTGTTCCGGCTGACGCCGAAGATTCTCGATCTCGGCTTCGCCTATCTGACCTCGATGCCTTTCTGGAATCTGGCCGAACCGGTGATGGAAGAACTCTCGGCGCAGGTCCACGAAAGCTGTTCGGCGGCCGTGCTCGATCGCACCGAAATCGTCTATGTGCTGCGCGTGCCGACCCACAAGATCATGACGATCAACCTGTCGATCGGCAGCCGCCTGCCGGCGTATTGCACATCGATGGGTCGCGTGCTGCTGGCCGCGCTCGACGACGCAACGCTCGACGCCACGCTAAGCTCGACGCCGCTGTACGCTCATACGCCGCGTACGGTCACCGACAAGGAAGAACTGAAAAAGATCATCGCCCAGGTGCGCCGCCAGGGGTGGGCGATTGTCGATCAGGAACTGGAAGGCGGCCTGATTTCGCTGTCCGCGCCGATCCGCAACCGGCAAGGGCGCGTGATCGCGGCAATGAACATCAGCGGCAATGCCCAGCGCAATTCGGCCAAGCAGATGGTGAAGGCGTTTCTGGAACCGCTGCAGCAGGCCGCGCAGAACGTATCGGATCTGGTGGCGCGGCGCGGTTAGGCGGCCCGCCCGGATTCCACTGCATGCGTGACGCCGCTCATTGCGGGCCTGCGTGGTAATCGTCGTTGCTTCGTTACGGTAAAAGGAAGGCGCATGGCGCCCGCCCGCTTCCCTGTGCCGGCCTCACCCGTTGCACCACCCACCGCGGCATTCATTGCCCAAGATAGCGCTCGACGAGCCGCGTCCAGTACGCCGCGCCGACCGTCAGGTTACGGTCGTTGAAATCGTAGTGCGGGTTGTGCACCATGCAGCCGTCCTCGCCCACACCGTTGCCGAGGCGCAGGAAGGTGCCCGGCCGATGTTGCAGCATGAACGCGAAGTCTTCGCTGCCCATCAGGATGTCGGCCTGCGCGACCACTTTGTCATCGCCCACCAGCTCACGGGCAACTTCAATGGCGAAATCGGTCTCCGCCTCCGAGTTGACGACCACCGGGTAACCTTCGATGTACTCGACCACCGCCTTGCCGCCATAGCTTTGCGCCTGGCTCTCGGCCAGTTCAATGATGCGCTTTTTCAGCAGCGCGCGGACTTCCGGGCTGAACGAACGCACGCTCAATTCGAGCCTGGCGGTACTCGAAATCACGTTGTTGGCGGTGCCCGCGTGCATCGAACCGACCGTCACGACCGCCGGTTGCGACGGATCGACGTTGCGCGCCACGATGGTTTGCAAGGCCATCACGATGCTTGCCGCCACCACCACCGGGTCCACCGTCAGGTGCGGACGCGCCGCATGACCGCCGACGCCTTCGATCGTGATAATGGCCTTGTCGCCCGCCGACATGAACGGCCCCTTGCGGAACAGGAACACGCCCGGTTCCGCGCCCGGATGGTTGTGCACGCCGAACACGGCATCGCACGGAAAACGCTCGAACAGGCCGTCTTCGATCATTTTCTTCGCGCCGCTGTCGATCCCGCTTTCTTCAGCCGGCTGGAAGTACAGGTGAACGGTGCCCGAGAAGCGGCGCGTCTTCGCCAGGTGCTCCGCGGCGCCGAGCAGCATGGTGGTGTGACCGTCGTGGCCGCACGCATGCATCTTGCCGTGCGTGCCGCTCGCGTACGGCAAGCCGGTTTCTTCGATGATCGGCAGCGCGTCCATGTCGGCGCGAATCCCGATGCTGCGCACGCCGCCGTCCACCTTGAGCGTGCCGACCACGCCGGTGCGCCCGACTCCGCGCGTTACCTGCCAGCCCCATTGTTCGAGCTTCCCGGCAACCAGCGCCGCGGTCGCGACCTCTTCGTAAGCCAGCTCCGGATGATGGTGAATGTGATGACGGATTTCGCGCAAGCGCTCGGCTGCGGGCGCCAGATCTTCGACTCCGGTGAACGGGCCGGTGGGTTGGGATGCTTCGCTCATGATGGACTCCGAATGATGTGGCGCCGCTATGGAACGCCGTCAAGTGTGCTTCGTCAAGCCCATATAGTTAAAGGCCGTGAGTCGCCGCGCCACGCACCACTTCAACGAACGCACGGCCGGCATCTTCGAGCGCGCCGGAATTATCGATGGTGGTCATATTCACGCCGTCCGGCAACGAGAACGGCGCCTGCCGCGCGAGACGCGCCGCGACCTGTTCCGCGCTCTCGCGGGCCCGCGCACCGAGACGCGCTTCGAGCACGTGCGGCGCCGCGTCGACATACACGACGTCGGCCGCCGGATAACGACTGAGCGTTTGCTCCAGATGCTGGCGCGAGCCGTTGATCACCACCGTGCAGCCGCGCTGGAGCCAGCCGTCGAGCTCGATGCCGATGCCGTAACGCAAGCCGTGGCTCGACCATTCCAGGGCAAACAGACCGAGTGCGGAGCGCGTCTCGAACTCTTCGAGCGTCAGTTCGACGTGATCTTCGCCGTTGCCGCTAGGCCGCGTAATGTAGCGATGCGCAAACAGGATGGGCTCACTCGTGACCCGGTTGCGCGCGAAACCCAGCAGCGAATCCTTGCCCGCACCCGACGGACCCATCACATAGATCAAACGGCCATTCATTAGTGCTTCACTCCCCACCAGTCTGAAACGGCAAGCGCTGCCATAGCACGAAGGGTTCGCCCGGCGCAGGTTCGACAAACAGCGCCGCGGCATCGACGGCCAGCGGCCCGAGTACGGCAATCCTCTCGCGCCACCACGCGACGAGCGCCGCGCGCTCATCCGCGGCTTCGAGCGAACTGGACAGCGTCATATGAAAACGAAACTCGTCGAACACGTACGGATAGCCCCATTCGACCAGCAAGGCACGCTGGCGTTCGGTCAACGGGGCGGCCAGCCGGCGCGCCAGATCGGTGGCGGACGGTTTGGCGCGCAGGCCGCCGAGCGTACGCAACGCGCTCGAGGCCAACTCGCGCATGCCGGCCTCGCCCGCGGGTTCAGCCGGCCGCAGCGCGACGAACTCGCCGAGCGTGGCGGCCTCGACCGGCAAGGTAAAGGGGATTTGCAGCCGGGCCCAGCGGCGCGCGGCGTCGAGCACCGTGCGCGGCGTCACGCTGTCAGCGAGTCGAAAGGGAGCGACCAGCGTGCCATGCCAGCCATAGCGGCGCGGCGCCTGGGTCAGCTCGCTCAGCGGACGAGCCAGCGCCGGCGGCTGTGGCGGCGTGTAAACCAGGCCGCTCTCCACATCGCCGCCGAGCCATTCGGAACCCGCCTGCCACCAGGAGCAATCGCGCGACGGTGCGTAATACACCGCAAAACGCGCTTCGGCTGACCATTCGAACGCTTCGCTCGCCCCGTTCACCACCCACGCCGCGCTGCTCATACGTCGTTTTCCACCATCAATTGCACGCGATCCGCAGCGAAATGCGTCACACCGTATTTGACCGGCACGCCTTGCAGATCGACGTCGACGTTCTCGACCCACAAGACCGGCTGCTGGCGGTTGATATTCAGGCGCCGCGCCACTTCCGCCTCCGGCAGCACGCTGCCGATGCGGCTCCACTTGCGCAGGTAATCGGACACGCCGAATTCGGCCAGCGCCTTGGTGATGCCGCCGGTACGCTCGAGCACTTCGGGCAGGTCCGCAAACCGCGCCGCCGGATACCAGTTGCGCGCATAGGTCAGCGGCACGCCGTCCGACTGGTTCAGCGTCTCGATCCGGTAGACCGAGGCCCCGGCGCGCAAGCCCAGCGCCTTGGCGACGTTCGGCTCGGCTTTCACTCGCGTCGTCGACAAAATCGTGCCGGCCGTCGTGTGATGCTGCCGGCGCAGATTCTCGGTAAAGCGCGTGCGCCGGCCGATCGTATAGTCGATCGCACCGGGCTGCACGAACGTGCCGCGCCCCTGTTCCACACTGACGAGGCCCAGCGCGGCGAGCCCCAGCATGGCGCGGCGCACGGTATGGCGGTTGACGTCGAAGCGCTTGGCCAGTTCGCCTTCGCTCGGCAAGCGTCCGTCTGCACCGAAGCCGCTGGCCGCGATTTCCGCGGCGAGAATCTGCTCGATTTGCCGCCACACGGCAACGCCCGCGCCCCGTTCGAGCTGCGTGCCCGGCGTGGCGGTGTCGTTCGATGTCATGGTGCTGTCATTCCCTTCAGTTCAAATATTCGTTGTGACGTGCATTGTAGTGCGCAAGCCGTGATGGAAATATGAAAACACGAGTGCGCTGCAAGCACAACCATTTTACTTCTAAACGTCTAGACGTTTAGATGAATAGATGGTTCAATGACGTTTCGCAGGATCAACAGGAACCCCGATGAGTGCCTCTTCCACCTCGCCTTCCTCCGCCGTGCGGCGCGCATGGATGGCCGTGCTTGCGCATACGCCGCGCGCCGAACTTGAAGCCGCACTGAGCCGCGCGCTCGATGGCGCAAGTCCGCCTGAATTCGACTGGCTGCGGCCGCCCGAAACCGGGCTCGCCATGGTGCGCGGCCGCGTCGGCGGCAGCGGCGACGCCTTCAATCTCGGCGAAGCCACCGTCACCCGTGCCACGCTGCGCTTGCGCAGCCCGGCTGAGCATGCGCCAGTGGGCGTCGCCTGCCATCTGGGCCGCGACTGCCGGCGCGCCGAACTCGCCGCGATTGCGGACGCGCTGCTGCAATTGCCCGGGCAGCATGCGCGTTTGCACGGTCAACTGATCGAACCGCTCGCCGCCCAGCTCGCCGAACGGCGTGCAGCACGCCGCCACGAAGCCGCGTCCACACGCGTCGAATTCTTCACGATGGTGCGGGGCGACTGATGGACAACCTGACGAAACACGCGATGAACTCCTCACAGATTGCCCTGTCCACCCTCGCCCCCGGTTTTGCCGATCCGGTGCACGATACCCAGGCGGTGTTCCGCACGCTGCTCGACGCGCTGTCGCGGCCCGGCACGGTCGGTGTCGTGGAAAACGTGCTGCCGGCCGCACAAGCCTCGGGCACGCACCGCTCACGCGCCGATCTGGCGGCCTTGGCGGCGCTGCTCACGCTGTGCGACTACTCTACGCCGGTTTGGCTCGCACAACCGGACGCAGCCTTGGCCTCGGCGCTGCGCTTTCATACCGGCGCGCCGCTGGTCGACGAGGTGCATGAGGCGGCGTTTGCCTATATCCATGACGCCGCGCTGTTACCCGAACTCGAACACTTCTCGCTCGGCGCAGCGGAAACGCCGGAGCAATCGGTGACCTTGCTGATCCGCGTGGAAGCGCTGAGCGGCGGCCCGCAGGTCGTACTGAGCGGCCCCGGCATCGAGCACACCGCCACCATCTCGCCGCAAGGTCTGCCCGAACATTTCTGGCGCGAACGCGCCGGCCTCGCGCCGCTGTTTCCGTGCGGCATCGATTGCTATCTCGTCTGCGGCAACACGCTGATCGGCTTGCCGCGCACAACTCATGCAAAGGTGAACTGATGTACGTTGCCGTCAAGGGTGGAGAGCGCGCGATCGAAGCATCGTGGCGCCTGCTCGACAAGTCACGCCGCGGCGATCCGCGGCTGCCTGAGTTGAGCGTCGGGCAAATCCGCGAGCAATTGCGCCTCTCGGTGGCCCGTGTGATGACCGAAGGTTCGGTCTACGACGAAGACCTTGCCGCACTGGCGATCAAGCAGGCCGCCGGCGATCTGGTGGAAGCGATCTTCCTGCTGCGCGCGTATCGCACGACCTTGCCGCGTTTCGGCTACACGCAGCCGCTCGATAGCGAAGCGATGGTGGTCGAGCGGCGCATCTCCGCGACCTTCAAGGACCTGCCGGGTGGGCAACTGCTCGGCGCCACTTACGATTACACACAACGTCTGCTGGATTTCGCGTTGATGGCTCAAGCGCAGGCCAACGGCGGCGAGACGGACAGCGACTCCGGCAAGGCTGTCGCAACAGCCGGGAACGCCAGGCCGGAAGCTATGCCGCGAGTGGTCACGCTACTCGACAAGGAAGGCCTGATCGAACAGGAAATGCCCACCCCCGGCGCAGCCGAACCGGGCGACCTGACGCGCGAACCGCTCGCGTTTCCGGCAAACCGCGCCACGCGTTTGCAGAATCTCGCGCGCGGCGACGAAGGCTTCCTGCTGGCAATGGGCTATGCGACGCAGCGCGGCTACGCTACTTCGCATCCTTTCGCGGGCGAGATCCGCTTCGGCTCGGTGAGCGTCGAGATGGAACTCGACGAACTCGGCGAAGCGGTGGAAATCGGCGAGATCGACATCACCGAATGCCAGATGATCAACCAGTTCGCCGGCAGCGGCGAGGTGCCGCCTACCTTCACGCAAGGCTACGGTCTCGCCTTCGGTCATTCGGAGCGCAAGGCGATGGCGATGGCGCTGGTGGACCGCGCGCTGCGCGCCGAAGAACTCGGGGAAACGCTCGGGGCGCCAACCCAGGATATCGAATTCATGCTGTCGCATAGCGATAACGTCGAAGCGTCCGGCTTCGTCCAGCATCTGAAGCTACCCCACTACGTCGACTTCCAGGCCGAACTCGAACTGGTGCGCCGTTTGCGGGCGCAACATGCTGCACAGGCCGGGCAGGCTGCACAGCAGGCAGAACAGGGACAAGCGCCGCTCGCGCCGCAAACCCAAACCCAAACCCAAACAGTTAACGGTCACGATCAGCAGGAGCAAGCCGCATGAACGCGCCCGACCCACAACTTGCCGGTGCGCCCTACGACGGCGCGGCCGAAGGCTACAACTTCGCCTATCTCGACGAACAGACCAAGCGGATGATCCGCCGCTCGTTGCTAAAAGCGGTCGCGGTGCCGGGTTATCAGGTGCCGTTCGCCTCGCGCGAAATGCCCTTGCCGTTCGGTTGGGGCACAGGCGGAATCCAGGTGACGGCCGCGATTATCGGCCGTAGCGACACGCTGAAAGTGATCGACCAGGGTTCGGACGAAACCACCAACGCGGTCAACATCCGCCGCTTCTTTGCCCGCACCACCGGCGTGGCCACCACGCGCCACACCGCAGAAGCGACGATCGTGCAGACCCGTCACCGGATTCCCGAAACGCCGCTTACCGACAAGCAGATCCTCGTGTACCAGGTGCCCCAGCCCGAGCCGCTATACAAGCTCGAACCACGCCGCGCCGAATGCGTGAAGCTGCATGCGCTGGCCGATTACGGCCTGATCAGCGTGAAGCTGTACGAGGACATCGTGCATCACGGCAGCATTGCCACGACGTACGACTATCCGGTGATCGTCAACGAGCGCTATCTGAGCTCGCCCTCGCCGATCCCGAAGTTCGACAACCCGAAGATGAACATGAATCCCGCGCTGCAGTTGTTCGGCGCCGGGCGCGAGCGGCGCATCCACGCCATTCCGCCGTACACGCGGGTGCGCAGCCTCGACTTCGACGACCATCCGTTCGAAATCCAGCGCTGGGAGCATGCCTGTGCGCTTTGCGGTTCGACAGAGAGCTTCCTCGATGAAATGATCGTCGACGATGCGGGCAAGCGCATGTTCGTCTGCTCGGACAGCGACTACTGCCACGACCGCCGCGAACAGCAGGAAGGCGTTCAAGCTGAAGGAGAATCCGCATGACAGCGCGCATGACACCGCTGATGAGCGCCCGCGCCATCACGAAGCAATACGGCGGCCGCAACGGTTGCCGCAACGTGAGCTTCGACCTGTATCCGGGCGAGGTGCTGTGCATCGTCGGCGAATCGGGTTCGGGCAAGACCACGCTGCTCAACGCGCTCGCGCTGCGCACCGAGGTCGATAGCGGCACGCTGCACTATCACGCCACGCACGGCGAGCAGCTCGATCTGCTGGCCCTGTCCGAGCCGCGGCGCCGGTTGTTGATGCGCACCGAATGGGGCTTCGTGCAGCAGAATCCGCGCGACGGCCTGCGCAGCGGCGTGTCGGCCGGCGCCAATATCGGCGAGCCGCTGATGGCCGTCGGCGCCCGCCATTACGGGCAGATTCGCCACACAGCGACGCAATGGATGGAGCGCGTGGAGCTAGACGCGACGCGTATCGACGAACTCCCCGCCGCGTTTTCCGGCGGCATGCAGCAGCGCCTGCAGATTGCGCGCAATCTCGTCACCGGGCCGCGTCTCGTGTTCATGGACGAGCCCACGGCCGGGCTCGACGTCTCCGTGCAGGCGCGCCTGCTCGATCTGTTGCGCACGCTGACCAGCACGCTGCATCTGTCGGTGCTGATCGTCACGCACGATATCGGCGTGGCGCGCCTGCTCGCGCATCGCCTGATGGTCATGCAAGGCGGCGAGGTCGTCGAAGCGGGACTGACCGATCAGGTGCTCGACGATCCGCAGCACCCGTACACGCAAACGCTGGTTTCTTCCGTCCTGCCGGTTTGAGGTTCACGATGCCATCCATCGAAGCACAGGCGCACGAGCGCGCTTTCATCGACAACGCAGCGCTGATGCTGCGCGCCGTCAATCTCGGCAAGACCTTCACGCTGCACGCGCAAGGCGGCGTACAGATCGACGCGCTTGCGGGCGTCTCGCTCGAGGTCGAACAGGGCGAATGCGTCGTGCTGGTCGGACCTTCGGGCGCCGGCAAGAGCACGCTGCTGCGCTGCCTGTACGGCAACTATCTGGCGAGCGACGGTTCCATTGCGATCCGTTCGGACGATCACGAGGCGCGGCACGTCGCCATTACGGGCGCCGAGCCGCATGACGTGCTGCGCCTGCGCCGCAACGTGGTCGGCTACGTCAGCCAGTTCCTGCGCGTGATTCCGCGCGTCACCACGCTCACGCTGGTCGCCGAACCGCTGGTGTCGCGCGGCATCGCCGAAGACGAAGCGCGCGAGCGCGCCGCGGTGCTGCTGGCGCGCCTGAACGTGCCCGAGCGGTTATGGTCGCTTGCGCCCGCCACGTTTTCCGGCGGCGAACAGCAGCGCGTGAACATTGCGCGCGGGCTGATCGCCGGGCATCCGCTGCTGCTGCTCGACGAGCCCACCGCCTCGCTCGATGCCGAGAATCGTGACGTGGTTGCCGATCTGATCGTCGAAGCGCGCGAGCGCGGCGCGGCGATCGTCGGGATATTCCACGACGAAGAGACGCGCGCGAAAGTGGCGACTCGCCGCCTCGAACTGCAGCCGCCGTTGCGTCATCAAGCGGCGCTACACTGACCTATAACCCCAAGCAGACTGACTACGGAGCATGTCGATGTTGATCAGGAACGCTCGCATCGTGACGCGAGACGATGTATTTACCGGCGTGGTGCGCATCGAAGACGGCAAGATTCATGACGTCGAACGCGGCACGACCTCGGCACGCGAGGCCGAAGACTGGGATGGCGATTACCTGCTGCCGGGTCTGATCGAGCTGCATACGGACAATCTCGAGAAGCATCTGATACCGCGTCCCGGCGTGCAGTGGAATACCGACGCGGCCTTCGTGATCCACGACGCCCAGGTGGCGGCGGCCGGCATCACCACCGTGTTCGACGCGCTTGCGATCGGCTCGCGCTCGAATGTCGGCCTGCGTGGCCGCGATCAGCAAACGCAGTGCGCCCAGGCACTCAGGCGTTTCTCCGAGCGCAAACTGCTGCGCGCGGAGCACTTCCTGCATTTGCGCTGCGAAATCGCCACCGCCGATGTGATCGAACTGTTCGACTCGCTGTGCGAGCATCCGTTGCTGCGCCTCGCTTCGGTGATGGATCACACGCCGGGGCAGCGGCAGTGGCACGACCGCGAACAATGGCGCCGTTTCCAGGAACGCAACGGCAAGCTGAGCGACGAGGTCGTGAGCACCGCGCTTGCGCAACTGGCTGACGAACAGCAGCTTTATGCGGATGCGCACCGCCGCGAGATCGTCGCCCGCTGCAAGACGCTCAGTTTGCCGGTGGCGAGCCATGACGACACGCTCGTCGAGCACGTCGAACAGGCCGCCGCCGAGGGCATCGTGCTGGCGGAATTCCCGACCACCCGCGTCGCTGCCGAAGCCGCACGCGAGCATCGCATTTCCACCATCATGGGCGCACCGAATATCGTGCGCGGCGGTTCGCACTCGGGCAATGTGTCCGCGCTCGAACTCGCCAAGGCGAATCTGCTCGACATCCTCTCGTCGGATTACGTGCCGTCGAGCCTGCTGACCGCAGTGTTCGAACTGGTCGACAAGGCCGGCTGGACGCTGCCGCGCGCCATGGCGACCGTGTCGGCCGAACCGGCGCGCACGGCTGGGCTACATGACCGCGGCGCGATTGCGCCGGGTTTGCGGGCAGACTTTGTAAGGGTGACGATGCTCGATACGCTGCCCGTGCCGCGCGCCACTTATCGCGAGGGCGCACGGATCGTCTGAGCGGCAAACTGGACAGACACCGCGGCCGAAGACCCGATTCGGGCGGGCAAACTTGCTGATTTGCGTCATGTTTTTGCGTCTTTTACCCCTCCACACCTGGTGCGCGCGCCACGGCCGGCCGCAGTTTCGTCACCTCAGCGGCCGTGGCGCGCGTGCTGTCGTCGGCAATCTGCGCGCACCGCAGCCGCCCCTGTCCGCCCCCTTTGCATGGATCTAATGTTGTTGATTTAATTGAACAATTCGTAGAATCCAAGGTGGGCGGCAGCCCTATTCGATGCGCAACGCATAACGATGGATTTGCCTAAGGGCGGGATGATCAGCAGAGAAGCGCAACCGCATGCGATGAGCATTTAACCGCGCGCCGCATGCAAACTCTCAATGCGCTGTCAAGGCGCTATCCGGTGTTTTACTGAGCACGGAAACTTTTTGACCTGATAAGCTTTGGCCGCTCTGTAGGCCGCCCCGGCCGGCAGACATTAATCCCTGCCCGGTCGTGAGTCGCGCCGGGCACGATTCCGCAGCGGCACAACCGCATGCGGGAGTAATACGAACCACTCCGAGGAGTAAAACAGTGAAAAAACTGCTAGCGGCTTTGACGGTTGCTCTGCTTGCCACCGTCTCGATCGGCGCACACGCGAAAGACTGGACGACCATCCGTTTCGGCGTTGACGCCAGCTATCCCCCGTTCGAATCGAAGGCTTCGGATGGCAAGCTCGTCGGTTTCGATATCGACCTCGGCAATGAAATCTGCAAGCGTCTGGCTGCGAAGTGCGTCTGGGTCGAAAACGACTTCGACGGCATGATCCCGGCACTGAAGGCGAAGAAGTTCGACGGCGTGCTGTCGTCGATGTCGATGACGCCGCAACGCGCGGAACAGATCGCCTTCTCGGCCAAGCTGTTCAATACGCCGACGCGCCTCGTCGCGAAGAAGGGTTCGACGATCCTGCCGACGCCGGAATCGATGACCGGCAAGACGGTTGGCGTCGAACAGGGCACGATCCAGGAAACCTACGCGAAGACTTACTGGGAGCCGAAGGGCGCCAAGGTTGTCTCGTACCAGAACCAGGACCAGGTCTACACCGACCTGCTGTCGGGCCGTCTGGATGCGTCGCTGCAAGACGCGGTTGAAGCGGACATCGGCTTCCTGAAGACGCCGCGCGGCGCCGGCTATGCATTCGCCGGCAAAGACATCGTCGACGAGAAGGTGCTCGGCAACGGCGCAGGCATCGGCATGCGCAAGGAAGACACCGACCTGAAGGCCAAGGTCGACAAGGCGATTGCCGACATGATCAAGGACGGTACGTACAAGAAGCTCGAGAAGAAGTACTTCGACTTCGACGTGTACGGCAGCTAAGCGCATCCGGCGCGGCGTGCCGCGTCGCGCTTGAAGGCTTCCACAGACGGGCTCCGCAGCAGATGCGGGGCCCGTTTCGTTTGGGGCGCTGCGCGTTGCGCCGGCAGATCGGCTAAGATCGAACGGTCGCGCTGCGCCGCGCAAATCAGGCTGAGCGTGCGTCAAGCCGCGCAAAGCTGCAATTTTCAAACTGAAATCAACGACATAGCGCCCCGCCCAGCGAGCTCGGCGCACTCCAGAGACTATGCAAACCCTAACCCATCCGCTGATCTCCCCGACACTCGGCACCGCCCGTAACCTGACGAGTTTCCACTATGGTCCCGGCGGCGGACAAAAAATCTATATCCAGTCTTCGCTGCACGCCGATGAGCTGCCCGGCATGCTGGTGTCGTGGGCGCTGCGCCGCAAGCTCGAAGCGCTCGAAGCCGCCGGCAAGATCCGGGGCGAGGTGGTGGTCGTGCCGGTGGCGAACCCGATTGGCCTGAACCAGCATTTTCTCGGCCATCTCTCGGGCCGCTTCGAAACCAACACCGCGCAGAACTTCAACCGCAACTTCCATGATCTGACCGCCCTCGTGCTGCCGGTCATCGAAGCGCGCCTGAACGACGATATCGACCATAACCGCAACGCGATCCGCGCCGCGATGCGCGAAGGCCTCGACGCACTCAAGCCGGAGACGGAGCTGGAATCGCATCGCGTGGCGCTGCAGAAACTGTCCTACGACGCCGACGTGGTGCTCGACCTGCACTGCGACTGGGAAGCGGCGATGCACCTCTACACCAACCCGGACCTGTGGCCGGAAGTCGAGCCGCTGGCGCGCTATCTGGAGTCCAAGGCGTCGCTGCTCGCGCTGAATTCGGTGGGCAACCCGTTCGACGAAATCCATAGCTTCTGCTGGTCGGATCTGCGCGGCCGTTACGGCGAGCGCTTCCCGATTCCGAACGGCTCGGTGTCGGTCACGATCGAATTGCGCAGCCAGCGCGACGTTTCCTATGAGTTCGCCGAGCACGACGCGCAGGCGATCATCGAGTATCTGACGCATCGGGGCGTGATCGCCGGCACCCCGGCGCCAATGCCTCCGCTCGAATTTGCCGCCACGCCGCTCGCCGGCGCCGAGCCGATCGTCGCGCCGATCAGCGGCGTGCTGGTGTACCGCACCGAACCCGGCACCTGGGTCGACGTGGACCACCCGATTGCCGACATCGTCGACCCGCTCACCGACCGCGTGGTGACGCTCAAGAGCAGCGTGGCCGGCGTGATGTACGCGCGGCACATCACGCGCTTTGCCACCGCGGGCCTGGAATTCGCCCGCATCGCCGGCGCGAAGGCGTTCCGCTCGGGTTCATTGCTGTCCAACTGATAGAGAGCGTGACGGTAGCGGCAAAGATGCCGCTACCGGTTTGACGGCCGCTTTGCGGCGTCACGCTTCTATTAGTCCTGCTCAGTATCTTGCGGCTGTACGCGCTTCATATCGGTCCCTAAATCCCCGATTGTTCCGGAGCATGGCGCTGCAAGCGCCCCCCGGTTTGCTGCTCCCATACCACATCTTTACATCCCCGCCATTCGTGGCGCCGACCTATTGCATCCCGGTGCGGCCATGCGCAAACGTTGTCTCCCACGGCGCACAAGCGCGAGGACGGTGTACGACTTTCTCCAGATCGAACATGCAACTGTCGCATTCGTACGACAGTTTCCTTGAATTACATACCTGTCACATTGCTTTCGCTCCCCTCCCTTAAATTTGCGGCCATCGCGTGACCTGCCAAAAGAGCCTGGCACACGATCGCCTCTTTTAATCGGAGAATCTCTTGAACAAGAAAGTTTTAGCCACCGCCATCCTCGCCGCTTTCGCCGGCGCCGCTCACGCTCAAAGCAGCGTCACGCTGTACGGCCTGGTCGATGCAGGTATCACGTACGTGAACCATGCCGGCACCGGCGCAAAGAGCCTGTACCAATTCGGTGACGGCGTTGCCCAAGGCAGCCGTTGGGGCCTGCGCGGTTCCGAAGACCTCGGTGGCGGTCTGAAGGCAATCTTCAACCTTGAAAACGGTTTCAACGTGGGTAACGGCACGCTGGGTCAAGGCAGCTCGGAGTTCGGCCGCCAAGCCTACGTCGGCCTGACGCAGAACGGTATCGGCTCGCTCACGCTCGGCCGTCAGTACTCGTTCTCGACCGACTATCTGGGTGGCTCGTATGCCAACGGCGGCCAGACCGTCGCAGGCAACTACGGTTACCACATCAACGATATCGACCAGCTCACGTCGAGCCGTATCAGCAACTCGATCAAGTTCAACAGCGCGAACTTCTACGGCCTGACGTTCGGCGCGATGTACGGCTTCTCGAACCAGGCTGGCGCGTTTGCAGGCGCGCCGGGTTCGAGCGGTTCGTCGGCAGCGTACAGCTTCGGCCTGAACTACGTGAACGGCCCGCTCGGTATCGGCGCAGCGTACACGAACATCCGCTACCCGGGCTCGGCATCGCCGACGACCTTCTCGACGACGCTGGCAAATGCCTCGTCGACTACGGGCACGAGCGTGGTGAAGGACCTGGCCACGGCCGGCGTCGGCGCCAAGTACTCGATCGGACCGGCTACGCTGTGGGCCCTGTGGACGCACACGAACATCGAGCAGCTCGTCGGCCATATGACGACGTTCAATGCGTATGAAGTCGGCGGCAAGTACGCATTCACGCCGGCACTGACGGGCGCACTGGGCTACACGTACATGCAGGCCAAGGATCTGACCAACGGCCACTGGAACCAGATCGACGCCAGCGTCGACTACGCACTGAGCAAGCGCACCGACGTGTACCTGCTCGGCGTGTTCCAGGAAGCCAAGGGCAAGACCTCGAGCGGCGCTGCCCTGCAATCGCAGATCGGCGTCAGCACGAGCAGCTACCTGCCGACCGCCGGTGCTGACACGCAGCTCGCAGTTCGCGTCGGCATCCGTCACAAGTTCTAAGCGGAATCCGCGTCTCCGGGGGGCTGTACGCTTCCCGGAACGTACCGTGTGAACGACACAACGCCTGAACGAGGGCGCCTGTCATGGGCTCTTCGTTTGGGCGTTTTTGCGTTTGAAAAAACGCTGCGGCGCCCATCAGATCATTTTCTTGCGCATGGCTTTTTCGTGTGATCCGAGGAGCGAACGGCGGTGTTCGACGTTGACAGTTCGCCAGGCCACGGCACCTCTATTGAGGTGAGGCCTGGCACGGGCGACCCGAACTGCTGCGGCCTTTGCTCAGTTCATGCCTGGAAGGCAGTATTCCTGCGCAGCATCTAGTTTCGGTTGTCGTCGAGTTGCTGGTAGAAATCACGCGTGTTGCGCGGCAAGTCGCGACTGAAGACGGCCGCACGCGGCTCGAAGAAGTAGCGCAGGAACGCGAGCCCGGCAAACTGCTTGTCGCGGCCCGGTGTGACGTTAGCATCCACGAGTGCACCAGCCTGCCAGTGCGGCGAGAGTTTCATTGTTGCTGCAAGCTGCGCATGTTCATAGAGGCCGTGGTCGTGGCTGCCGGCGCAGGTGAGTCCTGTTATGAGGGAAACCTTGTCACTGCCCACCGCATTTGCGATGTCGGTCGGTACGCCAAGCGGGAAGCAGCTTTCCGTATCTTGAAGGGTAGTGTTCCAGCCCGCTTCGAGACTTCCCTGCCATTGCCACGTGCGGCCTTCTTCAGATAGCCATTGCAGCACGACGCCCGTGCTCAACGACGATTGCGGACTGTAATAGCCACCTTGGCCAAAGCTATAGAAGTTCTCGTTGCGCTGGTAGGTGAGATAGTGCAGCGCCGGCCCGATGGAGAAATAGTTAAAACCTGGCACGTGCAGGTCATAGCCACCCGACAGATCGGCTGAAACGCCTGTGTTAGCGATCACGTTCATGCCGATCAGTCGCTGTAATTCCACTGCGCTGTTGATGCTCCAGCGGGGCGCCACCTGCCAGTCTATCTGCGCACCCTGCGTTTCCCTGCGCACGGCACCCCATTTGTCGTCGCCGAAAGCCATGCCCTGCCACGACAGCAGCGAATCCCGCACCGGTGTGAGCCCAAGATGGGCGGACCAGGTGCCCCACGTGAAACGCTGACCAAGATTCACCTGGGCATCGGGCCGGAAACCGGCTGGCCAGCCCTGGGCCGCTCCGAGCGACACGCTCCAGTCGAATGGCGACAACGTGTTCACGCGAAACGTGTTGGCGACCATGAGCTGGAGTTCTTCCGCGCGCGCGGAGCCTCCGAGCGACTGACTTTGCGCAGCCGCTTTCCAATTCTGGAAGCTTGAACTGCTGGTCAGATCAGAGAAATTTTTACTGGCGAGGAGACCCTCCAATCCTGGCACCGTCTGATCGAGAGAAGTCGTTCCAGCATTCAGAAACAACTGCCGGTACCGCAATTCAAACTGCGTCGTGTTCTCGATCCACTCCCCCCGCACCTCAGGCGCAATCGTATCGAGCCGTCCCTGACCGGATGCGCCGACATGATCCGACCAGGTCAGCCCGCCGGAAACCGACGCCGCGTCGATCCCACTCAGGTCGGCGGGTACATAGCGCATGATCCGCTGGCTATCGTCAGTCCCGGCGAGTGCCTCACGCAAGGCTACCCGCGATGCAAGAAACTCCTTCTGGTAGTAAAGCTGCTGCGCATTCAGCGCATCCAGGTAAGCCTTGATCAACCCGTCATCTGCCGATGCCGAAGCAGCACCGCGATGCGTCGCCCGCAAGGCGAGCGCCAGACCCTCGGCGCTATCGTCGCTGTGATCGCGGTTGTATTGCGCGCGAAACAGCCTGGCCGCTTCTGCATACCGGCCAAGCGCATAAAGGTTCCAGCCGCGCAGCATGTCGCTCGCCGTTGCCGGCAGCCCTTCGCTGGCCGCGGTATCGAGCAGTTGCAAGCTTTCGCGATAGTGGTGCTGTTCGTACGCAGTGGTCGCACGCGCAAGCGCGATCTGCGCACGCGCCTTGCGGACGCGCGGCTCGTCCTGCAATGACGGCTCGTCGAGCAATGCCTGCGCCCCATCGAGATCACGCTGCTCGATTCGCACCTGGGCGAGACCAAGCGCCGCGTCCACATTAGCGGGCGCGATGTCGCGTGCGAAGCCGAACCAGTCGCCCGCCGTCTCGACATGATGCTGGGCAAGCTCGATCCATCCCGCCAACGCCGCAGCCGGCGCGTCACGATACGCGCGAATCGACGGCGCAAGCACCGCGAGTTGCTTTGCTGCCTCCGCGGTGTCGGGCGGCAGGGCGCCAAGCGCCGCGATATCGCGGAGGTAACGCAGCCGCTGAAAGGCGCGCTCGCCCTCCTCGTCGCGTTGGCCTTGCGACGCTTCCAGTTCGATCAGCGCATCGGCCTGGACAGCCGGCAATTCGCGTTCGGCACGGTAAAGCGTCGCGATACGGTTCCTGGCAGGCTCACAGGTGGGAATCACGCTGCGGTAAAGCGGGTAGATCTCATCCACGTGGCCGGTGCGCGCAAACACGTCTGCCGCCTTCCAGACACGATCGATGTGCGCGCAACCGAATGCTTCCGGCACCCGCGCGATCAGCAAACGCAACTCTGCGGGTTCGCCGTTCAGCGCCGCGGCGAGATCCGCTTCCTGCTGACGGCGGGCACGCTCGGCGACGAGCGCCTGCGGCGGCGTCCATGATGGAAAATCACGCGCGATCGAAGCAAGGTTGCGATCATATTCGGCGAGCCGGTTCTCGTGCAGCAGACGCCAGAGCGGACGTTCGTCCGGCTCCGTCGCCGCGCTCAGGCTGTCTGCGCTGTCAGCCGCACTCGCGCCTGCGGACGCAGCCGCTCCAACAGGCGGCGCTGGTGGTGCAAGCAGGTTCTGCTGCTCCGTGCGGACAACACGCGCCTGCAGTGCGGGTGCATCCGCACTGGCCAGACTTCGAGGCGTTTCCCGTCGCACGGTCATCGCGTCTGCACCGGCTGTACTCGCGTTCGCCGTGCCGTTCCTTTCGACGTCGAGCAGATTGTCCTGCGCCGCCCACAATGAACCCGACATCGTCATGCACCACCACAGCGCGCAACACAACCGGACCGCGTTATTCGCCCGCGTCACGGTGCCGATTCCGGTGATGGCGTTGCAGCAGCAGCGCGGTCGATGCCGCGAACAACGCAAGCATCAAGATCAGCACTGCATAGCCAAGCCACGGATGCTGGGATACCACGAAGCCAAGATGGTCCCACACACCGAGCGTGCCGGTTTCGTAGGTGCCGCCCACCTGGGCCGTCCACAGCCCGGCGTGCTCGAAGCTCAGCAGTGCGACATTACCGCCGAGGCTGGACCAGTAATTCGACTCGACCAGTCGCGTGACACCCTGCAGCAGTTCGGACGTGTTGCCGGCGGTGAGCACGGTGACAGTGCCGGCGTCTTTGCCGCGATACTGCATGACCAGCAACTGCTCCGACAGACGCGCATCGCCATGCAGCGTCACGCTTGCCGCTGCAGCATTAGCGGGTGTTCCGAACCAGTTGTCCCAGTGTTGCGCGAACCAGTTGCCGGCCGGCTGCCCAGCAGCGGACGTGCCGTCGGCGATACGCAAGGCACGTCCCGGCGACCACGGCGCATCCGCGAGTTGCGCCGGCGGCAATGCAGCCGCGGCGCCGATCAGGATCGTGTCCCTGCCCGGTGCGGGCTCGCCGAAGGTAAGCTGAGCGGCCGTGAGCGGCGCCGCTTGCGTTTGCGCGAGCCGGGCCAGCAGGGTCCATGCGGCCGCAATGGTGTCGTTGTCGTGCGCGGCCACCCGTACGGCAAGCGCTCCCCCGTCGGGCCGTACGGTGTATGGAAAGCCGCTGTCGGCAAGGCGCTTGAGATCCGGCAAGGTGGTGAAGTGCGACGCGGGCGGTAGCGTCAGCGTCGAATCGTCGAACACTGTGAGTTGGAGATTAGCCGTTGAACGCATCGCGCAGCGGTCGGTGACAAGCGGCACAAGAATCGGCCGCAGCGATAGCGTGTTGGAACCCGGGTGGAAGTCGCGCAACGGCATGGTGACGCGATAGCGCCGCATAACCGCGCCCTGCTGCTGATCCAGCGCGATCACCTGCTCGAACCGTCCGTTCAGGAAAATGTTGAGGACCGAGTCCTCGCGCATCTTTGCGCCTTCGGTAAAGTTCATGTCCAAGGTCACGCGTGCGTCCTCGGGCGCATAGATGTCGGCCGGCAGTCGTACTTCCATGTCGGCGTGATCGCCGGGAGCCAGGGTACGGCTCGCGAGGCCGAGTTGCCGGAAGGTGTGCGGCGCCGTTCCCGACACCCTGCCGTTGGCCGACCACACAGGCGTGTCCGATTCGTCGAGTTCGCCGATCAGCATCTCGTTGCGGTGGGGCAAGCGCAGCTCATGATGGGCGAACGCGCGCGCCGCACGGTTGACCTCGCTGTCGTTACGGCCGCTCACGACGAGCACGAAATGCCGCGCATCGCCGGGCTTCGGGTAGATGCCGAGAAAGCCGTTCTGGATGCGCGCCACAATCTGCGGATCGAGTTCGCCACGCAGCGCGTCACGTGTCCCGATGAGCAGGACGTCCGCGCCGGCAAGCGAAGCGAGCGCCAGACCCGGCAAGATGCCGTCGCCGGTGGCGCGCTGCGCATCGAATACGCGCAGTGCCGGGTCGAGGTAGCGCAAACGCAGCGCGATCCCTTCGGCGAGCATGGCGCCGCTGGCAAGCGCCTGGTCGCCATCCGGATGCGCTGCGCTCACAATGTCCAGCGTACGCGCGGACCACTGCCGCGGGTCGATCAGATCGTCGAGATCCGCCAGGGTCGGCGTGAGCGGTTTGAGGTCCGTCTGCAACTGCAGCGTCGATGCGCTGGTGTCGATCTCGGTCCAGAGTTCGGGCGAATCCGGATCTTCACAATTTTCTGTCGCATGCTGGGCGACGGCAAAGGTCAATGTGTCGTATCCGGGGCGCAGCAGGTCGACCGGAATGCGGATATCGGCGGTTGCCTCGGGTTGCCGCGACGATAGCTGCAACTGCGCGATGGTACGGCCATTGACACGCACGGCAAGCTGCGAGCGATCGGAAAGCAGCGAAATCGAATTCGATACAACCAGATGCAGTGTGGCCGCCAACACCTGTTCGCGCGCAGATACCGGTACGCTCATGGAACTGGACGCCGCGGCGCCGGTGAGGCGCAGCACGCCGGAAAGATTGCCGAGCGTAGCCAGCGAGACCGGCGCCGCTTTCGCGGTAACGGCCTGGATGTCTGCGGACCCGGAGACACTCTGGCTCGTTGCGTGGGCAGTGGCGAAGGCGGCGCCGGGAGCGAGCAAGGCCAATGCACAACACATCGCACAGACGACAACGCGGAAAGTCGACGAGATACTCATGAGTCTGCTTTGGAGAAGAAGCCGAATGAAGCGGCCGTGCGCGAAGCCATTCGCCATGGAATCTCCGCATAGCGCAGCATGCCGCGGAAAAAGCCGAGGTAATGGCCGAACGCGTGCACCGTGCCAAGACTGGCGACGATCCCGAGGCTGCGCACGATCCCCACGCGCCGGTTGCGGCTCTCGCGGAAATCACGCCAGCGGCCGCTGTCGCCGAACACGAGCGCAACCTGTTCCGAGCGGCCGGTCACGCTATCGTCAGCGAATTGGGCGCCCACCGTCAGCGAACCGTCTGCCGCCGGAAAAGCGTTGCGAACCGTAAGCGGAACACAGCTCAAGCGGCCCAATGCGACGTTGAAAACTTCGAGCGTCGCCGCGCAGTTGCGCGGAACGCTGGCTTGCACACTCTCCGGAATCACCAGCTTAAGACCGCCCGCCGACATGTCGACCACACGGCATGCCCATGCCGTCTGCGCACCTGCTTCAGCAGAGGCTGGCGGCACATGCAACACTGCCTCGAGATCGGCCGGCACACGCGGCACGGCACGCCGTTGCTTGCGCTCGTACAGCACGCCGATGCAGGCGTTGAGCAGGACCAAATTCAGCGCGCTCCAGCCGAGCGACGCCACAATCACATCGCCATGAGGGTAACCGTGCAGCAGTTTCCAGACGCCGACAGCGGTGCCGATCAGGACGAGCAGGTAGACCAGGTAGAACGGCCCGGCCAGTTCGGAAATGGCGTCTTCCTCGATCCGCTCGCCCTTGGGCGTCACCTTGAAGGCGGGCGCGCGTGGATTGATCATGACCGACACCACCGCGCGCAGCGAGAACATCGACTGAAGCAGTTCATAGACCTCGGAAATCAGCGTCCAGCGATAGCGGCCGAACAGGAAATCGGAGGCGAGAATCGCCGCGATCATTTGCGGCAAGCCATACGCGAAGAACTCGGGGATCGTGGCGTTGTAGAACTGCAAGCCGAACAGCAGGTACATCACCGGTGCGAATACGAATACGAGGCGCGCGTAACAGAAGAACCAGAAAAACGCATTCGAGAAGTAGCACAGCCGCTGTGCCAGCGTCAGTCCTTTGAGACCTAACGGATTGCGCAACAGGAACAACTGGATCATGCCCTGCGCCCAGCGCGCCCGCTGCACAATGAAGCTTGCAAATGTTTCGGGCTGCAAACCGGAAATCAGCGCTTCGTTCACGTACGTGCTGCGGTAGCCTCGCGCGTGCAGCGTCAAGGCCGTTTCGGCATCCTCCGTAATCGAGGTGCCGCAGATGCCACCGATCTCTTCGAGGCAGCGGCGCCTCAGCACCGCCGCGGAGCCGCAGAAAAACGAAGCATTCCAGAAATCGAGACCGCGTTGCACGACGGAGTAGAACATTTCGTTTTCGGGCGGCATCTTGCCGAACATGCCGAGATTCTTTTCGAGCGGATCGGGATTGATGAAGAAGTGAGGCGTCTGCACGAGATACAGCTTCTCGTCCCGCTGAAAATGACCGACCGTTTTCTCGAGAAAATCGGCGGTGGGCACGTGATCCGCGTCGAAGATGACAATCAGCTCACCATCCGTGCGGCTGAGTGCGGCGTTGATGTTGCCTGCTTTCGCGTGCTCGTTGCGCTCGCGCGAGAGATAGAAACCACCATGGCGCGCAACCAACTGTTTCAGCTCCTGCACCCGCGCATGAGCCTCGGCGGCTTTGTCCGCGTCCGGCTGGCTCAACTTCTGCTGCGTGCCGCCGTCGTCGAGCAGATAGACGCGCAGAAGATCACGTGGATAGCGCATGTCGAGCGCCGCCCGTAACGTGATTTCCAGCATGTCGGCCGGTTCGTTGTAGGTAGGGATGAATACGTCGACGCGCGGCAGCGCACCCGGGGTCCGGATCAGCGGCACGGGCGTGCGCTGCAGCGGGTGACTGTTGACGAACAGGCCGAGCATGGCCACCACGATCCCATACAGCTCGGCGACGTATAGCAGCAGCGCGAAGATGAAGTCGGCCAGCCCGTTGTAGCCCAGCGTCGAGGTTGTGCGCCAGAAGATATAACGGAAGGTCAGGAACGCCGAGCAAGCGAGAAAGAACAAGCGGGAGCGTTCCAGTTTGGCCGTGTGCCTGAGCAGGAACATCACGCCGAGCATAGCGAAGGAGAGACGGAACTGCGCGCTAAGATCAAACTTGAGGGTAGCCAGCACCACGATCGCAGCCAGTGAGCCAGCCCAGATGCCGGCAACGACGCGCTCAGGCAACGCGCCGGCGAGCCGCGCGCTTGCACTTTCGTGCTTTGCCTTGGCGGCAGCGGGGAACCGCGCCTCCTCGACAACCGGCGCGTCAGTGACTTCACTCATATCTGAACTTTGTCGTATGACGACGAACGCGCCGACGGCGATGCGTCGCGAAACGGTTCGGAAATAAATTGAAAGACTGTCGTCTATAGAGATATCGGCATCGTGGCGCGAATATTTAGCGTCTTCTGACAACCGTTTGCATCCGGAAGCCGGAAGCCGGTTTTGCCGAATCAGTTTGTCAGGAATATTAAGTAAAACCTGAATATTTACTAAGGAAGTCCCCGCCGATCCACAAGGATGCGCATCCCATCCGGCGGACGCCGCGTGTTCACCGCGTAGACCCGTCCACCTCAAAAGGCGTCCCGGCCCAGCGCCAGGCGCCGCGGCCAGCCTCTTTCGCCGCATAGAGCGCCACGTCCGCGGCTTTGTACAGCGCCATGGCATCCTGTGCATCCTGCGGGAACCGCGCCACGCCGATGCTCACGCTAACCTCCAGCGACAAGCTGCGATACGGAACCGGCTGGGCGAACGTCGCGATGATTCGCTCGCACACGGCGGCCACGGCCTCGCGGTCGCCCGGCTGCCTGAGCAGCACTGCGAACTCGTCGCCGCCCAGACGCGAGACGAGATCGTCCTCGCGCGTCGTCAGGCGCAGGCGCGAACCCACGGCTTTCAGCACCACGTCGCCGGCGTCATGACCAAAGGCGTCATTGATCGGCTTGAGGCGGTCGAGGTCGACCAGCACAAGCGCGAAGCCGGCGCCTCGGCGCGCCTGCTCCACCAGGTGTTGCAGGTCGTCATTGAAATGCCGCCGGTTCGCGAGGCCCGTCAGTCCATCGAAGTAAGCCAACTGCTCAAGCCGCTGCTCGCTGGCTTGCAATTCCGCCGTGCGGCGCACGAGTTCATCGGAGCGTTGCTGGAGTTCCTGGGTCCGCTGCGCGATCAGCGCCTCCAATGCCGCGGCCCGGCGGCGTAGTAGCCGGGTGCGCACCTGGATCAGCACACCGACGAGCGCCAGCAGCAACGCTGCCACGCTCACGCGAAAGGAAATCGTCTCGTACCATGCCGGCACGACGTGGATCGGCAGGTTCACCGACGCCGTCCACTGGTCCGGACGGTTCGACGCCCGCACCTGCAGCGTGTAGTTGCCGGGCGGCACGTTCGTGTAGTGGGCCATGCGCAACTCGGCGGGGGAGTCGGTCCATGCGTCCTCGAGGCCGGCCAGGCGGTAGGCGTAGCGCGTGCGTTCGGGCGCCGCGTAGTCGAGCAGCGCGAAGGTGATCTGTACCGCGCGCTGCGCGGGGCCGAGCGTGATGCCGGCCGGCGCTGCCGGCAGGCCGTCCTGTTCCGTGAGTACGATGGGGGCCTTGAAGTGCGACGCCTGAAATTTGTCGGGATGCACGATCGTCAGGCCGTTGCCGCCAAACAGCAGGTCGCCTTCCGGCGTGATAGCGGCTGCCGAGGTCCAGTACGGCAGCAGCCCCACCCCGTCGGCCTGTTGCAGCAGCGTCGTGGCGAGCGTGTCGCGGTCGATGCGCAGGATGCCGCTGTCGGTGCTCACCCATGCGTTGCCACGCGCATCGAGCAACAGGGCGTTCGCAGCGTTGTTGCGCAGGCCCTGCTCGTGACCGATGCGATGCACTCGCGCAGCCGCGCCCTGCGCGCCGGGTTCGACCACCCGCACGCCACCGCCGTAGAACGCGATCCATAGCCGGCCGCGGCTGTCCTTCACCACCGAGGTCACGCGGCTGCTGGGCAAGCCGACGCGGCCCGGTGCTTCCGGCCAGGGCCGCTCGACGCGGCCGGTTGCGGGCCAGTACCGCACCAACCCGGTCGACGTCCCCACCCACAGCGATCCGTCTGCGAGGCTGTCAAGGGTCATGATGTCGGTGCCCTGCAGGCTGGCAACGCTTTGCGCTGCTGCGCCTTGCGTGGCCTGGTCGACGTAGCTCAGCCCGGTCCCGCCGATCCAGAGCCTGCCGCCAACCACGCACAGCGCCCTCGTCAACGCATTGGGCGCCAGGCCGGCGAACTCCATGCGCGCGACGCCGCGGCCGCCGTCGCGCGTCCGGTAGAGACCCTTGGCGGTACCGAGGTAGACTTCGCCGTCCGGCGCATCTGCCATCGACAGCACGGAGCTCCTGGGGAGCGCCGTGCTCGACTGGCCGTCCTGGGCCGCCAGCCGCCGGTCGCGTCCACGGTCCGGCGGGATGATGTCGATGCCGCCGTTGTCGCTACCGAGCCAGACACTGCCGTCGGGCCGCACGAACACCGAGGTGACCTCCGCGTTCGTACCGCCGACCAGGCGGCCACTGCTACCGTACCAGGTGGAAATCGCCCGCTGCGTGGGATCGATCGAATCGAGCAGATTCGGCCCGCCAGCCCAGACGAGGCCACCGCGGTCGCGCAGCAGCGCCGGCACGTCATCCTTGCCCAGGCTGCCGGGCGCCGCAGGGTCATGGCGCAGGCGCCGCGTCGCCCAGGTGCGAGTGTCTACCTGCACGATGCCCTGCGACCACGTGCCGAGCCACACCTGGCCGTCGCCGGCGTCGACGATCGCGGCGACCCAGTCGGTCTCGATCCCCTTTCCGTCACTGCGCTCGCTGTCGCGCACCTGCCGGGCAATCACGGTACCGGGTTCGATCACCAAGGCGCCGGTCGCGCGCGTCCCCACCCAGATACGCCCTGCTCCGTCCTCCATCAAGCGCCACACCTCGACGGCGGCGCTGGTGACGCTGGCCGTCGGCACCGGCTGAAAGGCCTGGGCACCGGTGCGCAGCAGGTAGATTCCTTCCATCGTGCCGACCCACAGGTTGCCGCGGCGGTCGACGAGGAGAGCGTTGACACGATGAGCCGGCAGGCCCGGCGGGACCGCCCCCTCGGCTTGACGCCGCACCTTGCCGGTAGCGAGGTCCAGCCGGTCCAACCCGGCGGCCGTGCCCACCCACAGTCCGTGCGTACCGTCGGCGGCGAGCGCGAACACGCTCGGGCTGCTCAGGCCCTGGGGGCCCGCGCCGAGCGTCCAGAAACTGTCCGTTGCCTTGTCGAGCCGCGCCAGGCCACCACTATCCGTGCCGACCCAGAGGCGGCCTTCACCATCCTCATGCAGTGCGTTGACATAGGACGAGGGCAAGCTGCCGGGCACGCCGGGGTTGGCGATGTAGCTGTGAAAGCGATAGCCGTCCCAACTGGAGAGGCCGGTCTGCGAGGCAATCCAGATCAAGCCTTCCCGACTCTGCAGCATCGTGGTCGCTGCGACGTCGCTAGGTACTTCGACGTGGCGAAAGACCGGTGTCGCGCCACCGTCCCAGGCATCGGCTGCATCGGCGGGCGGCATGGCCACTGCCACTGCCAGGGCCA
This sequence comes from Paraburkholderia sp. SSBN10T, assembly GCF_056619545.1. Classification (NCBI taxonomy): domain Bacteria; kingdom Pseudomonadati; phylum Pseudomonadota; class Betaproteobacteria; order Burkholderiales; family Burkholderiaceae; genus Paraburkholderia; species Paraburkholderia sp. SSBN10T. Next base: position 94,795 of record NZ_JBWQQI010000003.1, read on the forward strand.
CCAGGGGCGCGAGAAGGCAGCTTGGAATCTGCTGCCAACAGGGCTTCCATTTCGACATTGAACTCCGTTCCCCGGGAGGTAGGTCGCTTGTGGCGACGTCCGAGTGCATCGCATTCGTATCAAGCTATTCAGAGGAAATATCGGCAAACAAAAAAACTACTTTAGCCTTCCTTATGAAATCAGATACGACATTGATTCTCGCTCATGAATTAATTCGTAAGGTTTTTCTTATGTAAGATAAGGATATTCCTAACAATTGATGGCACGTGGGCAGATTTTCAGGTTACGCGGGCGCGCATCCTAGCTTGATTACGACGCTGACCTTAGACCTCCTTATATTGATACAAAGCATTTCCCCACAAAAAATTCAGCAAATACCTACACGATTTTCACTACAAAGACCGAAGCGTATCGCCGTATACCCATGTAGATGATCTGTATATTGACCTTCGGTTTTCGGCCCTGCGGGATCAAGGATCTTCCATAGAGACAACATGCGCAACTTTGTACCTGCGATCAGATCCAGGATCGTTCTTGCGTTTGGCGCTTGCGTCACGCGACTGGCGCTTTGGCTCGAGGTCGTCAGGGATTCGTTCGTAACCTTGATGCCCCTGACCTTCTTCGGCCTGGGCGCCGTGCTGCTGCAAAACCTGCCCTGGGATGCCTATCAGCACGCGCTGGCTGCGCCCGGCGCAAGACCCTGGCAAGAGCGCCTGAACCTGGTCGTGCTGGCCACGCACGGCATCATGGGACTGGCGCTGGCCCCGCTGATTGCCGCTCAGCTCGTCAGCCGCCTGCCGTCGACGTCAGCCGACGGCATGGAAGTGCCTCCAGTCATGGCGGCAATGTCAGCGCTCATCAACTTCATGCTGTTCGTGTTTGCCGAGCCGATCTACGGCGACAGCCTGGGGCGCCACGCCATGCTGCGGGGCATCGTAGTGGGCATCGCCTCGGCCGAACTGCTGCGGCAGATGGTGCGCGTGCGCTGGTTCGCACCGGCACGCGTGCCTTATGACGTCGAGTCCAATTTCTACTTCGGAATCCGGCTCACCGGGCCTGTCATCGCGACCGGCCTGGTCATGCTGGCGGCCGTCGGCTTGCTGGACCGGCTGCCCAACCTGTCGCACGAGGCACTCGACGGATTCGTGGTCTGGGCCCAGGCGCACGGGACCGCCACATGGGTGCTGAGCATCGCGGCAGTCGGCATGAACCAGATCCTATGGTTCGTGGGCGTGAACGGCGGCAACATGCTGGACGTCTACGCGGCCGGCCTGTTCGCGCAGATGAACACGGCCTACACCAGCGCGCTGGCGTCGCGGACCCTGTTCAACACCTTCGTCCTGCTAGGGGGTTCCGGCGCGACCTGCGGCCTGATCGTGGCGATCCTGCTGGTCGTGAAGCAGGGTTCGCAGCGGCGCATCGCACACATGTCGATCGTGCCGGCCATCTTCAACATCAACGAGTCGCTGCTGTACGGCCTGCCCATCGTCCTGAATTCGATTTACCTGATTCCTTTCATCTGCGTGCCGCTGGTGCTCTGCCTGCTTACGCTCGCCGCGGTGGAGAGCGGCTGGCTGACCGTTCATCCGGTGGCGCTGATGTGGACGACCCCGCCGCTGCTCTCGGGCTGGATGCTCACGAACTCGTGGCGCGGCGTCTTGCTGCAACTGCTCGAGATCGGCCTGAGCGCGGCGCTGTACCTGCCGTTCGTTCGCAAGGCGGAAGCAGAACGCGAGGCGCGCGAGGTCGGCGCGGCGCACATGATCACGCAGACTATTCTCTGCAATCCCCAGGCACGCCCGCCTTTGATCCAGCGCCATGACGAAGTCGGTCACATGGCACGCGGGCTGCTCGCGGATCTTAGAGACGGCCTGAACCACGGCCGTCAGACCTTGAGCCTCGTCTACCAGCCCATGCACGACCGTGCAGGCAGCGTGGTCGGCGCGGAGGCCCTGTTGCGCTGGCGTCATGCGCGGTACGGCGCCCTGTCGCCGCTCGTCGCGGTGACCTTGGCCGAAAACAGCAAGGAGATTCATCGCCTGGGCGCCTGGATAATCAACGAAGCCTGCGCATGCAAGGCGCGCTGGAACGCGGCCGGCCATCGACAACTGACGTTGGCGATCAATCTCTCACCCATCCAGCTCACCGATCCGGAACTACCCGCGCGCGTGAACACGGCACTGCGCACGCACGGACTGGAGCCGGTCGAAATCGAGCTGGAGATTACCGAATCGGCCGAGATACCGGACGGGCAGGTTGTCGAGGAGACGCTCAGACAGCTCACTGCCGCCGGCGTACGTCTTTCGATGGACGACTTCGGCATGGGACACTCGTCCCTGCTATACATGCAGCGCTTTCCCGTCTCTTCGATCAAGCTGGACGGATCGCTCACGTGTGCTGTCCTGGCCAACAGCACCACCGCGGACGTCATCCGCACGATCACGGCCCTGGGCCGTTCGCGGAACGTAAAGGTGGTGGCCGAGTTCGTGGAAACCGCTGCGCAACGCTGCGCGCTCGTCGAGCTGGGCTGCGACGTCTTCCAGGGCTACTTCCATAGCGCGCCGCTGTCCGAGCAGGCCTGTCTGGAGCACTTCAGGCAGCATGGGCAGCAGGTCGTTCTGGCCGACTAGTAGCGCCCCATTGTTGGACGCTTTCAGCCGCCTATGCGCGCTCGCCTGCCGCGCCGCCAAGCTCGCGTGCGATGAAGTCAACGAACGCACGGGTGCGATTGGACATCTGGTGCCGCTGCGAATAGACCGCGAAGATATCGGCACTCGGCGTTTCGTGATCGGGCAGCACCCGCACCAGTGAACCGTCGGCCAGGTACTGTTTGATATCCCACTCGGCCCGCATCAGGATCCCGTGACCCTCGAGCGCCCACTTCACGGCGATCTCGCCGTCGTTCGTCGTCAGGCTGCCTTTGATGCGTACGGCTTCCGTCGTGCGGGACGCGCCCCGCCCTGAAGTCAAACGCCAGACGCCATACGCCTCGTCACCTTGCCTGATGCCGATACAGTTGTGCCGGGTCAGGTCGTGCGCCGTGACCGGCAGCCCCCGCGACGCGATATAGGCAGGCGCCGCACATAGCACCCGGCGATTTGGCGCAAGACGGCGCGCGATCACTCTCGTGTCCGGCGGCTCGCCGAACCTGATACAGACATCGAACGCGTCGTCGGTCAGCGGCGGGGGCGTAACCGACAACTGTAGCTGGACCGATACCTGCGGATATTTCGTGACGAAACGCGAAATCGCCGGCGCAACATGGCTGCGGCCGAAACCCAGCGTTGCGTTGACCCGCAGCAAGCCTCTTGGGGTTTGCTTAGCGCTGCCGAGCAATTCAGCCAGTTCGTCAATTTCATCGAGAATCCGGCGCGCGTGCTCCAGATACAGCTCGCCCTCCGGCGTGAGCGTCATCCGCCGGGTGGTCCGGTTGACGAGCGGAACACCCGCGCGGCGCTCCATCTGCGTCAAATGCTTGCTGATAGCCGCCGCAGTCAGGCCCAGCTCGCGCGCGGCGGCGCTCAGGCTACCGGACGCAGCAAGCGTCGAAAAGAAACTCAAATCAGAGGGTTGGACGGTATCGCGCATGTCCTTCACTTGTGAATAAAAGTTAAGGATGCTTTGAGTTTAGCACCGGTTTTCGAATCCGGAGATGGGTAAAGTTCATTCACACTTACAACGCGTGAAGGACGGAGACATGAAAACCTATCGCATCGCCACCATCCCCGGCGACGGCATCGGCAAGGAAGTCGTGCCTGCCGGCGCGCAGGTCCTCGAAGCACTGGCAAAGACCACGAAGTCGTTCGCGTTCGAGTTCGAGAACTTCGACTGGGGCGGCGACTACTACCGCAAGCATGGCGTCATGATGCCGGCCGATGGGCTCGATGCGATCCGCCACAAGGACGCGATCCTGTTCGGTTCGGCCGGCGACCCGGACATTCCCGATCACATCACGTTGTGGGGCCTGCGCCTGAAAATCTGCCAGGGCTTCGACCAATATGCCAACGTCCGGCCGACCCGCATCCTGCCGGGTATCGACGGCCCGCTGAAGCGCTGCAAGCCGGAAGATCTGAACTGGGTCATCGTCCGCGAAAACTCGGAAGGCGAATATTCAGGCGTGGGCGGCCGGGTCCACCAGGGCCATCCGATCGAAGCGGCAACGGACGTATCGATCCTGACCCGCGCCGGCGTCGAGCGGATCATGCGCTTCTCGTTCCGCCTCGCGCAATCCCGCCCGCGCAAACTGCTGACCGTCATCACCAAGAGCAACGCTCAACGTCACGCCATGGTGATGTGGGACGAGATCGCGCTCGAAATCTCGAAGGAATTCCCGGACGTCAAATGGGACAAGGAACTGGTGGACGCCTCGACCGCTCGCATGGTCAATCGTCCCGCGACGCTCGACACGATCGTCGCCACCAACCTGCACGCAGATATTCTCAGCGATCTGGCCGCCGCGCTCGCCGGCAGCCTTGGCATCGCGCCGACCGGCAACATCGATCCGGAGCGGCGCTTTCCGTCCATGTTCGAGCCGATCCACGGCTCTGCGTTCGACATCATGGGCAAGGGCCTCGCCAACCCGGTCGGCACCTTCTGGTCCGTCGTCATGTTGCTCGAGCATCTCGGCGAGTTCGACGCCGCGAGGCGTGTCATGCAGGCCGTCGAAGCGGTGACCGCCGATACGTCCCTGCATACGCGCGATCTCGGCGGCACAGCAACGACAGCGCAAGTGACGGCCGCTGTTTGTGCGCTGTTGGAGAAAGCAGCCGCTCCCAGTGCGGACGCCCCGAAGGAAGTCTCGTTGGGGAACGCGGCGTAAACGCGAAGACATCCGCGCACGGTTAGACCCGGCACGGCAGGCACACCTGACGATGAGCACGGCCGAACGGAAAGGATTGTGCGCCTGACTCCGTCATGGCGGCCAGGCCGCAGCGTTGCGCGGCCGGCCGAGCTCATCCGTACGCGGCAAATATCAAGCATAAGACGAGACATTCACCCTATTCGATCTCGCGCCGCTCTTTTCTGCTCCGGCCAGCACGGCCACCCGCGAGCAGACCGACACGCAGAACGAAAGGCTGGCGGCTACCAGGCCGCCAAGGAGGAGACAATGATTGACGATCTCGAAGCGCGGGTTTCCAGGAAGCTCATGCTGCGGATAATTCCGTTTGTCATGTTGCTGTATTTCATCAGTTTTCTGGACCGCGTCAACGCAGGATTCGCCGCCATCACCATGAACAAGGCCATCGGCCTTTCGCCGACCGCGTTCGGTCTAGGTGGTGGGTTGTTCTTTATCGGCTACTTCCTGTTCGAAGTGCCCTCGAATCTGATTCTTCACCGCGTCGGCGCACGGTTGTGGATCGCACGAGTCATGGTGACGTGGGGCATCGTCTCGGCCGCCTCGGCCTTCGTGGTCGGACCGAACAGCTTCTACGCGCTGCGCTTTTTGCTCGGCATCACGGAAGCCGGCTTCTTCCCCGGCATCATCCTCTACCTGAGCTTGTGGTTCCCGGCCCGCCAGCGCGCGGCGGCAGCGGCTTGGTTCATGGCGGCGGCCCCCATCTCGACGGCGATCGGCTCGCCGATCTCAGGCGCGATCATGAAGCTCCCGCCGCTTGCCGGATTGACTGACTGGCAAATGCTGTACATCCTCGAAGCCATACCCGCGATCATTCTTGGCTTCGTGGTCTTGAAGTACATGACGGACTCGCCGTCGGCTGCCCACTGGATGCAACCGCAAGAACGCGAGTGGCTGATGGCGAAACTGAAGACGGAAGCCGATGCTCGGCAGTCGCACGCCGGTCATACGGCCGGGGCACTCAGTGCATTGCGCGATCCACGCGTCCTGGCGCTCTCCCTGATTTACTTCGGCACGTCGGCAGGTTTGTACACACTCGGCCTTTGGGCGCCTTTGATCATCCATCAATATGGCTTCGGCTCGCTTGAAACCGGCCTCATCACGGGTGTTCCGAGCGTGCTGGCCGTTATCGCGATGATCCTGTGGGCCAAACACTCGGATCGCACCGAAGAACGCACGTGGCATGTGGTGATCCCTTGTGTCGTCGCCTGCCTCGGTTTTGTCTTTGTCGGCCACGCCGATACCGTATTGATGGTCATTCTTGCGCTGGTCGTTGTGAACATCGGCATCAGTTCCGCGAAAGCACCACTGTGGGCCATGCCGAGCGTATTTCTTTCCGGTGCCGGAGCGGCTGCGGGCATCGCCATGATCAATTCGGTCGGCAACCTCGGCGGCTTCGTCGGCCCCTTCATGATCGGCTGGCTGAAAAGCGTGACAGGGGGTTATGCCGCCGGGCTGTATGTGGTCGCCGCGACGTTGGCGGTATCCGCGGTGGTGACATTGATGCTGAGTCGGCAGGCGCCGCAAACACACGCCCCGGTTGGCGAGCGGCACGGTCACTGAATATGCCGGCCCTCTCGCCTAAGCGGCGATCAATGGCCGCTCAAGGAAACTCACGACCTCATCAGCCGGTATCGGTTTGGAATATAGATACCCCTGAACCATCAGGCCGCCAAGTGTCTTTAGAATAGCCAGTTCGTCCCGTGTCTCGATGCCTTCAACAATACAATCAAGGCCCATATCCCGGCTGAGCGCGAGAAGCGATTTGACGATCTTGTAGCTGGCGGGGTTTTTGTCCAGATCCGTGACAAAGCTACGATCGACTTTAATTTTGGTGAGAGGCAACGCATGGAGGTGCGTCAAGCTCGAAAAACCGGTACCAAAGTCATCCAGAGAGATGCCGCATCCAAGCGCTCGCAAAGTCTCCGTGGCGCTGCGAACTTGCGGAAAATCGCGGATAAAAGCCGTTTCGGTCACTTCGAAATCAACGCGGGTGGGATCAAAGCAACTGTTGTTTAGCGCCGTAACGATAGCGAAGACACTATCGGGCGAGCTGAGATCGTGAGCGGACAGGTTAAACGAAAGACGGATATAGCAAGGCCAAAGTGAGGCGTGCGCAAGCGCCTTTTTTAATAGTATCTGGGTGATCCTCTCGATCATCCCGGCTCGCTCGGCAATGGGAATGAATTGCGCAGGCGAGATCGAGCCCAAGGCCGGATTGAACCAACGAGCCAGCGCCTCGAAGCCGATGGTCGAGCGGCTCGAAACATTGACGATCGGCTGGAACACAACCGTCAGTTCATCTTCAAGATTGGCGTGTTGTAGCGCCTGTTCGATTTTCGCGTCGGATCGAATCTTGGCATCGTGATCGATCGAGAAAAGCGTCACCTTGCCACGGCTTGTGCGCTTGCCGTGATAGAGCGCATAGTCGGCGTTCGCGAACAATTGCACTGTGTCACCCGCCATATCCGGATAAACCGCGAATCCTATTGATCCTCCTATTTGCAGCGTGGTATCTCCAAGCGACGCGGCGGTTCGTATCGCGGAACAGATAAATTCCCCCGTCGCCACAAGTTCACCCGTATCGCCGAAGTTCGAGGCCACGATCGAAAACTCATCCCCACCGAGTCTCGCGACATAGTAGTTCGCTGGACAGACCTCTCTGAGCCGCAGCCCAATAGTCTGAAGCAGTTTGTCGCCAGTCGCATGACCATAGATGTCGTTGACGGCCTTGAAGCCGTCCAGATCGATAATGCCCACGGCAAGACGGGCTCCATCGGATTTCGCCCTCGCATACGCGTTGTCGAGGTAGGAAAAAAATGCCCGACGGTTGGCCAAACCCGTCAGGCTATCGATATTTGCAAGCTGGAAATTTTCCGAACGTGCGCTCACCATGCCGGTGAAGTCACGATAGTGAATCAGCAAAATGGCAAGCATCGCCGCGGAGACAAGCGCAGTGTTGATTGCGATTGCGACAAAGACCAGGTTCCCGGAGAGCGAGAAGAAAATGACAAACGAGCCGTTGACAATGAACGCAACCGTAAAAGCCGCCGGCCGCAAGTGCATCATGCAGAAAATCACACCAATGACGGTGATTGCCATATAAAAGGTGACATGAGCCTTTTCGTAGGCGCCCCCGTAGGGAAAGAGTGCGAACGCCCACAAGGTGAAGGCGATGGCAATAATGCCCGAGAGCCGTTGCGTATCGGACAACGCCTTTAACGCAACCTCGTGAGTGGCGTCTTGCCTCGAGCGGCGTAGCCAGCCGATAACTCGCACGACCGAGACCAGGGTCATGACAATCGGTATGTCGACCGTTATCCATCGCGGCGCCACACGCATGTGGGTCGCCGCCACGCCCCACGTGTTGATCATCAAGACCACATACATGAGTGGCATCTGAAACGTGAAAGCTCTGTACTGAGCAATCAGTAGATCCGGGTTCCGTTTGGGAATAGCCGCAATTTCCTTAGCGGTTTTCAATAACTTCATGAGGGTCATTACATTGTCTGAACAGCGTTGTCTTTGTAGTGTTCATCGATGAGTTGGTGTCCGTAGCGGGACCCTGCGAAGCTAACGGTGGCAAGCCCAAAATCATGGCTGCTACATCGGTATACGGCGATGCGCTTCGATCCCTGTAGTGGGAGGCATGTAGGGATTTCCTGAAATTATTGTAGGGATGAGTTCCCTGGTTCGATCTGCGGCAGCCAGAGCCAACGTGACGCGAGGTCACGACGACAAATCAGATCAGCCGTCACGTTCCGCGAGCGGGATGAAACGACAGCCTGGGCATCAGCGTAAACCCCATTGCCGTACGCATCGCCCGGAAGCGAATTCCTATGGTGGAACGTGGACCGTACCTGAGCGCGCACGGAAATCGGATGGCCCGAGTGGGCTTAGGCCGCGTCGGAGTGAGCCAAGTCCATCCAGGGAGACTGGAATGGGTCTTGAAGAGCGGGAGGAATTGGCTTCAGCCTAAGCGGTGTGCCCGACAGGCTTGCACGCCGGCAGCCGCGCCGCTACAGCAACCTCAACCTGATGGTGCGTCAGAGCGGACAGCACGGTGTGGTCATGAAAGCGGAACGAGCAAAGTATCTGCGAAACCGAGGCCAGTCTTGCGATCTCTTTGAGGGAGAGCGACACCAGCAGGTCGGCCACCTCCGACGACACACCGAGACTGCTCATGCCCGTGGCTTTGTCTTCTATGAGCAGGCGCTTGATCAGAAGAAGATAGGAGAGGTTCATCTCGTGTATCAAGCGGTTCGTGTCGTGCTCCATTTCAACCACCTCCCGTGATACCGGCCGGATAGTCTCTGCTGTGAAGGCATGACACAGCGAACGGGCATAACAATCGTTGCCGTGAATCGATACTAGACTCGCTCTGGGCGCCTCGCAGTCAGGAGGCTCAGAAATTTCGTTAGGCCGAAGCGGAATTTATCGTAAGGAATTCCCTAGCGAAGCATTGCGCTGACATGTCCTCTACGGCCAAATCAACCGGCTGGCGAAAAATAAGGTTTGAACGATTTTCATAGCGGATCGGGCCTGGTCGATCACGGGTCGATGACCGCGGCGCCTCTCTGTGTCTCCGCGCGTAACCGATCAAACAATTGATCGCGTTCCTCCTCCGACAACGGGCACATTCCAAGAAGACTGGATAGCGCAAGCCCTCTCGCTGCTTCCCAGTGCAATAGCGCCAATTCCGGGTCGGATGCCTCATCCCTGATGCGTTTCACCTTGGCTGCATCGATCTCCCGGACCGTACTCAGGAAATCGGGATCCCACCTCTGCGCTTCCCGGAGAACCGAGGTCACGTCCTGCGACCGATCGATTGCCGCTCGTGCCGTTGCTATCTGCGCCAATAATGTCTGCTGGACTTCTGCGAGCTCGCAAACGGCAAGATACGCTCGCGAAAATTTCTCGAAGACCCTGATTTGACGTTGCAATAGTGATCTCAACGATATCTCCCATCGGTCAACGGACTCGCCGAGGCGGCAGACTAACATCGCAATTTAAATCTGTAAACCGTGCAGACGGTTTGTTTTTGGATCAAGCCACTGGATCGGGTTCGCAAAGCGGCAGCTTTGCGTGCTCGCGCGCCGATCAGCCCGCAGATCGCCTGGAACGACGTTTCGGAGGCAACGTCTGAGCCTGCCAGCGCTCTTCGTCGAGGAGCCGGTCGAACAGCCTGTTGCGAGCCAGATCGCTCAACGGCGACATTCCCAGCAAGGTGTGAAATGCAATACCGCTAGCAGCGAAATATCGCAACATCGACAAATCCGGGTCGGGCGCGTCGTCTTGCAACGCCTTCATTTTCGCCGCGTCAGACTCCCTGACGTCTTCAACCAAGATCGGACTCTCGATCAGCGCTGCGAGGCCGGCCCGCGCCACCGAACGCGGCTGATTGATGGCTTCCCGATAAATCGCTATCTGGGCTGCCAGGATCGGTTCAGCCTTGGTTGCACCTTCCGTCTCCATGTAGTCGTGCGCAATCTGCTCAAACTGCTGCCGCTGATAGTCGAGCAATGCGCACAGCACACCGTGCCGCGTACGAAACTGATGCAGTAGTCCGCCCTTGCTGATGCCGCTTTCGCGCGACAGCGAATCGAACGTCAGTCCGCCAACACCGTCCCGGGCCAGGATGGTAAGGGCGGCGTCAATTGCCTTCCTGCGGGAAATCTCCGAACGGGTCTGGTTATCCATTATCGATATTGATGACGTCGCGACGATTGCGGCGTGGGCATAGCGACTGCCGCATCTTGACGATGTTTGCCAGGTAATGCGATGCAATGGCTCAAGGCCTGCGAGCGGTCCCGTCAATCGTCTGCACAAAGAGGCTCGCGGAGCCAAACGGCGAAATTGTATCGTACCGATTTCCTCAAAAACAATCCGTACAGACGGTTTACATATAGAAACGGTAGTGGTACTGTTCGGTCTCGTCGGTTCCGCCCTGAACAGAACACCTTCCTACGCTCGAATTGCCCCTCAAGGAATGCAACATGATCAAGAAAAACATCGGCTCGCTTCTTTTCACCGCTGCGGCGGTGCTGACCCTGGCCGCGTGCGCCGGCGTGCAGCCCGTTCCTTACACTGGTATTTCGTCATCCTCACAGTTGCAGCAAAACCATGATGGCGATTCACGCAAGGTACCCTACCAATACGCCGCCCCAGTGGTCTGGTCGCGATACACGCAGGTTGTGCTGGACCCGGTCGTCGTGTACCAGGGCAGCGATAACCAGTTCGGCGACATGAAGGGAGCGGACCGGACTGAGCTTGCCGATTACATGGGAAAAACGTTTACGGAAAAACTGGCCACACGGTTCCAGATCGCGAAGCAGCCCGGTCCTAACACGCTGCGCGTCAAGCTGACATTGACCGGCGCCGAAAAGACAACGCTGCTTGTTGGACAGATCATGCACTTCGACCTTGCCGGTAATCTCTATAACGGCGTGCAGTCGGTCCGCGGCGGCCAGGGCGCGTTCAGCGGATCGGTTTCCTACGCCGTGGAGGTCTATGACAGCAAAAGTGGCCAACTGCTGAAGGCATTCGTTTCGAAGCAGTATCCGAACGCAATGAACCTTCCGGCAGCCTTCGGGTCCTTGAGTGCTGCGAAGACCGGCCTGGACAAGGGCGCGGATGCGTTGGTCGCCCAGTTTCACTAAAATTGCTCGCAGAATCGCGCCAGTTGGAGCCACGTTTTCCTGGCGCGCAATGCCTGCATTGTATGAGTCACCGGCGCGCTCCGCGCAGCGAAAGCGGCCGCTCCGGACTTCTCCGAGGTTTGCGCATGCGTACCTGGGCTGACTTCCTTATCTCATTCGCGCCCCCGCCTTTAATGGTCGCCGTCGTATTCTCGATCGCGTACCTGCTGGTGGGGATTCCGGTTCATTTCCGACGCGGCGCAGTCGCCAGGGACGTGTTAGGCACGCTAGCTGGAGTCTTGTCCGCTCTCGTCTACATCACGCTCGTGTTGGGTTTCTATTCAGGTGTTCACGCGGCCTCACGATAAGCCGGCCGGTAAAGCCCGTCGGAGCAGAGCAGCAGGCGGTCGCCTTGCCGCAAGGCCCAATGCTCGACATAGGCGCCGAAAGCGACCTGCACCGCATCGTCCTCGCCGAGCATGACGCCCACGTAGTCCTCGTTGGCAGGCGGGCACCCACCCTCCGAGATGAAGGCGATCTCGAGTTCCGGACACTCGCCGCGCTCGGGCTGCAAGCGCATGCATGCAAAAGCCCCAGCGTCAAAGCCAGGGTTGGCAGGGGTGCCGATTCCGGCAGCCCCATCACGGCCGGGCGGCGCCGGCAACGACGCCGCCCGGCCGATCCGGCGCACCCTGCGTGGGATCGGCTTGCGTCATTTGCGGCCGAAGATCTCCGACTCGTTCGCTTCCAGGTCGTGTTCGATCTTGTCGAGAAGCTGGGGCGAGCGCTTCTTCAGCATCAGCAACCAGACGAGACCGAAGGCCATATAGACGACGAAGAGATACGGCAGGAGGTTGTAGGGCCACTCGGGAACTGGATAAACACTGCCCACGAACACACCGATCATCGACACGGCGCCGAGGATGCCGATAATGACATTCGCCAGTTTGAGCTGCCCCTGCTTTTTCAGGTAGATCGGCGCAGACAGCGAGATCAGGAAGTAAACCACGATAAAGCCGAAGGTTGCAAACGTGCTGGTATAACCAAAGGTGTTCAGTGCCCCGGTACCGAGCAGCGCGATCACCACGACCAGCGACAGGATCGACGAAAAGGCGACAGCGTAGTGCGGCGTCTGATGCTTCGTGTGAACCATGCCCATCGAGCGGTGCACGAACTGATAACGGCCCATCGAAAACAACAGGCGGCTCGACGCGTTGATCGAGGCCAGCACGCAGGCGAAGGCGCTAAGCGAGGCGATCAGGTAGAAAAGCGGAGCCAGCATAGGCGCGCCAAACCCCGTCAGCAGCGTTTGCAACGGAGCCGTGTCGTTGCCGAGCTTGTTCACATTGCCGTTGTATGCAACGACCATCGCATAGGCGACGAACATAAAGAAGACGCCCGCCAGTATCATGCTCCAGATAACCGCACGCGGAATGGCGCGCAGCGGATCCTTGGTTTCCTTGCCGAGCGAGGCAGCGCTCTCGAAGCCGACGAACGAGAAAATGCCCATCACCATGGCTTCGGCCATCCCCTTCGTCGTCGTACCTTGCAGCGAGAGTTGTGCATGGTCGACGATGCGCTCGGGATGCTGGTGAAAAGCGAAGAACAGCACGCCGCCGACAATGACGATCGAGGCGCCTTCGATGGCGAGGCTCAGGCGCGACGATAGCTTGACGTCGCGCGCGGCCAGGAACCAGACGAGCGCAGCACTGATGACATAGACCACCCAGGTCGGCACGTTGATGCCCCACGGCGAAAACGCGTTCTGCACGAAGATGGCTTCTCCGGCGAGCACACCCATCGCAGTACCCGTATACGCAGCAATCAACCCCCAGCCGGCGAAACCGCCCGCCACCGGACCGAGCGAGCGCGAGATAAAAATGAAGAACGAACCCGCCGCCGCGAAGCGGCTGGCCAGTACGATAATATTCAGACCTACGAACAATAGAGCGATGGTCGAAACGCCATAGATCAACCAACTGCCGAAACCCGCCAATGCCACCAACGAGACGACGTTGATCGACGGCGTCATGGTCGGAGAAATATTTGCGAGCGACTGGCCAATCGTCTCCATGAAGCCGAGACTCGAAGAGCGCAGGTTGGCAGACTGCGCCGAAATAGGTTTGCCTTGCTGCACCGAACTCATGCTGGATTCTCCTGTCGGGAAAGTGGACATAACTACGTAATCTGGAAACCAGGAAATCGCCACCGCTTCGGTACGCCAGACCACTGCTGCTGGCGCACCCATTGAAACACGCGTCACCTGTCGGACCTGCCGCAGGTGAATACGGTGGTAATTGCATGAGTTAAAAACGAAAATCAGCCTCAATGTGCTGATCTGATTCGGCGGGGCACCGATCCCACTTTGGGGTTGCCCGTCTGCCACAAGCCCACAGACGCTCCCAGAATGGCGCGAGAAACATCGCCGGCCACCGCCAAAGCGTTTTCAGGCTAGCAGATCAAATTTCCGAATCAAATTTCCAATTGTTCCTTCTGCTTTGTCCCGCGGCTCACGTGCCCGGATCGAGTGCCGTCGTTATGCCAGATGGGTCCGCGCAACCGCCATTGGTGCAGCCCCTTTCTGGTCCACTACTCCGCGCGAGAAGGACTGTATCGAACCGGTGATCGTGCGCACCGAGTGGTGCACACACCAAAGTCTATGAAATCGAAAGCGATTTCCTTAATCAATTTTCAGCAAATCCCTACAATTCAGTCCCTTCAGCCAGATCACATCCTTACCGTTAATGTGTAATGGGTCCGCTGAAATCCTTCTAACGCTAGGATTGAGAGTATTGGGTCGAGATGTGATACGTCATCGCAATTTTCCTGGGTATTTCGAAGATGCTTGCAGCACCATCCCTTAACACTGACATACGGGTGCCTGGAGCGAATCAATCGATCGCGACACTACAATGCGTATGTCGCTCGTAGGTCGCCTGTTAGGCCTTTCATCCGCGAAGTTCGCGCTCGATGTAGGAACCGCAAACACCAGAATTCATATCTGCGGAGCAGGCGTGGTTCTGAATCAGGCATCTGTCGTGTGCATTCATCAACCCGACCCGCGAAATGCCGGCGCTCGTCCGACGCAGCTAGTAGGCGACGAGGCAAGGAAGATGCTTGGCAGGCTGCCTCGGCACATCGAGGCCATCACGCCGATCAAGGGAGGCGTGATCTCGAACTTCGCCGCGAGCGAGCAAATGATCCGTCAATTTGTGCGGCTCGCCCGCGAAGGCCGCCGGCTGATAGGCGCGCCGCGCATTACCGTTACTGTTCCCGCTGGCGCGACGCAGGTGGAACGTCGTGCCTTTAAGGAAGCGGTGCACGGAGCCGGCGCGTCCCATGTCGATCTTCTCTCAAGACCGCTGGCCGCGGCCCTCGGAGCAGGACTGGCCGTTTCCGAAGCGAGGGGCTGCATGATCGTCGATATCGGCGCGGGGACTGTAGAGATCGGCGTGATCGCGCTTGGCAGCGTTGTGCGCGGCGCCTCCGTCCGCATGGGCGGCGACACGTTTGATCAGGCCATTCTTAACTACGTTCGGCGCACGCACGGCTTGCTGATCGGCGAGCACACCGCACAAAGAGTGAAGCTGGAGATTGGATGCGCCATCGCGCACACCGATGAACGGTTCACAGAGATTACGGGGCGTAGCCTTTCGGAAGGCATTCCACGTTCCATGAGACTATCGAGCCTTGAAGTATACGGAGCGTTGTCTGAACCGCTCGATCACATTGTTACGCTGGTCAGGCGCGTGCTGGAGAGCACACCGCCCGAACTTGCCGCGGACATCGCCGATCGCGGCTTCGTGCTGACCGGCGGGGCCGCCATGTTGCACCGCCTCGATCAGCGTCTGCGTGAGGAAACGGGGCTTCCGGTAGTGCTCGCCGAACAACCGGAGACGTCGGTTGTGCGCGGCACGGGAATCGCCATCGAGACCATGGATTCCCACTTCTTTGCGTAACGGTTGTGCCGCAACAAGATTGCCTAAGTGAGACGTCCACCTACACAGGCGCAATCCCGCGTGCGAGGCACCAAGCCTAGCGTGCCCACTGCCGGATCAGATTGCCGCCGAACAGTTGCGACAACGCTTGCTGGTTCTTCAGCGCATTCTGCAGATTACGATGCGCGATCCGGGCATGCTCTCGCATCAATGCTTCAGCACGTGCGCCCTCGCGACGCTCGATGGCTTCGAGCACCGCGCGGTGTTGGGCCTGAGCCACGATCAGAACATTGTATGCATCGGGCGCGACCGCCTGCACCTTGACAAACCCGCTCGGCGACGCAAACGGCAATGCCATCGCTTTGGACAACTGTTTTTCCACCACACTGCTGCCGCAGGCCGAAGCCAGCAAGCGGTGGAAACGTTCATTGAGTTCGACGTACTGCGAAAACTTCTGCTCGGACAGGTCGGCGTCCTCGAGGACCTCGTCGATCCCCGCGACACAGTCGTGCAGCAGCGCCATCAACGAAGCTTCGACCCCGCGTTCGGCCGCCAGCCGCGCGGCCAATCCTTCCAGGGTGCCGCGCAATTCGATCGCATCGTAAATCTCGGAGGCCGTAAACGAGCGCACGGCGTAACCACCCGACGGCAACGGATCGAGCAGCCCTTCGTCCTGCAAGCGCATCAACGCCGCCCTCACCGGCGTGCGAGACACCCCTAGCCGGTCGACCACCCACAATTCGGTGATACGCGCCCCTGGGGCCAGCTCGCCCGCAAGAATCAGTTCGCGCAGACCCAACTGCGCCTTCACCGTTTGCGACGCCGAACTCGATGCGCTCGCATCGAATTGAGTCGGATCGTTTTGCTCCACGTGTTGCACTCCAGGATTAAGCTCGACGCTCGCCGCGTCGAGGCGGCCGTCGCCCGTCAAAGGTCCAGCACCAGCACGGGCGACTTCGAACGCGAACAGCACGGCAGGAAACAATCGTTAGCGGCCCGCTCCTCGTCCGTGAGATAGAGGTCCCGATGATCCGGCTCGCCCGACAGCACCCGCGTCAAACACGTGCCGCAAACGCCTTGCTCGCACGAGGTCGGCACTTCGACGCCGGCGGCCAGCAACGCTGCGATGACGGTCTGGCTGCCTTTGACGTCGACGACTCGCCCGCTACTGGCCAGTTCGACCTGGAAGCCGTCGCTCGATGCCTCGGGGTGCGCCGCCGCGGCGAAGTACTCGCGATGCAGGTTACGCTCATCCCAGCCCGCTGCGGCAGCCGCGTCCAGCACCGCACCGATGAAGCCGGCCGGCCCGCACACGTACAGATGCTTGCCCGCGTCAGGCGCGGCCAATAGTGCGCGCAGGTTCAAGCGTTCGTCTGCGGGCGCGCTGTCGAAGTATAGATGAACCCGCCCGGCAAAACGCGCCTCGGCGAGCCGCTCGCGGAACGCGGCGCGCTGCGGATCGCGCGTGCAATAGTGCATCTCGAAGGAGGCCCCCGAAGCAACCAGTTGCTCGGCCATGCTGAGAACAGGCGTCACCCCAATGCCGCCCGCCAGCAACAGCGAATGCGTCGCCGCATCCGCAAGCGGGAAGTGATTCTTCGGCTCGCTGATTTCCAGCAGGCTGCCCTCGGCCAGCGCGTGCATCGCGATCGAACCGCCGCGCGACTGCGCCTCGCGCAGTACACCGATCACATACCGGTGACGCTCGCCGGGAGGGTTGCACAACGAATACTGGCGCACGAGTGCATCGCCCACATGAACGTCGATGTGCGCACCCGCCGCAAAAGCGGGTAACGCAGAACCGTCGGGCCTCGCCAACTCGAACCCGCAGATGTCGGCAGCGAGATCGTATTTATGGATGATTCGGACTTGCATGCTGCACCTCAGGAGACCGTCGCGCCGGCCTGGCGCTCAGCGGCGATAAGCCGCTCGATGATCCGGCGCGACTGGACACCGCCCGCATCGATGTTCAGCTTGAGCAGATTGCGCTCCGGATGCGCCAACAGGTTGCGCTGCTGCGCCTCCAGCATCTCGAGGTCCTCCGCGAAGATCTTCCCCTGCCCTTCGCGGATCGTTTCGGTTAGCCTGGTATCTTGCGGATTGAAATTGCGCGCCATGCCCCAGAAGTACCAGATCGAGGTGTCGGTTTCGGGCGTGATGAAGTCGACGACAATGCTCGACGCCTTGTGCTGCGCCTCGGCGTGATACCCGCCTTTGCCGGCATGCGCCACGCCCACCTCGATCATCACGTGACTCGGCGGCGTGAAGCGGCAAATCTGCCAGCGGTCGCAGGGCACGTTGTCCGCCAGTCCGTTGCCGCGCAGCGCGGCGGTCCAGAACGGCGGCGGCATGATGTTCTCCATGAAACGGCGCGTGACGACGGTCTCGCCTTCGATCTTTGTTTCCGGCGCGGCTTTCTCGATTTCCGCCTGACCGATGCTCGATGCGTGCACGTAGGTCTCGTGCGTGAGGTCCATCAGATTGTCGATCATCAGGCGGTAGTCGCAGGCGATGTGATATAGGCCGCCGCCGTGCGCCCACTCCGGGTTGTCCGCCCATTCGAGATGATGGATTTTTGCCGGATCGGCAAGCGCCGCATCGCCGGGCCACACCCAGATGAAGCCGTAACGTTCGACTGCGGGGAAACGGCGAATCGACGGAAACCCGCCGACCCGCTGCCCAGGCATGCCGGCACATTTACCCTCGGCGCCCATCGTCAGGCCGTGATAGCCGCAGACCAGTTGGCCGTCGCGCATGAAACCCAGTGAAAGCGGCGCGCCGCGGTGCGGACAGAAATCTTCGAGCGCCGCGACCGCGCCGTCTGGACCGCGAAACAACACCATGCTCTCGTTGCAGATCCGGCGACCCAGCGGCCGGCCGGCAATTTCATCGGGCGTACACGCCACATACCAGGTGTTCTTCAGGAACATGTCTCCACCTTATGTATACATCAGTCGAAAGATACGCTCATGCCACGGTACTGGAATTTCTGAAAAACGGCTAAAAATAAGCCATGAAATTCATTATCAGCAAGAACAAGACACTGTACCGAGACCGTCATTGGCACAAATTGTATACATTAAAGATGGGATGTCTAATCTTTCATCACGGTTCGCGGGTAAACACGAATGTGACCGCAGGCCAGCAAGCTCAGCGCTTCCCCACTCGCTTCGTCATCCGGTAAGCGAACTGCGCGCGCGTCAGGCCGACCAGCCGTGCCGCGGCCGAAACGTTGCCGCCCGCGCGCGAAAGCGCATCGGCCAGCAGTTGCGCTTCGAGCGCGTCGATCGACACGGGCGCCTCTGCACGAGGTCTCGTCGTGGCACCCGCCGCCAAGTCGCCACATGCCTCGGACACGTCGTTACGCTGCGCCCGCAGGATGCCGCCGTCGACCGAATACAGTTCGGCTGCGGGCATCGGCTCATGACGGAACAGATGAGCCAGGTCGATCGGCTCGCCATCGTCGACGGCGATGACACCGCGCTCGACCATGTTGCGCAGCTCGCGAATGTTCCCGGGAAATGCGTAATTGAGCAGCGTGCGCTGGGCGCGCGGCGTGAGGCCCGGCGTCGTGCGGCCATGCTCACGGCAGAACTGCAGCAGGAAACCGTCGATCAGCAGCGCGATGTCGTCGCGGCGTTCCCGCAGCGGCGGAATCACGATCGGGAAGACGTTGAGCCGGTAAAACAGGTCCTCGCGAAACCGGCCGCGCTTCACCTCTTCACGCAACTCGACATTAGTCGCGGCGATCACACGGACATCGACCCGCAGCGTGCGCACCCCTCCAACCCGCTCGACCTCGCGCTCCTGCAGCACGCGCAGCAGCTTGCCCTGCGCGGCATAAGGCAAGCTGCCGATCTCGTCGAGAAACAGCGTGCCACCCGCTGCGCGCTCGAAGCGCCCGGCGCGCGACTGCATCGCCCCGGTGAACGCGCCGCGTTCGACGCCGAACAGTTCGGCTTCGACAAGCGTGTCCGGCAGTGCCGCGCAGTTGACCGCCACGAACGGACCTGCCGCGCGACGGCTGCGGCGGTGCAAGGTTGCCGCGAACAACTCTTTGCCCACACCGGACTCGCCGGTCAGCAGCACCGCCGTGTCGGTTGGCGCGACACGCGTCATCGCGTCGCGCGCCGCCACGAACGCAGCCGCTCGTCCGACCAGACCGTCGTCCGCCGTGGAAGCGAGCCGCACGATCGAGCGCCGGATCTGCGGGTCTTTTGCTGCATGCCCGGATGCTTCGGTGCGCGCCCCTTCCGCATCGGCTGCGAGGGGCGTGTCGAGATAGCGCAGATCGTCCGCGACGTCGTCCCAGCGCTGCGCGTCGCGCCCAATGACGCGACACCGCGCGCTCCCCATCGCCCGGCATTCGACCTCGCGAAAAATCACGAGCGTTCCCGTCAGCCCGGTCACATAGCCCATCGCATAACCGAGTTCCATCCAGCAGGCCGGCTCGTGACCCACTCCGTAGGCCGCAATATGCTCGTCCGCTTCCGACGCGTGATGCCAGAGGAATTCTCCGTCGTAGCGTCCACTCGCGGCATCGAAAGCGAAATGCAGTGGCTCGACCTTCACCACGCCTTCCAGCGCATGAAGGCGCGTGCCCGCGGCGAGCAGCGCTGCGCCGTCGGCCTCGGGCCAGCGCTGCCGCACCAGCGCCGCATCGCGCGCCCCGGACGCATAGCCCGCACGCGTCAGCAGCCGGCGCGCGGCGTCTGTGCCGACGCACTCGATCAACTCGCGCCGCAGCGAACCGAACGTCGCGCTGTGCAGCAGCAGCATTCGCTGGTCGTTGAGCCAGATCCGGCCATCGCCGGGAGAAAAGAACAGGCACTCGGCCAGGTCACCGAGCGTCGGCGCGGCGCCCGCATCGAGATGAGCGCTGTCACCGGGCTTCATCAGCGCACCGGACAGGCGCACCGCATCGGCAAGCGAGACCCGGGTGGCGTTGGCGGGCAGTCGTGTGGTCGAATCGAACATCGCGTCTCCTTCCGTTTCCTGTTTGCGTCAAGTCGTCAAGACCAAGCTTCGCCAGATAGTTATTTGATGAAATCATCAATTTTTATATTTGTTATTGAATATAACTTTTATCATTTCCGCAAGCTGAGGATGTCCCGAGCAATCCGGCGGACGGAATCCAGGCGCCGTTTCGATGCAAGAAGCCGCCACGGCTCGCCCATGCCACTAGCGTTCCGACGCCTGGATATGGAACGATTGCGTGGCACGTGCGACGGCAATGGCACGGCTATTGCAAAGAACGTTGCGTGCGCATCAACAGCAGCGAGCGCACTCATCCATTCAAATCAAGGAGACAGACAACATGGCAGACA
The DNA here is from genome assembly GCF_056619545.1 of Paraburkholderia sp. SSBN10T. Classification (NCBI taxonomy): domain Bacteria; kingdom Pseudomonadati; phylum Pseudomonadota; class Betaproteobacteria; order Burkholderiales; family Burkholderiaceae; genus Paraburkholderia; species Paraburkholderia sp. SSBN10T. The sequence goes on from NZ_JBWQQI010000003.1 coordinate 115,553, forward strand.
CCCAGCCGAACCGGCTCATCGATCACGCTATCTGGACCGGCCGTCTGTTCGGCGGCGCGGACGGCGCCTGGTACCAGGCAGGCGAGACGCGCGACGTCATCGAACCCGCTACGGGGGAACGCTTCGCTCAGGTCGGTCTTGCGCGCCCGGCGGATGTCGCCCGCGCCTGCGCGCACGCAGCAGCGGCGCAGCCGGCATGGGCCGCGCTTGCGCCACGCGCACGGGCAGCCGTGTTTCGCCGCGCCGCCGCAGCGTTCGAACGCGACGCTGAAGCGCTCGCGCTCCACATCGCGCGCGAAACCGGCGGCATCCTGGCGAAGGCACAGCACGAAGTCGCCGAAGCGGCGACGCTCCTCCACCTCGCCGCTGCTTTGCCGCTGCAGCCACAAGGACTCGTGCTGCCGACGAGCGCCGGTCGTCTAAGCTACGCACGGCGCGTCCCGCACGGTGTGGTCGGCGTGATCTCGCCGTTCAACTTTCCGTTGATCCTGTCGATGCGCTCGGTTGCGCCCGCGCTCGCAACCGGCAACGCCGTCGTACTGAAGCCCGATCCGCAGACCCCTATCTCCGGCGGCTTTCTGATTGCCCGCGCATTCGAGGAAGCCGGCCTGCCTGCGGGTCTGCTGCAGGTGTTGCCCGGCGACGCCGACGCCGGCGCGGCCCTCGTCGAAGCGCGCGAGGTTGGGATGATTGCCTTCACCGGCTCGACGGCCGCGGGACGCAAGGTCGGCGAACTCGCGGGGCGCCATCTGAAGAAAGTCTCGCTCGAACTCGGCGGCAAGAACACGCTGATCGTACTCGACGACGCCAATCTCGACGTCGCCGCCAGCAATGCCGCGTTCGGCGCGTTTTTCCATCAAGGGCAGATCTGCATGGCGACCGGGCGCATCGTCGCGCACCGCAAGATCGCCGCGGAACTGACAAGGCGGCTCGTCGAGAAGGCCACGCATTTGCCGGTCGGCAACCCTGCAAGCGGCACCGTCGCGCTCGGACCGCTCATCAATGCACGGCAACTGCAACAGGTCGACGCAATCGTGCGCGCCTCGGTCGAGGCGGGTGCGGTGCTTGAAGCAGGCGGCACCTACGAGCGGCTGTTCTACAAGCCGACCGTGCTGTCGAACGTTCAGCCAGGTATGCGCGCGTTCGACGAGGAAATCTTCGGACCGGTGGCGGCCATCACACCGTTCGATACCGACGACGAAGCCGTCGCCCTCGCGAACCGCACCGATTACGGCTTGTCGTGCGCGGTGATCGGCGCCTCGGTTGGCCGCGCAACAGCAATTGGCGAGCGACTGAGGAGCGGCCTCCTGCATATCAACGACCAGACCGTTGCGGACGAATGCGTCAACCCGTTCGGCGGACGCGGCCAGTCGGGCAACGGCAGCAATGTGGGCGGCCCATCCGATCTCGACGAATATACGCAATGGCAATGGGTCACGGTGAAGGGCGCAGCCGCCCCGACGCCGTTTTAACGGCCGCCCGGAACAAGGAGACAAACGATGAAAATCAAAGCTGCTGTGGTGCGGGACAAAGGTGGACCGCTCACGCTCGAAACCCTGGACCTCGAAGACCCGCGCGACGACGAGATTCTGGTGCGCGTGGTCGCGACCGGCGTCTGCCACACCGACGTCGTGGTACGCGACGGCCTGTTGCCAACCCCGCATCCGGTGGTGCCCGGCCACGAGGGCGCGGGTGTCGTCGAGCGGATCGGACGCAATGTGACCAAGGTTGCCGTGGGCGACGCCGTGGTCATGACCTACGACTCGTGCGGCGAATGTCCGTCGTGTGCGGCGCATGCACAAAGCTATTGCCACGCGTTCTTTCCGCGTAACTTCTTCGGCACGCGCACGGACAGCACTAGCGCGCTGTCGAAGAACGGCGAACGGATTCACAGCAACTTCTTCGGCCAGTCGTCGTTTGCGACGCATGCGCTGTGTCACGAACGCAATGTCGTGAAAGTGCCCGACGATGCTCCGCTTGAACTGCTCGGTCCGCTCGCGTGCGGCGTGCAGACCGGCGCGGGCGCCGTCATGAACGCATTGCGCGTGCCGGCCGGCGCATCGTTCGCGGTGTTCGGCGCCGGCTCGGTCGGGCTTTCGGCGGTGATGGCCGCGCGCGTCGCGGGCGCGACGACGATCGTGGCGATCGACCTGCATGACGAGCGGCTCGACTTCGCGCGCAGTATCGGTGCGACACATACGCTGAACCCGTCGCGCGACGACGTGGTCGCGTCGCTGGTTGCGTTGACCGGCTACGGGATCGACTATGCGCTCGACACAACCGGCGTCGCGAAAGTGATTCGCCAGGCAACCGACAGTCTCGCGCCACGAGGCACCTGTGGCGTACTGGGGGCATCGGCGCCCGGTACCGAGATTGTCCTCGACGAGGTGCATTTCATGAGTGGCGGGCGCAGGCTGATGGGCATCGTCGAAGGCGAATCGGATCCGGACACCTTCATCCCAACGCTAATCGAACTGCACCGGCAAGGGCGTTTTCCGTTCGACCGGATGGTGAAGTTCTATCCGCTCGACGAGATCAATACGGCGATCGCCGATTCGCTCGAAGGACGCACGATCAAGCCGATCGTGCGGATGCAAGCTTAAGTGACAAGCAGATGCGGGCGCCGGTCAGCAAACCGGCGCCCGCATCTGAAGAAATTCCGCTGGCTCTGTTACGCAGCGCCCGGTGCCTGACGCAATGCGCTGCGCAACGCCTGCCCAAGCTGCTGTTGCGCAAGACGAGCCGCCGCAACACTGCCGCCCATGCTGATGAAGCCGTGCGCGAGCCCGTGATATTCGATCGCCGTCACCGCATTACCGGCCGCAAGCAGGCGCTCGCCGTAAGCAAGGGCTTCGTCGCGCAACGCATCGAACGCAGCAATCTGCAGCAGCGTCGGGGGCAAGCCGGAGAGATCCGTAGCGAGCAGCGGTGCTGCACGGAAATCCGAGGGCACGACACCTGCGCCGAAATAGTGGCGATTGAAATACTCGATCGAGCGCAGGGTCAGCGTCGGCCCCTCGGCATGCCGGGCACGGGACGGATAATCACCATGCACGCCGGCTGCGGCCGGTGGATACACCAACGCCTGGAACGCAATCGCCGGCCCCCTGCGGTCTCGCGCCAGCAGGCTCGTGACCGCTGCAAGCAAGGCGCCCGCGCTGTCCCCCGCTACCGCGAGGCGGGCATCTTCGCTGCACAGCGCGCCCGCATGCGCGGCTACCCATTCGAAGGCGGCCCACGCGTCGTCGACCGCGGCGGGAAACGGATGCTCGGGTGCAAGTCGGTAGTCGACCGACACCACCACCGCACCGGAATCTTCGCTCAGTTGACGGCACACATTGTCGTAACCGTCCAGATCGCCGAGTACGAAGCCTCCGCCGTGGTAGTAGACGACGATACCGTGAGGCACTTCGCCTCGTGGTGTGTAGACGCGCAAATCAAGTGGTCCACCAGGACCTTCGATCGTGCGCTCGGATACGTCTACGTCTGCGGGCGCGACGTCAGCGGCTGCGAGAATTTGCCGGTATAAGCCGCGAGAAGCGGCTGGCGGCAGGTCGCAAAGGTCAGGTGCACCCGCTGCGCGCGCGTATGCAACGATGGCTTCGAGTTGCTTATCCAGCATGATTGATCCTGGGCAGATGAGATTGTGAGTGCCGCAAGTGCGTTGTCATTCCGGCCGGCGCGAGCATCCGAACCGCGCGATGCGGTGCGCGTTACGACTCCGCGTTACCGCGGCGCCATCCGCAATGCGCCGTCAAGCCGGATCACTTCACCGTTCAAAGCGACGTTCCGCACGATGTGCAGCGCCAACTCCGCAAATTCCTCGGGCTTGCCGAGCCGCTTCGGAAACGGGATCGAAGCGGCAAGCGACTGCTGAACCTCTTCCGGCAGCGCATAGAGCAAGGGCGTAAGAAACAGTCCCGGTGCAATCGTCAGCACGCGCACGCCGTACTGGGCGAGGTCGCGCGCGAGCGGCAACGTGAGCGAAACGAGCCCGCCCTTGGACGCCGCGTAAGCGGCTTGCCCCACTTGCCCGTCGTAGGCAGCCACCGACGCCGTGCAGACGATCACGCCGCGCTCGCCGTCCGCCAGCGGTTCAGTCGCGCTCATGCGTGCTGCTGCAAGGCGGATCACGTTGAACGTACCGAGCAGATTCACGTTGATGACGCGTGCGAAATCCTCCTGCGGCATCGGCGTGCCGTCGCGGCCGACGAGCCGTTTCGCCCCGCCGATCCCCGCGCAGTTGACCAGAATCCGCGCCACGCCGTGCGCACGCTCGGCCGCGTCGAGGGCCGCTTCGACCGAGGCCGCGTCCGTGATGTCGCAACGCTGGGCGAACGCATGCGCATGGCCGAGTTCTTCAGCCAGCGCGTGTGCTGCCGCTTCGTTCACGTCCAGCAGCGCGACGCGTGCGCCGGCTGCAACCAATGCGCGCGCCGTCTGCGCGCCGAGCCCCGATGCGGCGCCGGTGACGAGCGCCGCCTGTCCTTCTGCTTGCATGCCTTGAGCTCCTTTAAAAGATCAGCCAACCTGTGCCGGTTCGGACTTCGCACCGAGACCAAGCAGGCGCACCGCGTTGTCCTTGAGCAGCAGTTGATGCACTTCGGGCTTGAAACCCGCTTTCTGGAAATCGTCGAGCCAGCGGTCCGGGCGAATCAGCGGGAAATCGGAAGCGAACAGCATGCGTTCCTTCAGCAGCGAATTCGCGTACTGCACCAGTTGCGGCGGGAAATACTTCGGCGACCAGCCGGACAGGTCGATATAGACGTTCGGCTTGTGCAGGCATATCGACAACGCCTCGTCCTGCCACGGCCACGACGGATGCGCGATCACCACCTTCATCTCGGGAAAGTCGGCCGCCACATCGTCGAGATGAATCGGTTCGGAGTACTTGAGCCGCAGTCCGCCGCCACCGGGCATGCCGCTGCCAATGCCGGAATGGCCGCTGTGGAATATCGCAGGCAGCCCGTATTCCGCAATCACCTCGTAGAGCGGATAGGCCATCCGGTCGTTGGCATAGAAGCCTTGCACGGTCGGATGGAACTTGAAGCCGCGCACGCCGCACTCCTCGATCAGCCGCCGCGCTTCGCGCGCGCCCATCTTGCCCTTGTGCGGATCGATGCTCGCAAACGCGATCATGATGTCCCGGTTGTTCGCCGCAAACTCGGCGATCTCTTCGTTTGGAATCCGGCGGCGGCCCATCTGGCTCTCGGCGTCGACGGTAAACATGACGAAGCCGATCTTGCGTTCGCGGTAATAGTCGATCGTCTCGGGAATCGTCGGGCGGCGCCCCTGGCGCAATACGGTGCCGAAGTATTTGTCCGCCGCGTCGTCGAACTCCTTGCCGAACAGGTCCGGCGGCTGGCAGCACGACACCTCGGCATGAACGTGTGTGTCGATTGCAATCAGGTTATCGATATCCATCAAGCCGTTCTCCATCAGTGACTGTTTGCGGCAGCCGGGAGCGAACGCGGCACCCAGACCGTAAGCGCGGCGTCGCCGCGGTACAGCGCGTCGACGGTGGCGGCGCGCTGCGCGAGCACCGCGCGCTGATTGATCGAACCTTTGTCGGTGACTTCGCCGCTCGCGAGCGACGGCGGAGGGTCCAGCAGCGCAGCACGCGCCACCCGGCTCGCGCTGCCCGTGCCCTCGGCGTACAGTTGCTCGATCAGCGCGCCGAACATCGCCGCCACCTCCGAATGCGCGTAGACCTGCGCGGCCGGCACGTCGGCAAATGCGCCGCAAAGCTGACGACAGGCGGCGAGGTTCGGCACCAGCAGCACGCCGATCTCGTGGCGATCGTGCCCGGTGACCACGACGTCGCCGACATACGGGCTGCCGGCCGCAATCACGCGTTGCCGCAGCGGACCCACGCTCACCCAGGTGCCGGTATTCAGCTTGAAGTCTTCGGCCACCCGGCCGTCGAACACGAAGCCGCGGTTGGGATCGGCCGGATCGAGCCAGCGCACCGCGTCGCCGGAACGGAAGAAGCCCTCTTCGTCGAACGCTTCGGCGCTCTGCTCCGGCGCGCGCCAGTAGCCAGGCGTCACGTTCGGGCCGCGATAGCGCACCTCGAGCTTGCGGCTGCCGCCATCGCCGACGGCCACGAGTTTCAGCTCCATGCCCGGCAGCGGCACGCCAATCTGCCCCGCCATCACCTCGGTCTCGACGATCACCAGCGCCGATGGCGCGGTCTCCGTCATGCCGAGGCCCGTATTCATCACGATCCGCTCGCCGCAATGCGCGACGGCGCTCGCGTGGAGCCGGTCCCACACCGGTTGCTCGAGTGCCGCTCCCGCATAGAACTGCATGCGCAGCCGACGATAGAAGGTCTCGCGCAATCCGGCATCGTGTTCGAGCGCGCAGGCAATTTCTTCCCACCCTTTCGGCACGTTGAAATAAACCGTCGGCGAGATCTCGCGCAGATTGGCGAGCGTGGTCGCGATGCCGTCCGCGGTCGGCTTGCCGTCGTCGATGAAAAGCGAGCCGCCGTGGAACAGCGTCAGTCCGAAATTCTGGTTGCCGCCGAACGTGTGATGCCAAGGCAGCCAGTCGACGAACACCGGCGGCTCTTCGGCCAGAAACGGCCATGCAGCGGTTTCCATCGCGAGGTTGCTGGACCACATCCGGTTCGTGTTGATCACCGCCTTCGGCATCTTCGTCGAGCCCGACGTACACAGGAACTTGACGATCGTGTTGGGGCCGGTGGCGGCCCGCGCCCGGTCGACGGCCTCGGTCGGCACGGTGGCCAGCAGCTCGTCTAACAATGTTGTGTCGCGCCCGGCGGGCGGCGCCTCGCCGACGACCACTTCGATGTCGGCCGCGACCGCATCGCACAAGGCCGGCGCGAAGCGCGCGCCGTCGTCGGCGAAAACCAGCCCCGGGGTCAGCATCGCCAGAATATGGCGCAGTTTCCCGTAGCTCTTGTCGAGCAACGAATACGCGGGCGATACCGGCGCATACGGAACTCCGGCACACATGCAACCGAGCGCCACGAGCGCGTGTTGCAGCGAATTGCCGGACAAAATCGCCACCGGACGTTCGGCCGACAGGCCGCGCGCCAGCAGCGCTTGCCCGATGCTGCGCGCCGCCGCCGCGGCTTGCGCGTAGGTGACGTGCTGCCATTGCCCGTCGGGGCCGCGGCGCGCAACCAGGGTGCGCTCAGGCGCTGCCGCAGCGTGGGCGAACAAGCTGTCGATCACACGCTGCGGATACGGCGCGAGCGGCGTCGTCGAGCGAACGCGTAACGCGCCGTCGGGCGTTTCAGTCACTTCGAGGGGACCGACGCCGAAACTTACGCGTCGATAGGCATGTGCTGGCATCAATTGTCTCCGTCCATCATCCTGTTTGCAGCAGCCGTGTTCAGCCGTCTTGTTGCGCAGTGAGCGAGTGAGGATTTACCCCGGGCGCACGCGACCCACCTTGTGTTCCAGGAACGCAGCCAGCCGCTCCTGCGTCTGCGGGTCGCTCAGTGCAATCGCGGCCATCAGCGACTCGGTCAACAGCCCATCCTGAATCGACTGGTCAGCAATGCGCGGCAGCACCTGCGTCACGGCGTAGTTGGTGGTGGGGGAATTCTGTGCGATCCGCCCGGCCAGCTCGCGTGCCTTCGCAAGTCCTTCACCGCTCTTCACCAGATACTGGGCAATGCCGGCGGCATACCCTTCTTGCGCGTCGTAGACCCGGCCGGTCAGCATCATGTCGGCCATCCGCGCCACGCCGATCAGGCGCGGCACCCGCACCGACGCGCCACCGCCGACGAAAAGCCCGCGGCTGCCTTCAGGCAGCGCGTAGAACGCCGACTCCTCGGCGACGCGGACGTGACAGGCGGAGGCAAGCTCGAGGCCACCGCCGATGGTCGCGCCCTTCAGCACGGCGATCACCGGAGCGCGGCCGAACTGGATCTGCTCGAAGGCGGCGTGCCACATGCGCGAATGGTGCATCGCCTCCACCGTTTCGCGCTCGCGCATCTCCGCCAGATCGAGCCCCGCACAGAAGTGTTCGCCCTCGGCGTGCAGGACAATGGCGCGAACGGTTGCCGGCATCGTTTCGAACGCGTGACGCAATTCCGCCACCAACGCGTCGCTAATCGCGTTACGCTTGGCGGGACGGTTGAGGCAGACCAGCGCGATTTGCTCCTCGAACTGGACATTCAGATACTGATAGGAAGGTTGCGTCATGTTCATGGTCGTTGAGTGTCGGTGTTGAAGCATGGATTTAGTTATACAACATAACTATTAACGTAGCAAGCTTCTCTGCATTCACCGTGGCCCTGCAGGCTGGTTCGACAACCCTGCGTGTTATGATCGGCGCGCCCTTTCTTGTGCGAAAGCATCTACCTCCATGGCGTCAAAACCTGCTCCAGACAACGCTGCCGCCGATCAGGCCGACCAGTCCGAACTGCTCGGCCTCGTCGGCTACAACCTCCGCCGCGCGTATCTCGTCATCCAGTCGCACTTCGACGCGTGGATGGAGAAACACGACCTGCGGCAGGCGGAATTCAGCGTGCTGTCGGTCGTGAGAAGCAATCCTGGGATCAATCAGAAGGCGCTGGCCGAGGCGCTCGTGGTCGCACCGCCCAATCTCGCCACGCTGCTCGACCGGCTCGAAGCACGCGGCCTGCTCACCCGGCAGCGCAACCCGGACGACAAGCGGGCGCAGCTCGTCGAACTGACGACGCAAGGCGCCCAACTCTGCGGCCGCGCCATGAAAGCGGCGGCGAACGCGGACAATGCGGCGGTAGAGCGCCTTTCCGCGGCCGAACGCGAGCAGTTGAAAGCACTGTTGCAGAAGATCTTTACGGATTAACCGACACTCAGAAATGCGTCTGCATGCCGATGCGGCCGATAAACTGTGACGCCGAACTCGACGCCACCATCACGTCGTTGATCTGCGCGTTGGCCCCCTGATTGGCCCGTTGATAGATCGTTGCGACATAGACGCTGGTGCGTTTGGACAGCGTGTATTGCAGCATCGCGGTAAGTTGATGCGCATGATTGTCGTCGACGACCTCGTTACCCTTCATATACGAATAGGCGCCGCTCAAAGTCCACACGGGACCGATCTGCCATACGCCGCCGGCCTCAGCCTGCCATACTCCCGCGCCGTTCAGGTTATTGCGCACGGTGGTGAAAAGCCCCGTCAGCGTAACGGCACCCAGGTGATAGTGCGTGCCGACGCCCCAGTTACGCACGCTGTCCTGCCCCGCGGTTACCGCGGTTTTCACAAGCGTATACGCGGCATTCGCGCCGAACGCGCCGTTCACATAGTTGAGCCCGAAGCTCGATGCGTTGCCCGCGCCGATCGATCCGGCCACGCCGCCAAAGCCGTACATCGCGCCGGCCGAGAAGCCGTAGAAGCTGGCACTCTGATATTTGACCGAATTGCTGATCCGCTCGCCGGCCATCCGGTCCCAGTCGAACCCACCGGTCGGATTATCCGGCAGCGCAAGCTTGTTGAACGGCCCGTTACGGAAGTCGTAGACACCCTGCGCGTAAAGGGCCGCGTCGTTGTAACCGAAGAACAGCGAGTCGACCATGAAGTCGTACTGATTGCCGAGCGTGAGGCGCCCGAACCGGTCGTCGTCGAGACCCACGTACGCCGTGCGGCTGAACAGGCTCTGCCCCGGCATGAACGAGCCGCTGCCCAGTTCGAACTGATTGGTCAGGTCGAACACCGCCCGCGTACCGCCGCCGAGATCCTCCTTGCCGGTAAACTTCAACAGATTCGGCACCGCAATCCCATCGTCGAACTTCAGCGTGTGGCCACCGCCCTCATTGCTGACATACGACACACCACCGTCGATCAGGCCGCTGATCGTCACACTGCTCTGGGCGAACGCGTGGCACGCGAACAGCATGCCGGTCGCCGTACAGACCGCTTTCATCTTCATCGACTGTCTCCTTACCTTGGATATGAATCGCGACTTTTCGTCGTCAGTTGGTTTGCTGTTGCTTCTGTCACGCGTCCCGGATTCGCTGCGGCAGATACGGACGAGCCGATCCACAGCCGGTTGGCCGATCTGAAGCCGGGAGGTTGAATCTGTGCGGATGCGCCGGTGTTACGCCTCGACGGGCGCGGCGCGGCCCGCGGCAAGTGCGCTAGTGCGTCACACTGGATCGCCCGACGTACCGAGCGCGGCGGCCCTGCTTTCGAGCTTGCGCGGCGCCGTCTCGGCGAGGAACAGCGAAACGGCGGCGCCGGCAATCAGGCCGCCGAGCGCGAAATCAAGCGTGAATGCCAGACCGAAGTGCTGCGCGATAAAGCCCGCAATCGCAGGTGCGAGACCGCCGCCAAAAATCTCTCCGGCGCCGGAGACGAAACCGACTGACGAGGCAACCAGTCCAAGCGGCGCCGCTTCGGTGGCAATCGGCCCGCTCAGCAGCCCAAGCAGTCCGAGCGCGAACACCGAAATGCCGAACAGCAACGCGAACAGCAGTGGCGGATTCGGGCCCGTCTGCGAGAACACGTACAGCAGAACCGCCGCGGCGGCAAACGCGATGAATGCTGCATTACGGCGTCCTATGTAATCGGATACGCCCGCCACACCGAACGAGCCGATGAAGCCGCCGAAGCCGATTGCCGACACGACGAAACCCATGCTCTGCGTATCCAGATGCAGCACTTCGACGAGATACGTTGGCACCATTGCGCTGACGACGAAAATGCCGGCCATCGCACACAGGATCGCCGTCATGGCCAGCCATACGTTGCGGCTGGCGAAGAGCGCCGTCCAGCGCGGCCTCGCCGCTCCGGAAGGCGCAGTCTTCAGCTCGCTACGCGGCTGGTCGCGCAGCGTGCGTGCGATCAGCGCCGCCACGATCAACCCCGGTACCGCCGAAATCATGAACACCCAGTGCCAGGACGGCACGACGCGCAACAACTGCGTCGCGAGGATGGGAGCGAAGCCGAGACCTAGCAGGGAGAACATGCTGAGCTGCAGGCCCTGATTGAAGCCACGGCGCGACGGCAACGAGGCCTCGCCGGTGGCGGCAACGCTTGCGGGCGTGAAGGCGCCTTCGGCAATCCCCATTACCGCACGGATCAGCATCAGACTGGCGAAGCTGGTGGCAAGCCCTGAGAGACTCGACAAGAGCGAGAAAGCGACCATCGTGACAACCAGCATTTTCTTGCGGCCGATACGGTCCGACACCGGCCCCATGGCGATCGCCCAGACTCCCCATGTCACGCTCAGAATGCCGATCAGACTGCCGAGCTGCTGAAAATTGAGCCCAAGGTCGCGCATCATGTAAGGGAACAGCGGTGCGACGATCCATCGGTCAAGGCCGACGAGGCCGAACCCAAGGCCTAGCAGAATGAGTGTCTTGCGCTCGTAGGCGGTGTCGTGTTGCGGGATTGTGCTCATAAGGCGTCTCCTGTCCTGTTGTCCGGCAATTTGATTATGTTTTATATTTGTTATAGATAATAAGTTGTTTACCGGTGAATGCAAGCGACGGTTGCTAGGGGAAAACGCTGAAAGCGCCGGCGTCCAGTACGGCGGACGTCGGCGCGGCAGAGGGAAAGTTGAATGTGAGGCGTCGCATGGCAGCGAACGGGACCTATCGTGCGGAGCGCTCCTTCACGGGCGCCGGCAGATGAAACGTCCGTTCGCGGCCTGGGTTACGAAGCCTGAATCAGCGCCGTGATCTGATCGGCCGACTTGGCGCCGCGATAGATACGAAATTCGTCGATCGATCCATTGAAGAACGGGTCGCCGGAATACTGCGACCGTCCGATCCAGTTCTGTGCGGTCGGACCGACGCGCCACGGCGTGAAAATGACATCGGACGCGCTGCCGATAACACCGCCGTTCAGATACAGCGTGGCGGCCGTGCCTGATAACGTCACGGCAACGTGCGTCCATTGTCCTGTTGGCAATGCGACGTTGCCGTTGATGCCACGCTCGCCGTGCCCGCCATTGGTCGTAATCGCAAAGCGCATGACACCGCTGGAACTCTTCGGCGTGAGGAACAGGTAGCGTCCCGTGCCCGCGCCGAAATCGAAGATGCGGGCCCATGCGTTGCCGCCGTTCCAGAAGACCCATGCAGCGATGGTGAAATCCGAGACATCGGCGACCACGTTGCTGGGCAGGCTGACGTAGCCGCTCGCGCCGTCGAGCGACACCGCGTTGCCCGCGTGACCCGCGACGTGGGCCACCCCGCCAACGAGGGTGCCCGTATAGCCGTTGCCCGTCGCGTCGGCCGCGCTCGTGCCGCTTGTCTCGTCGAATTTCAGATACGTATGCAATTGCAGCGCCGTCACTGCGGCGACCTCCGCCGAGTCCGCACTTTCGCCCGAAGCGGTTTGTGCGCTCACGACGTAATACCAGGTGCCTGCTGACGGATCATCCGTGTATGTGAGCGGATCGGTAATACCGCTCGCAATGGTCGTATACGGTCCGCCCGAACTGGACGCACGCTTCACGCTATAGCTGGTGCCGTTCGCCACACCCCACCATGACAGCACGACCTGTCCCGCGTTCGGGAATGCCGTCGGACCGGTCGGCGCAGAAGCGGGCGTGACGGCCTCGCGTGTGCAAGTCAACGTGCCGTAGCCGAGCTGGTCGTAGCCGCCGCTTGTGGTGCCGTAGTTGCCGCCCCCGCCTTCGGGCTGGATCGCCAGCGCGAACTTCGTCGACCAGGGGGCCGCAAGCCCTTTACGATTGACGTAATGGTTGTAGACGAGCGCCCAGCATGGCCGGATCGTGCCCTGCGCGTTCGTCGAAAAGACCGTTTGTGTCACATCGACATTCGAATAGATGGCATACGGCACCGTCAGGTAGGTACCGTCGGCCTGCCGGAGATTCGCCTTCGCCACATATTCCGCGCCGGCGAGAAAGCGGTTGTTGTCATAGCCGTACAGGTCGATTCCCTGGTTCCACGCCATCTCGCAGATGGCGCCACCCAGCGCGATGCCGAGCGTGTTGTGCCCCTGGTCGCGGCCCGTCTCCTGCCATTGTCCAAGATAGCCAGGGTGCAGGTAGTAAACCGCTTGTGCAATCGCACCGTTGCCGGTCCCATCGATAAAGTAGTTGGCCGCCTGATCGAACAGCGCGTGATCGTCGCACAGCACGCCGATTGCCATGATCGACGCCATATTGCATAGATCCCAGTTAGCCCAGTAGTGCGTGATATCGGTATTGTTATGCCGGTTGAGAAAATCGACGTTGATCGGATAGAAGATGTTGCGCATCATCGACTGGAACGCCGCAAAATCGGCTGCGGCCCAGCCCTTGTAGCCACGCATGATTTCGCCGGCGTTCGCGAACTCGTAGCCGTAAATACCCGCCGCGAGATCGACATTGCTGTCGCCGCCGAGCCGCTGCAACGTCGAAGACCAGGCATTCATGATCTGCACGGCCTTGTCGGCATAGGCCGTGTTGACCTCGCCCGTGACTTTCCAGTACAGCGCGCATGCATAGGCCGCGGCGATGTCGTTGTACAGCACCGGATAGTTTTGCGAACCGCTCCCCCCGCGATCGACTTCGACCTGGGGCCGCGGCGACCACGACGACCTTGTGTGGCCGTTGGCAACCAGCAACTGCCAGCCTTGGTACCACGGGGACGCCTGAGCGGCGACCTTCTGCGCCATCCGCTCGAAGTCGGCTTGCGTATGCAGCAACCCAGGATGAACGAATGCGCCGCTCGTGGCGATGTTCGTGGCGCCGTTGGCAGCACGGGCCAATGTCACACTCGAGGTGGCCTCCCGGCTTGTCTCGCGACTCACGGCCATCGCCGCGCTGCTGGAGGTCCCGTCGCAAGCGGACAGCGCGAGCGCGCCGAGGCTATACAGAAAGCTGCGCCGCGATATTCCTTTGTTTTGATCGTCGTGACTCGTCATATTGTCCTTATGTGATGTGGCGGATGAACCGCGGGTGGAAGGTGAAACGCCAGCGGGCGATCGCATCGTCACGACACCAGCGAAGCCGGCGGACATTTGCTCGCAAACGTTTGCCTCGACGACCAGCATAACGATAAAAACACGATCTGCCCCATCTGGTTATCGGACGCAGACGTCTTTTCGCACAGCCTGAATGGCGTACGGATATATTGAATTTCGCGTAAGGAAAAACTGAAACGCGTGCCGTTCATCCGGCGGCTTGCCGAACGCATTTTGTCCGGCTATTAATGGTGGGCCAAAGTTGGCGCGAGTCCTGCCGCCTCTCGTTACCAGGACGACGGCCTTATAAGTGTGTATCGCAACAAGACCATGACCCCATCCGGCACCTCGCCAGACCTTACGCTCGGCTTCGTCGGATCGTTCGCGTCGGCGCTTGGCCCTGTGATCGAAGCAGTGGGAACACCACGCTTCCTGCGCGCGCTCAATACGTTCATTGCGGGGTTCGCCGATTGCGACACTTTGCACCTGCAACGCTCACGGCTCGACCCCGAAGCGCCGAAAGGATGCCGGATCGACTGGATCGGCAGTTACTGCAGCTATGGGGACAGCGATCTGCAGGCCGTCATGGCGCTCTATTTCAGGCGCTTTGCCGCGGACGACTCGATCGCGCGGCACGTTCCGGCGGAACGCAGCATCGAACTGTTCCAGCGGTCCGCCGCTGCGGTGGCGGACGCCGAATGCAAGCGGCTGATTTTCGATGTTGCGGCGATTCACGATGAATGCCTGGTTCTCCGTACGATAGCCGACGCGCAGTACTCGATTTCCTTGTGCCGCTCGAAGCGCTTGCCGCCCTTTTCCGTATCGGAACTCAGCCGGCTCAAGGAGCTCGGTGAAGTGCTGCTCCCCCTCACCTACCTGCATGCGCTCCAGGTGGTCGACGCACCCGCCCGCGTCGAGGCCGGCCCATCCGACGGCATCTTCTCGGCCGCCGCCGCACGGCGCGGCGTCCACCTGTCGCAGCGCGAAACCGATATTTGCTCGGCCCTCGTGAAGGGCCGAACCCTCGCGGCGATTGCCGAAACGATGCAAATCAAGGAGTCGACCGCCAAGACGTACACGAAACGCGCCTTCGCGAAACTCGGTGTCGGTTCCAGACGCGACCTGCTGTCCTGGCTGCATGAGGCGCGCTGAATCGTGCCGCGTGCAGCGCAGGGTCCGTTCGCGCCTATTACATTACAGGCCATCTAGGCTAGCTCGCCATGCACCACGCGGCCGCAGAACAGCGTGGCTTGCACTTGCGCGGCTGCAATCCCGGTGGGCGGCGTAGCGAACAGATCCCGATCCAGAATCACCAGCGATGCATCGCTACCGGGGCTCAAGGTGCCGGCCCGCCCGTCAAAACGCAGGCTCCATGCCGCGTTGCGCGTATAGGCGTCGAGCATGGTCGGCAGTTCGACGCTCTCGAGGGGCAGCCACGCCTCACTATCCGGTACATCGGGCGGCATGCGTGTCATGGCGGTCTGGATCGCGACGAGCGGATTCATCGTCGACACCGACCAGTCCGAACCCGCGCTCAATAGCGCACCCGCATTCGTCAGGCTGCGGAATACGTAGTTGCGCGCCATGCGGGCGTCGCCCAGCAGTTGCCGGTAAAGCTCCAGCAGGTACGGCGGCGCCCCGCTCCACGTCGCCTGAATATTCGCGATCGCGCCCAGACGTCTGAAACGAACCACGTCGTCCGGATGAATCAGTTGCACGTGCGCCAGTTGCGGCCGCCGGTCGCGCACGCCATTCACACGGATCACGTGCTCGATTGCGTCGAGCGCCATGCGCACCGCCCGGTCGCCAAGCGTATGGAAATGCAGGTCGAAACCCGCACGGTCGGCCAGCTCGGCGATTTCACGCAACTGCGCGGGTTCCCAGTGGTGAGTCCCGAGCGTGTCCATGTCCGCATAGGGTTCCAGCAGGGCCGCGGTGCGGCTTTCCAGCACGCCGTCGACAAAGACCTTCACTGTATGCAAGCGCAGATTGCCGCCGTCGTAGTCGGCCCGCCAGCGTTGAAAGCGTTCGATCTGCGGGGCCAACGGGGCATGCGGCGAAGCGAGCAGGCCGAGGCTCGCCTGCACGTTCAGCGAGCCGGCATCGCGCGCTTTCACGTAGCCATGCAAGAGACGCTCGCCGACCAGCGCGTCGAACCAGCCGGTGATGCCGAAGCCATGCGCGAGCGCTTGCGCCTTGTCGAGCGCGCGGGCGACGTTGTCGGCGCCCATTTGCGGCAGCAGCGGGAACAGCCGGTATAAACCCGCTTCGTGCACGATACCGGTTGGCTCGCCGGTGGCGGGGTCGCGCTCATAGGCGCCGCCGGCAGGATCCGGCGTATGCGCATCGATGCCGGCGGCCTTCAACCCCGCCGTATTCAACCAGCCGCTATGGACGTCCTGGCCGATCACGAGCGCGGGACGGTGCGGCACGACCGCGTCGAGCATCTCGCGCGTCGGGTAGGCGCCGAACAATTGCAGGTTGGCGTTGCCGCCCATGAGCCAGCCGTCGCCCGCACCCTGCTCGGCCGCGGTGCGCAGCCCGGCGAGGATTGCCGATGGTGAACCGGCCGCCGCGAGATCGCAGTCGCTCGCGAGCAGGAAACCATCGATCGGGTGAACGTGGGCATCCGTAAAACCGGGCGCAAGCGTGCACCCGCCGAGATCGATCACGCGGGCGCCCGCGCGCGCGCCGCTGCGTGCCGTGGCATCGTCTCCCACATACGCGATGCGCCCATCGCGTATCACCACGGCGGTATGGCATGGCCCAGGCGGCAGCGCGGTGTAAAGCGACGCGTTGACCAATACGCAGTCGCTGTCGGAATGGAGTGTTGTCATAGTTGTCATTGGTTGCGCCGTCGCTGCGCCGCGCGAAGCGGCGTGCGCGATCAGAATGAATAGATGAGCGTGGTCGCGAAGATGTCGTTGGTCTTCGAATACGATCCGCTGCTGGTCTCGAACACATGATTGCTGGCCCAGTCGTGGCGGTACTCGAACTTCACGATGGTCTGGCTCGCGGGATAGAACAGCAGATCGGCAGTAAACTCCGCGCGGCGTGCGCCCTTGCACTCGCGACCGTTGTCGGAAGACTGGGCGAGGCACGACGGGTCGATACCGAAGCCACTCGTGCCGTTGACCGAGGCATTGGTCCCGCTCAGGCCGTAGACGATGCCCGGGCCACCGCCGCCGTTCGCTGTGTCGTCGAGGTAATCGACGCGCAGGGTCGCCCCCATCTTGCCGACCAGGGGCGCCGTCCACGTTCGATGCGCCTGCAACGAAATTCCGTACCAGCGCGCATTGCCACCGTTCCATGCACCGTGCCCCTGGGTGCCGACGTCGATCTGCGCGTTGTACTGGGACTTGCCCCAGATGTAGGTCAAATCCGTTTCGCCGTACAGATATGCGCCAAACGGATGAGTGCCGTCGCACTGATAGCCATAGCTTCCCGAACTGCATGGCGAATAGATGCTTTGCCGGCCGAGCGTGGTGGAGACGCCCAGGTCGAGTGCAGTCGAGTAAGTGTAGTCGAGGCGGGCGGAGAGGTTGGGTAGGTTGTCGCTCTTCGTCGAACCACTGGAGCCGTTCGCAATCGCACTGGAGGTATGCAGTTGCTCGTTGCCGATCATCACCTGCCAGAGGTACTTGTAGTCGCTCGAGAACGACCTCCACTCCACGCCCAGATAGCTCGCCGGTTCGCTGAAGTCGTACAGCAGGTTGTGGGTCAGCGCGAGCATCGTGTTCGACGGCTGCGCCTCGTAGCCCGCGAGACTCGGCAGCAGACCGACCAGCACCGTCTGGCGCGTCGTGAGGGGGATGCTGACGTCGGCCTGCGTGAAGATATTGCCGCCGTAGCCGCCCTTCTCGTTGAGCAGGTTGGCGCCGGCCCCGCGGTTCGGCTCGATGATCACCTCGGCGCTGGGCGCAAGCGGCCCGACGCCGAAGGTCTTCTTGATGTCGAGGTAGACGTCGCCGATGCTGCTGTTGTAGTAGTCGTA
Source organism: Paraburkholderia sp. SSBN10T (assembly GCF_056619545.1). Lineage (NCBI taxonomy): Bacteria > Pseudomonadati > Pseudomonadota > Betaproteobacteria > Burkholderiales > Burkholderiaceae > Paraburkholderia > Paraburkholderia sp. SSBN10T. Next base: position 133,425 of record NZ_JBWQQI010000003.1, read on the forward strand.
GACGCCCGGGTCCTGGTTGACGAAATGGAAGCCGCCTGAGTGCTGCACCCGGTTATACATGTAGACGGGATCGAGATACCCGGTCACGCTCAAGCCGGCGAGCGGTCCGGTAGTCGCGGCGTCTTCGAGGGTGTCGACCTTGAGTTGCTGCGAGCTGAGTTGCTGATGAATCGCATCGACGTCTGCGCGGCTCAACTGCACCGGGTCGGGCACGGCCGCCGCCGCGGGAAGCGAAGCCGGCGTGGTTTTGGCCTGCTCCAGCGCATCGAGTCTTTGCTGCAGCGCGCTCAGCGCCTTCTTCAATTCGCCGATCTCCGCGTCCGTCGTAGGGTCCGCCGACGCGCAGGCGGGAAGAAGCAAAGCTGGGGCAAGCGCCAATGCGGCAATCAGGTTGGTTTTCATGGCAAATGACTGTCCGTGCGGCCGTGAGGGCTGCGTAATCAGAAAGTTGGGGCGAAGTGGCGCCCCCCGGCCGGCGCAGCGGCCAGGGGTATGGAACACTCGGGAAAATGCGCGGGAGCGCGGGTCGTGCTGTTCGTGCGACTAGTGCAAGGCGGCGCTCAGTCGTTGTTCTTGAGCTGTTGCCAAAGGTGCGTCTCGAGCCGCATGATCTCGACCGGCAGCGGTGTGATCGGCGTCAGCTTGCGCAACTGTTCCGGACTCGGATAGACAGACGGGTCTTGCAGAACGTCGGCGCGAATCATCGGCCGGGCGCCCGGAATCGCGCTCGGATAGTAGGTGTCGTTGGTGAGGTTCGCGCTCTCGCGATCGGACAGCACGAAGTTGATGAATTTCATCGCCGCGTCCGGGTTCGGCGCATCCTTCGGCACCGACATCATGTCGAACCAGATGACGCTGCCCTCGTTCGGAATCACGTAGCGGATTTCATAAGGCTTTTTCGCGGCCAGCGCCGTCACACGCGACGTATTGACGTCGCCCGACCAGCCTAACGTGATACAGATATCGGCATTCGCCAGATCGCCGATATAGCTGCCCGAATTGAACTGCCCAATGTCCGGGCGCACGGTTTTCAGCAAGTCGTAGGCGGCGCGGTAGTCCGCGGGGTTCTTGCTGAACGGGTCCTTCTTCAGATAGATCAAGGCCAGACCGAAGATGTCCATCGGCGTATCGATCATGGAGATGCCGCACTTTTTCAGCTTGCCGGTATATTTTGGATCGAAGACCAGGGCGAGCGAGTCAAGCGGAGCATCGGCACCGAGCACCTCGCGCACGCGTTGCACGTTGATGCCCAGGCCGTCGGTACCCCAGCTCCAGGGAATCCCGTAGTCGTGCGTGGGATCATCCTTGTCGAGCAACTTCATCAATACGGGATCGAGGTGAGCCGCATTGGGAATCTTCGATCTGTCGAGCTTCTGATAGACGCCCGCCTGGATCTGCTTGGCCCAGTATGCGTCGGACGGCACCACCACGTCATAGCCCGAACTGCCGGCCAGCAACTTGGCCTGCAGCGTGTCGTTGGAGTCGAATTCGTCGTAGTTGACCTTGATGCCGGTGTCGCGCCGGAAGTTGGCGATCGTGTCGTGGCCGACCGAATTGCCCCAGTTGTAGACCGACACGCTCTCACCTGCCGGCGCATAGGTGGACTGGACCAGCAGACAGGCGCATGCGAGAAACGTTTTACCCCATCTTCTGTACAGCTTGCTCATGACTTCTCCCCTTTGAATCAACGAATTGCGCGATCCGGGCAGGTCCGTGAACCGACCCGGTGGCGACCTTGGGAAGCAGTCTAGGGAGGACAAATTAGATCTTGTGTCCCCCCCTGCGGGGGACAAGGGATTACACGGGGGCGCAACACGGTCTACTGATCACGAGCGGGATTCGCCCTCGAGCGGGATGTGAATGGATACCGAAGTACCCATCCCGGGCGCACTGTCGATCAGCAGCGAAGCGCCGATCAGCCGGGCCCGCTCGCTCATGCCAAGCACTCCGTATGAATAGCTGTTTCGCACCGTTTCCTGATCGAACCCGCGGCCGTCGTCGCTGACGTGCAAGTCCAGCGCGGTCGCAGAGTGGGTCAGCGTCACGTCGGCCCGCGTCGCGCCGGCATGGCGCGCGACATTCGTCAGCGACGCCTGCACGATACGGAACACGGCCGTCGCATGCGCATCCGGTAAAACGGGTTCATGGCCATTGATCCGCAACTGACACGGAATGCCGTTGCGTCGAGCGAAGTCTGCGACCAGCCACTCGAGCGCCGAGACAATCCCGAAGTTCAGCGCTGCGGGCCGCAGATGGTTCGCCACATTGCGCACCATCCATATAGTCTTCTCAACCAGCTCGCGCATATCGTCGGTTTTTTTCACGGCGTCCGGATCGCCGGAAAGGCGCATCTTGAGCAACGACACATCCATCTTCAATGCGGTGAGCAACTGGCCCAGCTCGTCATGAATTTCCATGGCAATGCGCTTTCGTTCCTGCTCCCGAATCGCCTCCATGTAGGCGGACACCTCGCGCAACTGTTCGCGCGACTCGAACAGCGCCTGCTCGATGCGCTTGCGCTCTGTGATGTCGTTCAAGCCGACGTAGATTGCCGGCGCATCGTCATACGTGGCGACGCGCGCCGTTGCGATTGCCCAGAACGTGGTGCCGTCCGGTCTGTGGAAATGAACCTCCGTGTTGCGAAAACTGCCCTCCTGCCGCAGATGCTCTACCAGCCTGTCGCATTCAGCCGCATCCACATAGAGGTCACCGAAATTGCTGATTGCGCCGTGATGCGGACCGAGTCCGAACAGCGCGCGCAACGGCTCATTCGAATAGAAAATCTCGCCCGACGGCATCGAGATAATGCACAGCGGCACTGGACTCGTCTCGACAATCGCGCGAAAGCGCGCCTCGCTGGACTGTAGCCGTGCTTCGATCTCCTTACGCTGCTCGACCTCGGAGCGCAGGCCCGCATTCGCTCGCGCGAGTTCCTCCTCCACTTTCTTGCGTTCGGTAACGTCGCGAGCGATGCCGACCGTGCCTGCCGGTTGTCCATGTCCGTCGGAGAAAGGTGTCTTGATCGTGTCCACCCACCGCCAGCAACCGTTCACCTCGATATGGGTTTCCTCGACCCGTTTTCGGCGCCCCGAGGCCATCACCTCGAGATCGTCGGCGCGGTATGCATTGGCGCGCTCGAGCGGGTGCAGATCGAAGTCGGTCTTGCCGATCACGTCAGCCGGTTCAGCGTAGCCCAGGATACGCGCTAACGCCCGATTGGCTGCCACGTAACGGCCGTGCGTATCCTTGATCCAGGCAAGGTCCGGAATGTTGTCGAGGATCGCGGCCATCTGCGCGTTCGCGCTGCGAAGTTCGGCTGCATGCTGCTGAAGTCCCTCGAGCATGACATTGAGGGCGTCGACCAGTTGATCCAGTTCATCGGGCTCGCGCCGCGTCCGGTGCAGCCGCAATGGCGCCATGGCAATGCCTGGTGTGCGTCCTCGCAGCGTCGCGGCAATATCGACGAGATGGCGCGTCGCGAGCCTGTGAACCATAAACAGGATGAACAGCGCGACCAGAAACGTCTTCGCCGCGTTGCTCACGAGGATCACCAACGCCTGGCGCAACAGATCGCGATAGATATCGGTCAGGCTGCCCTCGAGATGCAGTACTCCGATCTGGCGACGGTCGTTGTCACAGCAATAGACGGGAAACTCCCTGACGACCGCGTTTTCGACCGGCACTGCGCCCCGGGAAATCGTCAGTGGATTCGCGGCCTGCGTTTCGCGGATTTCGGCGTAACGTATCAGCGGCAGACGCAGCATGCCGTCGAGCTGATCCTCCAACTGTTTGCTGTCGAGCGCCCACAACGCGTTGCCCAGACTGGGCGCGTAGCCTTCCTCGATTTCGTTGAAGCGGGTCTGCAATCCCGCAACATCGACCTGGTAACTTAGCAACAGTTGAACGACGGTCACCACCAGCGTCACCATCGTACTGAACAGCAAGACGCGGCTCAGCAGAGCGAGAGCAATGCCGCCGCGTGGCGCACTGAAAGTTTTGGGCATTGAGCCAGGATGCGCAGCCGGCAAGATCCGCTCCAGATAAGACGAGCCATCGTGACATTTATTTCCATGCCGCGGATACGGATCACGGGACTGAGTGGGTATCGGCCAGGCGCACAGACCCGACGATCGCAGCCGGAGTGCGAGAAGCGGCGCTGGAGCGCTTACCGGGCGTAGCTCGCCAACACTGCACGGATCGCCGGATCACTCATGTTGTTCGGCGTCACCGTCACCACGTCGACGAATACCTTGGAGCGCGGCGCATGGCCCTGCAAGGCCCCAACCAATGCTTCCACGGCAAGATAACCCATGCGATAAGGGTCCTGCAATATGTCGGCATGAATGACGCCGTGCTTGAGCCCATCCATGAATTCCGGGCGCCAGTCGAATACGACCAGGCGCGGACGATCGCCGCTCGCCTTCGCTTCAATGACTCGCAGGGCGCCATAGGCGATCGGCTCAGCCGGCGCGAAGACAGCATCGAGGTGGCCCGTATAGGCGCTCAGCGCCTTGGCGATCGATTCCTCCGCTTCACGAGGCCGATAACCCACGTAGGTATCAACCACCACATCCCAGCCCTGTTCCCGCGCGACGCTTAGAAACCCGCTTTCGCGCCCGGTCGTGGAACTGATGTTCGGCGCGAGCCGCAGCAGTGCGACCTTGGCGCCCTTTCCCAGGACGGGCACGAGGCTCAGCGCAGCCTTTTTGCCGGCAGCGAAATTGTCGGTGTAAACAGTCGAGATGCCGTTGTAATCGGTGCTGTCCCGATCGACTAGGACCACAGGGACCGAGACCGAAACAGGTGCTTTCCCCTGGAGAGGTTCCGGCACCAATACGACGCCGTCCACGCCTTGCTGCACCAGGTAGTCGATGATGCGCAACTGGAGATTGGACGTGTCGAGCGACGTGCCGTCGGAAGGGTTGCGCATCAGGAGCTGGACATGCTGATCGGCGGCGGCCCGTTCGATTCCCTTGATCATCGCCTGGTAGAAGACCAGCGACGATCCGGCCAGCACGACACCGACCTTGGTGGCGTGTGCCGTGGGCAGCGCCCCGGCCAAGGCGGCAAACAGCACTACGGGTCTAAGAAATCTACGCATCGCTGCCGCACCGGAGCGCTCATCTGTGGGGCGACCATCTTCGCGCCTGATCGGAGCCAAGGTCAAGTCAGGTAAAACGCAGGCCACGCGAACGCCCTGTAACCGAGCGTTTGCGTCAACGTCCCCATGCCCGTGTGCGATGTCCCGTATCCACAAGCGACCCGTCGATATATTGCTCAGCCTGAGTTCAGGATATCCTCACCTCAATTTCATCAAAAACCTACAGTTCGGCGCTTATAACGGTGATTTAGACTGTCGCAGCTTGCGTCTCACGGTCCAAGTGATGGCTGGCATGACGCTGCAACACAAAGACCATGCGGTCGATCCCCCATGACGTGACCGAACCTGTTCAACAATGACGGCTGAACCAAGCTTGATGCCTGAATTCATCAACGAGCAAGCTGATTCGCCGCGCTCGCATTCGCCAGGCCGGCACGCACGCCTGCTTCCCGCAGCCGTTGCGCTCCTCTCGGTGCTGGTCTTTCTCGCCGCCGCGCCGTTCGCGAAGACACCGCTGCCGCAAGTGCCCGCCTTTATCCCCGTCTACGAGTCGGCGCTCATCCTTAACGATCTGATTACCTCGGTCCTTCTGTTCGGCCAGTCTGTGATCGCACGTTCGCGGGCACTTGGCGCATTGGCAAGCGGCTATCTGTACACATCGGCGATCGCCCTGCTTCACATGTTGAGCTTTCCCGGCCTGTTCTCGCCAACCGGCCTCCTGAATGCCGGGCCGCAAAGCACGGCCTGGATATACATGTTCTGGCACGCCGGGTTTCCGTGCTTCGTCATCGCCTATGCGCTGCTCAAAGACAGGAAACAGACCCGGGAGATGGGCCACACCATCGGGACACGCAGGCTGATGTCGATTGTCGGCGCGGTGCTTGGCCTCGCCGCGGGGATGGTTGTCCTCGCGATAGCAGGAGAACACCTGCTGCCTGAAATCATGCAGAGCACCACCCACTACTCGCCGACGATGCGGTGGGTAGCGGGATCCACCTGGGGATTCTGTCTGCTCGCCTTTGCCGTGCTGTACCGACAAAGATCGCGGTCGACGATCGACCTGTGGCTCATGGTCGTGATGTGCGTCTGGATCTGCGACGTTGCGCTGAGCGCCGTATTCAATGCAGGGCGCTACGACCTCGGCTTCTATGTCGGACGATTCTATGGCATATGCGCAGCCAGCTTCGTGCTGCTGCTATTGCTGGTCGAAAATACCTTTCTTCATTCGCGGCTTGCTGCAGCACTTGACGAGTTGAAACGGCTCGCCACGACCGATCCGCTAACCGGTGTCGCCAATCGCCGCGCGTTCGACACCGCACTGATGACGCACTGGCAACGCGCCGTCCACGACCGCTCGACGCTCTCGTTGCTGATGATCGACATCGACTTCTTCAAACGTTTCAACGACCGCTACGGCCATGTCGAAGGCGACCGGTGCCTCGTGCTCATTGCCGAATGTCTCGCCCGGACCGTGCGACGCGGAAGCGATCTGGTTGCGCGCTACGGTGGCGAGGAATTCGTGGTTCTGTTGCCGGATACCGATGCGGCGTCAGCGGCCCACGTCGGCCAGCGCATGTGCGACGCGGTGCTCGAACTGGCGATTCCCAACGACGATTCGCCGCATCTGCCCCATGTCTCGATCAGTGTCGGCGTCACCAGCCGGATCGTCGAAGCGGACGTCGAGATGACGGATCTGACAAAGGCCGCCGATCACGCACTCTATCTGGCGAAGGCCGCGGGGCGAGGCCGGGTCGAAATCGCATCCGTGGATCAATAACGCCAGGCAGTTGTCTTCACTCGCACTGCCGGGCCCAATCGCGAACGGCCTGCGCGAACAGCCTGAGCGCCGTCGGCGGATGGCGATTGGCCGGATAGTAGAGGCAAAGCCCCGGAAACGAAGGACTCCACTCGGCAAGCAGTTGCACCAGCCGGCCCGACGCCAGATGCTCGGCAACCAGATAGTCCGGCACCCACGCGATGCCGATACCTGCCAGCGCCGCTTCGACCATCAGGTTTGTATTGCCGAGCGTCATCGGCCCCTCCGCATCGACGCTGGCGCTTTTACCCCGCCAGGCAAGATCCCACCGATAGATCGCCCCGCTCTCGAAGCGGAAGCGAATGCAGCGGTGCTGGGTCAGATCGTGCGGCTCCTTCGGCAGCTCGCGACCGGCCAGGTATCCGGGCGAAGCCACCGCAGCAAATCGAAAGTCAGGGCCGAACCGGACCGCCACCATGTCGCGCGGCACATCCTCCAGGACACGGATACCGGCATCGAAACCGTCGGCGACGATGTCCACCAGGCGCGTATCCACGACGAACTCCACGTGAATATTCGGGTAGGCGGCGAGGAAATCGGGCAACACATGCCGAACGAGCGCTTTCGCGGCAGATTCGGAAGCGCTGATGCGGATCGAGCCCGACGGAACGCCACGTGCGGAAGTCACTTCGTCGACCGCCTCCTCGAGGTCGGCAATCGCCGGCCCCACGCGCCGCAGGAGTTGCTCCCCCGCTTCGGTCAGCGCGACCGAGCGGGTCGTGCGATTGAACAACCGCACCGCGAGTCTCGCCTCGAGACCGCGCATGGCGTGGCTGAGCGCCGATGGCGAAACGCCCAGCGTGCGCGCGGCCGCGCTGAAGCTGCGCTGCTGGGCAATCGCAACGAAAGAAGTCAGCTCGGATAAGCCGGCACGCGACATAGATGAATTTTCCTCAAAGGCCTATGAAATTTTAGCCGTATTGTTGAATGAGGTACAACAGCCTAAGCTCCACCGGTATTGATCGCCATTGCCGATCGGCAGCAGCGACCTGTTTAAAGGAGAACGAACATGCAAAAGCGTCAATTGGGAAAGAGCGGCCTCGAGGTTTCGGCAATTGGCCTCGGCTGCATGGGCTTGAGCTTCGGTTATGGCCCTGCGCAGGAAAAATCCGCGGGCATCAGGCTGATTCAGGCAGCGTTCGAGAAAGGTGTCACGTTCTTCGATACCGCCGAGGTTTACGGGCCGTTCGCCAACGAGGAACTGCTCGGTGAAGCGCTTGCGCCGTTTCGCGATCAGGTCGTGATTGCCAGCAAGTTTGGCTTCAAGGACGGAGAAGTCACCAAGGGCCTCGATAGCCGCCCCGAGAACATCCGCGCTGTCGCAGAGGCCTCGCTGAAGCGCCTGAAGACCGACCGCATCGACCTGTTTTATCAGCACCGTGTCGATCCAGACGTGCCGGTCGAAGACGTAGCCGGCGCCGTCAAGGATCTGATCCAGCAAGGCAAGGTCAAGCACTTCGGCATGTCCGAAGCCGGCGAGAAATCGATCCGCCGCGCGCACGCCGTGCAGCCGGTCGCCGCGTTGCAAAGCGAGTACTCGCTGTGGTGGCGCGAGCCGGAAGAGAAGATCCTGCCGACCCTCGAGGAACTGGGCATCGGCTTCGTGCCATTCAGCCCGCTCGGCAAAGGCTTCCTGACCGGCGCGATCGATGCGGGCACAACCTTCGAGAAGAACGACTTCCGCAACATCGTGCCGCGCTTCTCCGAGGAAAATCGCCGCGCCAACGCGGGCCTCGTCGAAGTGCTCGGCAAGCTCGCCGACGGCAAGGGCGCGACCCGGGCGCAGATCGCACTCGCCTGGTTGCTCGCCCAGAAGCCGTGGATCGCGCCGATCCCGGGCACCACCAAGCTGCATCGCCTCGAAGAAAACATCGCCGCGGCCGCGGTCGAACTGTCCGTTGACGATCTGGCCGCCATCGAAGCCGCACTACAGCAGATCAAGGTGGTGGGCGATCGCTACCCAGCCCAGTTCCAGCGGAGCATCGACCGCTAAGGTTCTCGCAACCGCAACCAAGCGTGCTCACGTCCCGCGCCGGCAGCGCGTCAACCGACGCGCCGACGCTGGCGGGCTAGCGCGCGGAAGTGCTGTCCCACCGCGGAGCGAGTCCGGGCGGATCGACAATCCGGCTGTCCGCCGTCGCCAACGCGTGAATCGCAGCCATGTCCGCGTCATCCAGCTCAAAATCGAATACCGCCAGGTTCTGCGCCAACCGATCGATCCGGGTAGTCCTCGAAAGCGCCACCATCCCGCGCTGCTGAACAAGCCACCGCAGGACGATCTGAGCGATGGTTTTGTCATGGCTCGCCGCAATCTCCTTGAGCGTCGGGTCCGAGAAGACACGGCCAACTGCCATGCCACAGTATCCTGTCACGGCAAGCCCTGCCTGCAGCGTGCTCTCGATGAGCAAGGACTGGTTCAGATACGGATGGTATTCAAACTGGTTCGTCACGAGAGGCGCCGCGGAGAGCCGGACAGACTCCGTCATCAGTGCGCGGTTGAAATTGCTCACGCCGATGTACCGGACCTTTCCGGCGCGTACGACTGCGTTGAGTCCCGCGATCTGCTCGGCCAACGGCACCTCCGATCCCGGCCAGTGCAACAGAAGCAGATCGATATAGTCTGTCCTGAGCTTGCGGAGGCTCTCGTCAACCGACGCCTCGAAAAATCTTTCCGGGTAGTTGCTTACCCAGACCTTGGTCGTCAGAAAGATTTCGCTTCTTGGAATGCCGGACGCGGCGACGCAGTCACCGATTTCGCCCTCGTTACGGTAGCTTTGCGCGGTGTCGATATGACGGAAGCCGGCGCGAAGGGCGGCGGGAATGACTCGATAGACGTCGTCGGCGCCCATTCCGTAAGTTCCAAAGCCGATGGCCGGAATCGCCGCGTGACCAACATGAACGTTTTGCATGAGAGTTTCCCGATAGAGTCTTCGCGTCCCGCCGAAACCGCCTTTCTGCATGACTTGACGACGAGACGATCGACACCGGATCAGGCCTGGCGATCGCCTCGACGAACCCGTCTTCCTAGCTCGCCTTCAGAGCCGAAACACCCGCAGCGGTCCGCCGGGAGCGCGCGTCCAGACTGAGCGCGCCGGCGCCGAAGTAGGTGATCTGCAGGAGGCCACCGGCCATCATCACGTTCTTGAGGAAGTGAATCATCTGGTTTTGATCCGCGAAGTTGTGGTGAAAGAAAATCGCCGTGACGACACAGAACACCGCCATCGCCAGCGACACGACGCGCGCCCGGTAGCCCGACAGCAGCAGCAGGCCACCACCCAGCTCGGTCAGCACGGCAAGCACGAACGCGAGTGGCGGCACAGGCAGACCCATGGCTGCGATATAGCCGACCGTCGCACCATACGCCGCGAGCTTGCCCAGCCCGCTCATGACAAACGGCGCACCGATCAGGATGCGGCCCAACAGCGGAAGAAATTTAAAACGTTCCATTACGATCTCCAGAAATGAATTTGCGTAGGTGGATAACGAAAAAGGGATTAGCCGGCGTCCACCATCACCAGCTCAGAATCTTCAAGAGCGGAAATCTGCGCCGCGGCGACCTTCGTGATCGCCACGCCGTCCAGCGGCCCAACGGGCTCACCGTTCACTTCAATGCGTCCCGAGGCCACGACCAGATAGGCATGGCGCGCCTGAGCCAATTCGTATCGAACGCTTTCGCCTGCCTTTAGCATCGCGCCGAGCACACGCGCATTGGCGCGAACAGGCAGTGCACCTTCGTCGCCGGCGAACCCGCTGGTGAGGACTACGAAGCGTCCGGACCGGTCGCCTTTGGGAAACGGCCTCGTGCCCCACGCGGATTCGCCACCGGCTTCACGAGGCAGCAGCCAGATCTGATAGAGCTTGAGCGGCACGTCGCCCCGGTTGAACTCGGCGTGGCGGATGCCCGTGCCGGCGCTCATGACCTGGACGTCGCCTGCGTGGATCGTTCCCTCGGACCCCAAGGTGTCCCGATGCCCAAGCACGCCTTGGCGCACATAGGTGACGATTTCCATATCACGGTGTCCGTGCATGGGGAAACCGCTGCCAACGGCAATCTCGTCGTCGTTCCAGACAATCAGGGGACCGAGGGCGGCGTGCGCGGGATTGCCGTCGACGCTGACCGCAAAGTGGTGTTTCGCGCGCAGCCAGCCGAGGTCCGCCCGGTCCAATGATTGCCAACGCCTGTGTGTGAGCATGTCCATCTCCGTTTCCCGCCGTCGCACATGCGACGCCGGCCGCCTGTGCCATCCGCCGAATTCGGCGTCGGTACATGCGATGGGATGAATGCTATATTTGCAATGAATCAGCGCATAGATCCTGGATTGGAACGCATCATTGCTTCAAATAGAACGATCAGAAGGAGTCGAGGCCTGCTTATGAACGCAATCACTGACCTCAACGATCTTCGGCTCTTCGCCGAGGTGGTCGAGCATGGAAGCTACACGGCGGCCGCGCGTAGCCTCGGCCTGCAGACGTCGAAACTCAGCCGGCGTATTCGTGCGCTGGAAGAAGAACTTGGCGTCCGCCTGCTCAATCGCACCAGCCGGAGCCTGTCGTTGACGGAAACCGGGCGGCAGTTCCACCAGCATTGCCTGGCCCTGGTGGCGGAGGCAATGGCCGCCAAAGACATCGTGGAGCGCACGCGCTCCAGGCCGCAGGGCACGGTGCGCATCGCCTGCCCGGTAGCGTTGCTGGAGTCCGGCATCTCCACGATCATCGCGCGATACGTGCAAGACAACCCCGACGTGCAGGTCCTGCTCGATGCAACCAACCGCCGCGTGGATGTCGTCGAGGAAGGCCTGGACTTTGCCATCCGGGTCAGGCTTCCGCCGTTGGAGAATACCGATCTCGCCGTCCGCCAGTTGGGCTTGTCGATCCGCATTCTGGTTGCGAGCCCCGCTTTGACGGCGCGCCATCCGGCGCCCAGCTCGATCGAATCCGTGAAGCAATGGCCCACTCTCTCCATGGCCAGCAGCAGCGAGCGATTTGTCTGGAACCTGGTTGACGCCGAGGGACGCGTGACGTCATGGGCGCATCAGCCGCGCCTCGCGACCGACGACCTGGCGAGCCTGCGGGTTGCGGCGATATCGGGCGTCGGTGTGGCCATGCTGCCCAGGGAACTGGTCGAGGCCGATATTCAGGCCGGCCGCCTGCAGCACCTGCTGCCGGATCTGGCCAGCACGCCGGGCCTGGTCCATGCGATCTTCCCTACGCGCCGAGGCATGGTTCCGGCCGTCCGTCACTTGCTCGATGCACTCGTTTCGGGGTGCGAAGGTCTGAACCGGCAGCGCTAGAGCGGCCGGACGCTGCCGCGGCAGTCAGCGCGAGGCCTGCAACCTCGCGCGGCAAACACAACGCGCCAAGCTAGCTTCTCGCCGCTAACAGCTCGCTGCGCTTGCGCTGCAGGAACCGGCGCACGGCCGGATCGCGCTCGAGTCCGATCGCGAGATCGTACGCGCCGAGCGCTTCGGCCGTCGCGCCGGCCCGCGCGAGCAGATCGGCACGCGCAGCCCAGTACGGCTGGTAGTCGGCCAGCCGCGGATCGTCCGCATACGGCTCGAGCGCGTCGAGCGCCGCCTGCGGGCCGTCCCGTTCCGCCTGCGCGAGCGCGCGGTTCACCGCGACCACCGGCGACGCGGCAATCGCGAGCAGCGCATCGTAGAGCTGCACAATCTCGTCCCAGTTCGGGCGACGCGTCTGGCAGCGGTGCACGTGCGCCGACTGCAGCGCGGCCTCGAGCTGAAAGCGTCCGATTGCGTTGAATGCATTGGCGCGCCGCAGCAGTGCGTTGGCTGCGTCGATCATCGGCGCATCCCATCTCGCCGGATCCTGAGCCGACAGCGGCACGTAGTCGCCGGCCGCATCGCGTCGCGCATGGCGCCGCGCCTGCGCATACAGCATCAGCGCGAGCAGACCCAGCGTCTCCGGCTCCTCGGGCAGCAGTTCGACAAGCAGTTGCGCCAGAAACAGCGCCTCGCCGGTGAGATCGCGCCGCTCGGTATCACCGCCGACCGGATCGGTCCACCCTTCCGCATACGCCGCGTAGACCGCTTCCAGCACCGCAGCGAGCCGGCCGGGCAACTCCTCGCGCTCCGGTACGCTGAACGGAATGCCCGCTTCGCGGATCTTGTTCTTCGCCCGCACGAGGCGCTTGCTCATCGCGGCGGGCGACATCAGAAACGCGGACGCAATCGTCCTGGCTTCGAGCCCCAGCACCACCTGCAGCATCAGCGGCGTGCGGATCGCGGCCTCGAGTGCAGGGTGCGTGCACGCGAACAGCAGCGCAAGCCGCCGGTCGGGCAACCTGCCCGCTTCACGCTCGTCGATCTCGTCGGCGAGGATCGCGAGCTGGTTCGTCACCTCGTCGCCGACACGGCGATGACGCGCGCCATCGAGCGCCCGGCGGCGCGCAACCGTCATCAGCCACGCTTCGGGATTCGCCGGGCAGCCTCTGTTCGGCCAGTCCGCGAGCGCGGCTGCAAACGCGTCGGCCAGCGCGTCCTCGGCCGCGGCGACGTCGCGCGTGCGCATCGCCAGCAGCGCGACGAGCTTGCCATAACTGCGGCGCGCGACCGCCTCGGCAATCGCGTGCGCGGCGCCGTCAGCGTCACGGCCGCCGCCGGACAGATTCATGCGGCGGATGGCGCGTCGTAGGGCGCAGTCCAGACCGGGCGCACTTCCATGAGGCCATGCGCCGCGCCGGGACAACGCGACGCCCACGTGATCGCCGCATCCAGGTTGGGCACGTCGATCAGGTAGTAGCCGGCGAGCTGCTCCTTCGAATCGGAATACGGTCCGTCAAGCACCTGCGGCTTGCCGTCGACGAGCCGCACCGTGGTGGCCGCGTTCGTTTGCTGCAGCCGGTTGGCGCCCACCAGTACCTGCGCTTTTTTCAACGATTCGGTGTACGCCTGATAGGCGGCAACCCCTTGCTGCCGCTCGCTGTCGGTCATCCGGTTCCAGCCGTTTTCTTCCGAATAGATCATCAATAGATATTGCATATGAGCCTCCGTCATGGGGTTAAGGCGGCTGAATGACATCGGGCCGCCACTACAATGACGCTCGGGCCGCATGCTGACGGACAGGCAGCGTCGAAAAAATCGTCCTCCCAGGCTAGTCGAACGCAAGACGCACTATGATTTTATGGTTAGCCGGCAAAATTCGGCGTGCGAGAGATGACGAAGCCAGCCGTATAGTTCAGGCACGAAATCCCACCACTCCGAATCTTGGTCAACCGGCGACAAACGCCCCACGTGTCGGGCGTCAAGGGCAACCGACAATCCCATATCTTTAGTTGTTTGAAGTCTGGTACCCTGCGCCCTTTGCTACAGCTTGCATCCGATCCGATGGAAACCCCTTTCAACGACCGTGGCGTCTCGGTCACGCGCAACGCGCTCTCCGCCGCCGGGCAGGTTTTTCCGCTGCGCGAAATTCTCAACGTGCGTGTCGTCACAATACAGAAGAACAGGATCCTGCCCATTGCGATCTCGGTGATCGGCCTCGTCGGCGCGATTGTGGGCGGTCTGTTCCGCTCGTCCGCGGGCATCGTGTGCGGCATCATGCTCGTGGTCGTGGGCTGGCTCACGTGGTCCACCCAGGACGTGACGCACCGCCTGATGGTCGAAACCAGCAGCGGCGAGCGTGAAGCGCTGTCGAGCATCGATCTCGAGTTTGTCGAACGCGTCGCGCAGACCGTTCGACAAACCATGGACGCCGCACCCGCTCAAGGCCAGGCAGCGGCGTCGCAAGCCTGACCGGGTGACCCCGCGCGTTAAAACGTACGGCTCTCGCCCGCTTCGGCGTTAACACAAAATTAACCCGGAAGCCGCGAGCTTTTGCACTCGCTTGAGGCTCGCGGGGCTACAGTGGACTCGTCTCCACAACACGCCGCCGACCTCCGTGGCGGCGCCCCACGATGTTACAGTCCACCGCCACACCTGCCACGCCGAGCCACCGAGGTTTGCGCGCGCCCGCATCCTCGACACCGGTGCGCGTACCACTCGTCACCCTCGACGTCACGGTGCCCGGCACTTCTTCGGCAATCGGCAGGCGGGCGTTGCACGCCGCGCTTGGCAAGAATCTGCAGCTATACGTTGTCACCATCGACAAGCGCAACGAGCGCATCACGTTCCGCGTCGAAGTCATCTCCCGCACCCTCGATGAAGTGATCGGCGCCCTCGCCGGTACGCTGGACCGCGCCATCCTCGGCCGCGCGATGCAAAGCATGATCCGTCGTCCTGCGTAATCGTCCGCGCAGTCTTTGATACGAATCAAGCCTTTACGCATTTTTTCAATTCGATATAGCGAGGCAGGTAGAGTCTGCGGTTCTGTTACCCCGCGTTCCCTTGCGCTGGCCTCGCAAGCGCCCTGCTTCCGCTTCCATTACCCACAAGGCAAACGGCCTTCGCGACTGTCGCCCTTGCGGCGCGCTTTACAGTTCACGATGCATCGCCTCCGTCAGGGACACGCTCTTTCGCAAAGTGTGCCCCATGCTCCTGCTGTCCCGAAATTCACCGAGTTCCCTGCGCGGCCGTTTGAGCGCGCTCACCACGGCGGCGCTCGTCGGCGCCGCCTTGAGCGGCTGCGCCGTGACCTTTCCGGTGCCCACGCCGCCCGCCCCCGCCGCCACGCTGATCAACGGCGGTAACGACGGCGTGCTGGTCCCGCTGAAAGTCGAACGCGCCGATGAAGGTCACGCGCGGCTCGGCCTGCCGGTCCAGCTCGACGGCAAAGCTGTCTACATGGCGTTCGACACCGGCACCCAAGGGGTGCGCGTGTTGTCGAAGGTGTTGCCCGGCACGAACTATCCGGTTGCCGGCGCTACGACTTCCCTGACGTTTGAGAACGGCGCCCAGGTTTCGGGCCCATCGGTCAAGCTGCCGCTCAGCGTGATCGGCACGAGGCCGGTGGAGGTCGTCGTGCAAAGTGTCGATGACATACGCTGCCTGCGCACCCACAGACGCTGCGTGGCCATGGACGGCTACACGGGCGTGTTCGGCTGGGCGTTCTCGGGCATCTTCGGCGCCGGCGCGGCGCCAGCGGATGACGGCTGCTGCACGCCGCCGCTGCGGGCGTTGCCGGACAGCCTCGGCCAACGCTACCTGGTGCGCGCGAATTTCAGCAAGCCGTTTGTGATCCTGAGCCCGTCGAACGGTCTCACGCGAAATTTCACGATGGTGCCGATGATGGCCGCGCAAGACGGCGGCAGTCAGTGGCCGGTGGGCTGCGTTCAGGTGGGCGACAAGATGCGCTTCTGCGCGCCTGTGGTGTTCGCCACCGGCAGCACCGGCATGATCCGGCTCGAAACCGACAAGGCGCCCAACTGGACCGGCGACGGCGACGAAAACACCGTGCTCGCGCAAGGCAACTACGACGTGGCGCTCGGCGTCGGTTCGTGGGTGCACGGCTATAAAAGCGCTCAGGTCACGATCGTCAAGGCAAAACCGGGCGCGAACCGGATTGTGGTCGGCCTGATGGCGATGCAGAACCTCGACCTGCTGCTCGACTTCCAGCACGGCCAGCTCGGGCTGCATGCGGCGAAGACGTCGGAGACGTTGGCGCCTTAAGCACTAGCTCGCATCAATCGGCAGCGCCGGAGTCATCGCGCAGGAGCGCCTACAACTATGAGCCGGATCACCACATCACCCGCCGAATTTGCGACGAGTACGAGTTCATGGAACTCCCTATTCGTCACTAACGAACCGCAGACCTCCCAATCTTCCACTTCGGCCGTGGCGCTCTGGGTAGACACGCGTGAGACTGCCCCACGCCCCAGACGACCCGGTGCGGTCTCTGCCGCCAATATCCTTTCGGGTCGCGAGAAATCCAATCCCGAATACGCTACCCGGATGTCAGCGGCACGAACACGGTTAGCCGAAGAACTATATGGAACACCAAAATCGCTTTCGCAGATGCGGCTCAGCAAGGGGCTGTCTCAAGTAGCGCTCGCTGAAAAACTCGGCACGAGTCAGCCTCACGTCGCAAAAATAGAAGCGGGCAAGGTAAAGATCCAGTTCACGACCGCCATGCAATTGGCCGACGCATTGGGCGTCACCTTGGACGAGCTTCGGCCGCTGGTTGAGCAGGCAGTCCGCGAATCGGTTTCGGAGTAGCGATGAGCCGGTATTCCTTTTGCCACTTCTGCGACGACGTCCGCGTAGAAATGGGCTTCAAGACCTCGATCATGGGACTCTACGGAGGGGATCTGTTAGTACCCGCCAATCCAACAGTTCTGCCCAAGCTGTGCGTCGTCGCCTTCGCCATCACACCTGCCGACGAACCCTTCCATTCGCTGACCGTTCAGATCAGAGAAGGCGAACGGATCCTGGTTGACAATCCGATTCCGTCAGAAACGCTCGCACGAATTCAAAGCGACATCCGGACGCCTGTTGATGACGGCGACCCGGTACTCAGAACTTCGATAGGAGCGAATCTGTTCATTAGCCCGTTTGTGGTGGACAGAAGTATGACCCTGAAGACGGTCGTCATCGCGGACGGCGAGGAGATGACGGCCGGACGCCTGCAGATTGGTTTCGGAGCAACCGTTCGCGCCGGCCGGTCGAGACCCGGGAACACTTAGCGTCACATCGACTGCGCGTCGCCATTCACGCTGTGCCGCCCTCTCTCCGCGGCACAGCGCCTTCCTTCAAGACATATCCAGCGGCTTCACATGCCAGATCTCGCGCGCATATTCGCCAATCGTGCGATCAGACGAGAACTGCCCCATGCCGGCGACGTTCTCGATCGCGCTCTCGGCCCACGCCCGCGGATTGCGGAAGCGCTCATCCACCTCCTTTTGCGCCTGCGCAAACGCCGCGAAATCCGCCAGCACCATGTAGTGATCGCCCCAATCCACCAGCGTATGGAAAATGTCCGAGAAGCGCAGCGGATCATCTGGCGAAAAGAAGCCCGTGCGAATCTGATCGAGCGCCATGCGCAATTCCGGGTTTTCTTCGTATAGCTGGCGCGGACGGTAGCCGGCTGCGCGCAGGTCGTCCACCTCGTCGGCGGTATGGCCGAAGATAAAGATGTTCTCCCGCCCGACCGCATCGCAAATCTCGATGTTCGCGCCGTCCATCGTGCCGATAGTCAGCGCGCCGTTGAGCGCCAGCTTCATGTTGCCGGTGCCCGACGCTTCGGTGCCCGCCATCGAAATCTGTTCCGACAGATCCGCAGCCGGAATGATGAGCTCCGCCACGCTCACGCCGTAGTTCGGCACGAATACCACCTTGAGCCGGTCGCCGATCAAAGGATCGTGATTGACCTTCTCGCTCACGTCGCCGATCAGCTTGATGATGGTCTTTGCCATCCGGTACGCGGAAGCCGCCTTACCCGCAAACATCACCACGCGAGGCACCCAGTCGAGTTCCGGATTGGCGCGGATCTGGTTGTAGCGCACGATCACGTGCAGCACGTTCAAAAGCTGCCGCTTGTATTCGTGGATACGCTTCACCTGCAGATCGAACAACGCATTCGGATCGAACGAAACCTTCGTATGGTGGGCGAGACGCTGCGCAAGGCGTAGCTTGTTCTGCCGCTTCGCTTCGCGAAACGCGTCGACGAACGCGCTGTCTTTGCGAAGATCGCGTAGCCGCTCGAGTTCGAACAGATCGCGGCGCCAGTGCGTGCCGATCTGCGCGTCGATCAGCGACGACAAGGACGGACTCGCCTGCGCCAGCCAGCGCCGCGGCGTAATGCCGTTGGTCACATTGGTAAAGCGTTCGGGGTAGATGCGCGCGAAGTCCGCGAAGATGTCGCGCGTCATCAGTTGCGAATGCAGCTTTGAGACGCCGTTGACCTTCCGGCTCGCCACGATCGCCAGGTACGCCATCCGCACGCGCCGCTGGCCATATTCGTCCACCAGCGAAATGCGCCGGATCATCTCGGCGTCGTGACCGGACTGTTCGCTGACGTGCTTGAGGAACTGCGCGTTGATCTCGAAGATGATCTCGAGGTGGCGCGGCAACAGGCGCGCGAGCGTCTCGACATCCCACGTTTCGAGCGCTTCGGGCATCAGCGTGTGGTTGGTGTACGAGAACATCTGCTGGATCTGGTGCCATGCCTTGTCCCAGGGCACGTGATGCACGTCCACGAGCAGGCGCATCAGTTCAGGAATAGCCAGCACCGGATGGGTATCGTTCAGATGCACCGCGACCTTCTCCGCAAAGCGGCCGAAGGTGCTGTGCGTGCGCTGATAGCGGCGAATCAGATCCTGCATCGTCGCCGAGACGAAGAAATACTCCTGGCGCAGCCGCAGTTCGCGGCCGGCCGTCGTCGAGTCGTCCGGATACAGCAGACGCGAAACGTTCTCCGACATCGTCTTCGCGTCGACCGCGCGGCGGTAATCGCCACGGTTGAAGGCGGACAGATCGAGTTCTTCCGTTGCCCGCGCCGACCACAAGCGCAGCGTGTTGGTCGCGCTCGTCGCATAACCGGGGATGACCGTGTCGTAGGCCATTGCATTGACATGCTCGGTATCGATCCATTCGACGTGCTCGCCGCGCTGCACCGTGCGACCGCCGAAATGCACCAGATACTGAATTTCGGAGCGCGGAAACTCCCATGGATTGCCGGCGCGCAGCCAGTAGTCCGGCGCCTCCACCTGCTCACCGTTGACGATCTGCTGACGGAACATGCCGTACTCGTAGCGAATGCCGTAGCCGAAGCCCGGAATACCGAGCGTCGCCATCGAATCGAGAAAGCAGGCCGCGAGGCGGCCAAGGCCGCCGTTGCCGAGCGCGGCGTCCGGCTCCATATCGGTCAACGCTTCCATATCGACGCCGAGACTCGCGAGCGCCTCGCGCATCGGCTCATAGATGCCGAGCGCGAGCAACGCATTCGTGAACGTGCGGCCGATCAGGAATTCCATCGACAGGTAATACACGCGCTTCACATCCTGCTCGTACTGCAGGCGCGTGGTCTTCATCCAGCGCGCGACCAGCCGGTCGCGTACCGCGAGCGCCGCGGCGTGCAGCCAGTCATGCGGACGGGCGGTGACGGCGTCCTTACCGACGCCATACATCATGCGGTTGGAAATAGAGCGCCGTAGCGCATCGACAGTACTGTTGAGCTGGTCGAACTCCAGATCCACGGCTGTCATTGAAGCCTCCGGTAAGAGCGACACAGCACACGCAAACCGCACAGTTGACGGACGGGAGGCGCGTGCCGGTCAGGCGGGTAAATATGCAGAGTAGGACATTTCCGATCTCCCGTCACCGGGGCACCGGGCCGGCGGCGCTGCGCGCAGCGGGGCTCGTGCGGGCGCTCGAGCCCCCGCAAACCACCTCAAGCACAGATACGGTGCAAGCACGCCTCAAGCGACCGGCTTGCCTGCACTAGTATGGAGGAAGAAGAAGGCATCTCCACGACCGTGCGAACCGCACGCATATGTCACGCCTGCCTTCTTCATCCTGCTCCGACGGAGGTCGAGATGAACGCACAATCCATGCTCGGAATGTTCCATGCCCAGGAACTGCTGCTGGTCTCGCTGATTCGTGCGCTGCCGCCGGAGACGCGGCGCAGGATTGCCGACGAATTCCAGCAACAGGTCGAGCTGGCCGAGGCGCCTCACCTGAGCGCCGCGCATGAGCACGAAACGACGGAGGCGTTCAAGACGCACATCCGCAAATTGTCCATTTTGCTGGCTTCTTTTAGCTGATTTCGGTTGACGGATTGCATCGAGTCGACGAGGCTCACGGCCGCGCTTTGTGGCGGCCGGTTGGCCCGCCAGGTATGACCTGTGGCCACTGTGGCTGGTGCGGGTGGGCGCCTGCCGGGCTTGACCGTTAGTTGCGTTCCCAACCGCCCAAAGCCGTGGTCCCGAAGGTCGTGCCCTGCTCGACAGCCAGCAGAATTTTGCCGGGTCTGTAACAATCACTTCATTCGCAGCGCGTCGGAGCGTCACGCCGGTCTATCGCTCACGCGCGCCCTTTAATCCGCGTGTCGACCATCGATCCCGCGAGGCGCCCCGCCGGCCCTCTCGCGCCGGAACGCGCGCCACCCGACGAGCAAGGCCTTGTCCGTGAAGACCCCGCTTTCCCCCGACTACGCGCCGCCCGCCGACGCTCCCATGTCTGCCGGCAACCGGCGCGCGATGGCCGCCATCATGCTGGCCGTTGCGCTCGCCACGCTCGATACCGCGATCGCCAACACCGCCCTGCCGGCCATTGCCACCGACCTGCACGCCGCGCCGGCCGCTTCGGTGTGGATCATCAACGCTTATCAGCTCGCGATGGTCGCAACCTTGCTGCCGCTCGCGGCGCTCGGCGACATCGTCGGCCACCGGCGCATCTATATCGGCGGCATCGCCATGTTTACGGTGGCCTCGCTCGCCTGCTCGCTATCCGGGACGCTGCCGCAGTTGGCCGCGGCGCGGGTGCTGCAGGGACTGGGCGCCAGCGCGATCATGAGCGTCAACGTCGCCTTGATCCGCTATCTGTACCCGCCGCACCGGCTCGGCCGCGGCGTCGGCCTGAACGCGCTGGTGGTGGGCGTATCGTTCGCGGTCGGCCCGACCGTGGCTTCGCTGATCCTCTCGCTCGGCACCTGGCCGTGGCTGTTCGCCATCAACGTACCGCTCGGCGTGCTGGCGCTCGCCTTCGCGCTGCCTGCCTTGCCCCAGACGACGCGCGGCACGCACAATTTCGACCGGGTCGCCGCGCTTCTGAACGTGATCACCTTCGCGGCGCTGATCTTCGCGCTAGGCGAAGCCGCCCAGCGCGAGCCCGCGCAGTACGTGCTAGGCGCGGCGGCCGTCGCCATTGTGTTCGGCGTGCTGCTGATGCGGCGCGAAGCCGGACACCCGGCGCCGATGCTGCCCGTCGATCTGTTCAAGCTGCCGGTGTTCGCGCTGTCGGCGGTGACGGCTGTGTGCTCGTTCGCCGCGCAGGGGCTGGCGTTCGTCTCGCTGCCGTTTTACTTCGAAGATGTGCTGCATCGCAGCCAGGTCGAGACGGGCTTCCTGATGACCCCTTGGCCGGTGGTCGTCGCGCTGGCGGCGCCGTTCGCCGGACGCCTGTCGGACCGCTATCCGCCTGGCTTGCTGGGCGCCATTGGCCTGGCGGTGCTGTCTGTGGGGATGGTGTCGCTGGCGCTCTTGCCGGCGCATCCACACGTGCTCGATATCGGGGTCCGGATGGCGGTGTGCGGGGCGGGCTTCGGCTTTTTCCAGTCGCCGAATCTGAAGGCGCTGATGGCGAGCGCGCCGCCTGAGCGCAGCGGCGGCGCGAGCGGCATTATCGCCAGCGCGCGGCTCCTCGGTCAGACAACCGGCGCGGCGCTGGTGGCGCTGAGTTTCGGGATCGCCGGCCGGCATGGGCCGACGCTGGCGCTTACGGCGGGAGCGGTGTTCGCCGGGGCCGCGAGCATCGCGAGCGGCTTGAGGCTGTTCGCGCCTTCGCATCGCACCCCGGTGGGTGTCCAGACGCCGGCGAAGTAACCGGCGGCTGGTGGCCGCGCCAATGCGAGGAGAAGCGGCCAGCGGAGGGCGCCCGCGTCAATGCATGGCGAAATAACCGGCGGCGGGCGGCCGCTCCAATGCATGGCAAAGTAACCAGCGGCGGTCGGCTGCGTCAACGCGCGGCGCAGCGACCAGCCGCAGGCAGCCGCTTCAACGCGCGGCGAAGTAGCCCTTCACGGCCGCGACAAACGTGTCGATATCGGCTCGCGAGACGTCCAGATGCGTGACAAAGCGCGACGCGTAGAGCATCTGCGTCAGGATTCCGCGCTCCTTGAGCCACGCTTCGAGCGGTGCGCAGTGTTCCGGCGGAAACTGCACGAACACCATGTTGGTGGCCTGCGAAAGCACCTTGACCTGCTCGATCTGCGCGAGACCGGCGGCCAGATGTGCGGCGTTGGCGTGATCCTCGGCGAGGCGTTCGACATTGTGATCGAGCGCATACAGACAAGCCGCCGCCAGCACGCCGGCCTGACGCATGCCGCCGCCCAGCACCTTGCGCCAGCGGTGCGCGCTCTGCAGCAAGTCCTTGCTGCCGACCAGCACCGAACCCACCGGCGCGCCCAGCCCCTTCGAAAAACAGATGGAGACCGAATCGAACGGCCCACACAGCGCCGCCAGCGGCTGGCCCGAAGCGACCGCCGCATTGCAGACCCGCGCGCCGTCGAGATGGGTGGCCAGCTTGTGCTGACGCGCAAGCTGCACCGCCTCGGCTACATAGCCCGCCAGCAGCACCTTGCCGCCAATCGTGTTTTCGAGCGCCAGCAGGCGTGTGCGCGCGAAGTGGTCGTCGATCGGCTTGATGGCGGCGACGATCTTGTCGAGCGGC
This sequence comes from Paraburkholderia sp. SSBN10T, assembly GCF_056619545.1. Classification (NCBI taxonomy): domain Bacteria; kingdom Pseudomonadati; phylum Pseudomonadota; class Betaproteobacteria; order Burkholderiales; family Burkholderiaceae; genus Paraburkholderia; species Paraburkholderia sp. SSBN10T. The sequence continues at coordinate 156,622 of NZ_JBWQQI010000003.1, forward strand.
AGCGAGCCGTCGGCGGCATTCTCGATCGGCTGTGGCTGGATGCTGCCGAGCACCGCCGCGCCACCGCCTTCGTATTTGTAGGTATGGGCCAGTTGGCCGACGATGTACTCGTCGCCGCGCGCGCAATGCGCCATCAAGGCAGCCAGGTTGCTTTGCGTGCCGCTCGGAAAGAACAGGCCCGCTTCCTTGCCGGTGCGCTCGGCCACGGTGGCTTGCAGGCGCAACACGGTCGGGTCGTCGCCCCACACGTCGTCGCCCACTTCGGCGGCTGCCATGGAGGCCAGCATGGCCTGGCTCGGGCGGGTGACGGTATCGCTGCGCAAATCGATCATCGGAGATTCCTGTGTGAAAGCGCCGTGGCCGGAGAAACGCTTGCGCATCTCCGCGGCGCGGCTTGGCGGTGCGTGAATCGTCCAGTGTATTCAATTCCGCAGGCGCTGAACACCGGGCAAAATGACGACACCGCCCTCACGCCTAGCTGCCCGCCCGCGGCAACCACGCCAGCGGATCGACCGGGTGCCCGTCCTGACGCACCTCGAACTGGATCGAGCCGATGCCGCGGCTATCGGCGCCCACCTCGCCGATCGTCTGGCCTTGCGTAACCGCGTCGCCTTCCTTGACGAGCAAGGTGCTGTTCTGACCATACGCCGTGATCAGCGAGTCGCTGTGCTTGATGATGATGAGCGGCCCATACGCCTCGATCCCAGTGCCGGCGTACACCACGCGTCCGGCTGCTGCGGCCTTGACCGGATCGCCGACCCTGCCGCCGATCACGATGCCCTTGGTGCTGCCCGGCACGAAGGATTTGAGCACCGGACCGCGCAGCGGCCACATCAACGCGCCCTGCTGTGCGATTGCACCAGCGCCCGGCGCAGCGGGTCCACCCGGCGCGGCCGAGCCGGCCACAGCCGGCGGCGGCGCCACTCGCAGCACCTGCCCCACCGTCACGCTGGCGTTCGGTGTGAGGCCGTTCCAGCGCGCCAGATCCTGCGGACGCTGGCCGTAGGCTGCGGCGATACCCGGCAAGGTGTCGCCCGGGTTGACGCGGTAGTAACCGGCCGCCACGGGCGCCGTCGCCGCGCCATTCGTCTGATAACTGCCGGAAGTATTGGCGTAGGGTTCGGGCGCCGAGCCCCACGGGGTAATCGTGCAACCGCTGAACGCGGCTGCGACGAACACGGCAATCGAAACCTGCGAAGCTACACGATGCGATTTTTTCGTCATCTGATAATCCTCGACACGTGAGTCAATCAATCTTCAAGCGTCCGTGCGCCAGCGTTTTTGTCGCGGAATAATGGCGCTTTCGCACCGCCGCCGAAGCGCCGTCGCCCAGCCGCCCTGCTTACACGCTCCCCTCGGACTCGACCACGAGAATGCGCGCCTCGCCGAGCGGGTGCGCCACATGTTCGGTGCCGATCGACGCGTAGAAGACATCGCCCGTCTCCAGCATCGCCGAGCGCTCCTCGCCCGCTTCGCGGTAGCGCATCTCGACCCGGCCATCGAGGACGGCAAACACTTCCTCGCCGTCGTTGACATGCCATTTGTAAGGCTGATCTGTCCAGTGCAGCCGGGTTGTGATCCCGCGCATGTTGGCGATATCGAGTGCGCCCCACGGACGCTCTGCCCTAAAGGTCCTGCTACGGATAATCTTCATGATGGATATGCCGACTGAATCGAACTCATTGGGCCAGCCACTGCGCCGGCAGGAAGCGGGCCTGTGGCGCCCCGAGCGGAATCCGCCGGCGCCCTCGCTAACAGCATTTGTGCAGCGCCGCAATCCAACCCGCCCGGCGAATCCGCTCGCGCCATTATAGGGGGCGATACCCGCCGGCCACGCCGCGCCAAGTCCCGGCGGCGGCCACCGGTATTGGTGTGACCATTGCAACCAGCATCGCCTCGCCTATACTGGGTCTTGCTGACGCAACGCACAGCAGGCGAACCGCTCGCCGCCATGCACTGTCCGTGAGGAGCTCGGGGATGAACAAAGCCACGTTTCTGGCCGTGCAGTTGAACGTCGAAGATGTTGCCGCATCCCCGGGTTTAGTCGAGCTGCTCAATACCCACCTTGTCTTCGCAGCGGATGTCGCCGAAGCCGCTGACGCCCTGGTTCAGCTTGCCAGCATCGCCCGGCTGGCGAGCGGTGTCGAGGCGAGCGTGGAGATTCCCGCGCTGGCTCTCGAGCGCTTGCGCGAAGCGCTCGACAACCTGAGCGGCTACGACGAGTCGTGGCTGCTTGCGCTCGAACCGAGCAGCGAGTTGTTCGACGACATCGCGCGCCGGCATCGCACGTTGCACTAGCCGCACTGCTGCGGGTTGGCGGCCCTGCCGCCGCCCCCTTCGCTTTCGTTCACCGCACGCACCGCCTTGCGGCCCGGCATGCTCCAGCGTCGGCGCCGCCTCGCGGCAGCGGGCGAGTCACTCTGAGGAACTGCCGTGAAAAGTCTCCTGAACCGACGCAGTGCATTGCTTGCCTCCGGCCCCTCCCACCTCGTCCAGGTGGCCCACGACAGCACCGCCTCGCCACACGACGAGCCGGCTGCCTCGTCTGCCGCAGGGCCGGCGCCCGCCGCGGAGCAGGCCGAACCGGCCGAACCCTCGCGGCCCGTCACGACCTTGCGGCCGGTGCCCGTGGTGCCCTCGCAAGTGAGCGGCCGGGCCGTGCAGATGGCCGACACCGCCGAAGTGGAGTGGCTGGCCGAGGAAGAAGCCTTGACGCCGTTCCGGGTATTTCGAAGTTTCGACTATTCGGTAAGCCTGTTGTTCCATGCGCGCGAACTGGCGTATTACGTGGCGCTGTATCAGGACGGCACCATGTGGCGCGCCCTGAAGGCCGCGGATCTGGATGCCGCCGAGGCCGCCTTCCATCACTTCGAGGAGCAGGCAACGCGCCTGTCCGAGGGAGAGATCCGCCGTGCCCAGTTGGCGGCGCAAAACGAGCAGCTCGCGCGGCTGATCGCGCAATCGGAAACACAGGCCGAGCGCCTGCGCTGCGACTTGCAGCGCAACGCCGCGCAGGAACAGGCGGTGAGCGGCCGGCAGCATCAAGTGCGCAAGGAGGTCGCGCAACTGGAGGCGCAGCGTGTGGCGGCGCAGGCGCAGTTGAACAAGGCGCACCGGCAGATTCATCAGCTCAACCTGACGAGCAACGAAGGCGTGCCGCACTTGCCGGGCCGTTGAGCGGCTCGCCTCAAGCAGCACTTTGCTTCGCTCAAAAAACAAGCCCGGCCCACCCCCATAAAGGGGCGGGCCGGGCTGATTGTGCTGGCGAGGCAGGCTTGCGCCCCGCCCGAAGCCTTGACGTTTTACGACGCGACGCTCAGGACCAGTTAGCGTGGAAGCTACCCGGCTTGTCGGTGCGCTCGAACGTGTGCGCGCCGAAGAAATCGCGCTGCGCCTGCACGAGGTTGGCCGGCAGACGCTCGGAGCGATACGCGTCGAAGTACGCCACCGCCGACGCGAACGCCGGCACCGGCACCCCGGCCTTGACCGCGGCGATCACCACGTCGCGCAGGGCCGCCTGATAATTCGAGGCGATGTCGTTGAAGTACGGATCGAGCAGCAGGTTGGCGATTGCCTTGTCCTTCGTGTACGCGTCGGTGATCTTCTGCAGGAAGCGGGCGCGGATGATGCAGCCCGCGCGGAAGATCTTCGCGATCGTGCCGAAGTCGAGATCCCATTTGTACTCCACCGAAGCGGCCCGCAATTGCGCGAAGCCCTGCGCGTACGAGATCACCTTGCTGAAATACAGCGCGCGGCGCACCGATTCGATAAACGCAGCGCGATCGCCGTCGAACGCCTTGGCAGCCGGCCCCTGGATGACCTTGCTTGCGGCGACGCGCTCGGTTTTCAGCGACGACAGCACGCGCGCAAACACCGACTCGGTAATCAGCGGCAGCGGCACGCCGAGGTCGAGCGCGTTCTGGCTCGTCCACTTGCCGGTGCCCTTTTGCGCCGCACGGTCGAGGATCACATCCACCAGATCCTTGCCGGTCTCGTCGTCCTTCTTGCTGAAAATCTTCGAGGTGATTTCGATCAGGTAGCTGTCGAGTTCGCCCTTGTTCCATTCGGTATAGACGGCGCCGAGTTCCTCGTTCGACAGGCCGACCACCTGCTTCAGCACCGAATAGCTCTCGGCGATCAGTTGCATGTCGCCATATTCGATGCCGTTGTGCACCATTTTCACGAAGTGACCGGCGCCGTCCGGGCCCATATAGGCCACGCACGGCTCGCCGTCCGGCGCCTTGGCGGCGATTTCCGTCAGGATCGGCGCGACCAGGTCGTACGCGTCGCGCTGGCCGCCGGGCATGATCGACGGACCTTTCAACGCGCCTTCTTCGCCGCCCGAGACGCCCGTGCCGATGAAATGCAGACCGGCCTTGGCCAGTTCCTGATTGCGGCGGATCGTGTCGGTGAAATGCGTGTTGCCGCCGTCGATCAGGATGTCGCCCTTGTCCAGCAAGGGTTTGAGCGAAGCGATGGTGGCGTCGGTCGGCTCGCCGGCCTTGACCATCATCAGGATGCGGCGCGGCTTTTCCAGCGACTCGACGAACTCTTCGAGCGTGTAGGTCGGCACCAGCTTACGGTCAGGAAACTCTGCGATGAGTTCATCGGTTTTCTCGCGGCTGCGGTTAAACACGGACACCGCATGACCGCGGCTCTCGATGTTGAGTGCCAGATTGCGGCCCATGACCGCTAGCCCCACTACGCCGATTGCCTGTTTGCCCATTTGAATTCTCCAGATTCCGAAATGTCGAGACGCCGCACCATCCATACCGTCGGCGGGGCGTCGAGGATGAAAGCATAAAAGAAATGCCTGATTGGCGCTTGCCGGCGCGCTGCAAAAATGGCCGACCCGCGCCTGCCGCCTGCCCGGGCGGCGTGCGAATCCCCCATCAGACCCGCTTGGCGCGCTAGCGTTTCGTCAGCACCAGACTGAAATTGTTAGCGGGCATCGCAAGCGGCTCGCCGCAGACGAAGCCATGCGCCTCGCCCAGCGCCACCACGGTCTCCATGTCGCGCACGCCCCAGGCAGGATTGCGGCTGCGCAACTGCTGGTCAAACGCTTCGTTGCTCGGCGCCGTGTGCGCGCCGTGACGCCGGTACGGTCCGTACAGATACAGTACACCTGCGCCGCCGAGCAAGCGCTCCGCGCCGGCGAATAAAGCCTGCGTCGCGCTCCACGGCGAGATGTGAATCATGTTGATGCAGAGTAGCGCCTGCGCTGCGTCGATGCCCCACGGCATGCGCTCGACGTCCAGTTCGAGCGGCGCCCGCACGTTGGCGAGACCGGCGTGGGCCGTCCACGCGGCAATCGAGGCGCGCGCCTCGGCGTCCGGGTCGCTCGGCTGCCAGATCAGCTCAGGCAGCGCCGCGGCGAAGTGCACGACGTGCTGGCCGGTACCGCTGGCAATTTCGAGCACCAGGCCGCTAGCTGGCAGCACGCGCCGCAGCACCTCGAGAATCGGTTCGCGATTGCGTTCGGCGGCGGGAGCATGCTGGCGCATCGCGGGATCGGTGGAGTTCGTCATTTAGTAGAGGCTCGTGCGCATTCTTTCGACCAGATCGCGATCGTACGCGAGAGCATCGAAGCTTTCGCCGTTCAGGCGCCTGTGGATGGCGCCGGCGCTCGGCAGCCGCGAGCGTTCTACGTGCCGCTCAGGATCCCACAGTCTGGAGCGGGCCAGCGCCTTCGAGCAGTGGAAATACACCGCGTCGACGTCGACCAGCAGCACCGTGCGGGGCAGCTTGCCATCGACGGCGAAGCTTGCGAGCAGTGCGGCATCATCGGAAATGCGCCCGCGGCCATTGACCCGCAGCGTCTCGCCGACGCCCGGCACCACGAACAGCAGCGCGAGGTGCGGGCAGGCAATGATGTTGCGCAAGCTGTCGATGCGGTTGTTGCCCACCCGGTCGGGAATCGCCAGCGTGCGCTCGTCGATGATGCGCACAAAACCCTGGGCGTCGCCGCGTGGCGAACAGTCGAGCCCTTCCGGCCCGGCGGTGGCCAGCACCACGAACGGGGCGACTTCGATAAATGCACGGTAGTCCTCGTTGACGTACGGAATTTCCTTACGTATCGAGCGTTCGTGCGGCTCGCCGTACAGCTTCTCGAGTTGTTCGATGGTGGTCAGCATGGGCGTTCCTGTGTCGATCGGAGTTAGTGCTTCAGCACTTACTCCGATCCCATGCAAAGCGGTCGACCAGCGTTAGCGCTTTAGCGCCTACTCTGGTCTCATGCAAAGCGGGTTCGTCGCCAGGCCCGGAGTGTCGGGGCGAGGTGCAGGTGTTCATTATCGGCGATCCACGTTCGGTTCGGGTGCGGTTCAGGCCGAATCCGGGCTGCGCGTCTTGCCCGCGTCTCAGTCGAGGGCAAGACGCGCAGCCAGCGCGGTCAGAATCTCGGCGCACGGCGCGGCCACTTTCAGCGACAGCAACGGATCGGCGCGCGTGCGGCCGAGATTGATCGCGGCAATCGGCTTGCCCATCTTTTGCGCCCACACGCAGAAGCGGTAGCCCGAATACACCATCAGAGACGAACCGACCACCAGCATCGCATCCGCCGCCTCGAGCGCGCGGCTGGCTGCGTCGACGGTCGTGCGCGGCACGTTCTCGCCGAAGAACACCACCGAGGGCTTCAGCAGTCCGCCGCACGCTGGACACGCCGGAATCCGGAAGCCGCCCAGATCGTGCCATTCGAGGTGCGCGTCGCCATCGGCGGCCGGCTCGGCGGCCACGTCGAGCAACGCCGGGTTATCGGCTTCGAGGATTTGCTGGATCGTGGCGCGGCCATGCCGCGTGCCGCAGTCCAGACACGTCACCGCGCCGATGCTGCCGTGCAGTTCGATCACATCGCTGCTGCCGGCGCGTTGATGCAAGCCGTCGACGTTCTGCGTCACGAGCGCCGGCACGTGCTGGGCGGCTTCGAGCCGCGCCAACGCCCGATGCGCGGCGTTCGGCTGGGCCTGCGCGACCACCGGCCAGCCGATCATGCTGCGCGCCCAATAGCGTTGGCGCGACGCCAGCGAGCCGAGGAACTCCTGCAAGGTGATCGGCGGCGAGCGCTTCCACTCGCCATTTTCGTCGCGATAGCCGGGAATACCGGAGTCGGTGCTGATGCCCGCGCCCGACAGTACGAACAGACGCGGATTGCGCTGCACGAAGTCATGCAGTGCGTCGAGTGTGGGCGTTTCGATGAGGGCGGGCTGGAGAGCGGTCATGGCTGCGAACGGGGATAGCGCGCCTGCCACGCAGCCAATGCAGCTTCATAGCGTTCAAGCGCGTCCTCGTACAGATCGAAGACGCAGGGGCTGCAGCCACTATGACAGCAATCGTCGAGGCCGGGACGCGTGGGCGGAACCGGGCGTGGATCGTCGAGCGGGTCGTTCTGCGTCCCGTCGCGCAGTGTGTCCTTCCGCGAGGCTGGGGGCACGGCTAAGTCCGGGTGAAATGGATCGATCAGTATAAGTTGATCCGGCGTGCGGCGTGCGGTGCGGGCGCTGACAACGCCGTTTCGCCGCACGCCGGGTAGCCATTGCCGCGCAATCACGAGCGGGATCGGGCGCGCGGGATCTGCCCTTCCCGGATCAGCCCTGGCCTCACCCGCGCCCGACGAACGGCATCTTGCTCGCCATGATGGTCATGAACTGCACATTCGCGGACAACGGCAGATCCGCCATATGCAATACCGCGTCCGCAACCAGTTCGACATCCATCAGCGGCTCGATCACGATCTCGCCGTTGGCCTGCGGCACGCCACGCGCCATCCGCGCGGCCATCTCGGTGGCGGCGTTGCCGATATCGATCTGGCCACAGCAGATATCGTAAGGACGACCATCGAGCGAGACGGATTTGGTCAGCCCGGTGATGGCGTGCTTGGTCGATGTATAGGCGATGCTGTTGGGCCGCGGCGCGTGTGCCGAGATCGAACCGTTGTTGATGATGCGGCCGCCGCGCGGTGTCTGCGTTTTCATCATCGCGAAGGCGGCACGGGTGCAGAGAAACACCCCGGTCAGATTGGTATCGACCACCGCGCGCCAGTCTTCGATGCTGAGCTCGTCGATCTCCACCGGCGGCGCATTGCGGCCGGCGTTATTGAACAGCACGTCTAAGCGGCCGTAGCGCTTGCGTATTACATCGAACAAAGCGGCGACGCTCGCCGCGTCGCTCACGTCGCAGGCTACGGCGAGCGCCTCCTCTCCGCGTTGCCGCGCCTCGTCGGCAAGCGCATCGAGCGGCGCCTGGCGGCGCCCTGCCAGCACTACGCTATAGCCATGCGCGAGCAGCCTGCGCGCCGTCGCGAAACCGATGCCGCTACCTGCGCCGGTGACCAGCGCGATCTTGTTGGTTGCCGTCACAACGTGTCTCCTTGCAAATGAGCAGTTCGCTGCGAACGTACCACGTCTGCGCTTTTACGGCAGTGAAGCGGACCTGCTCGCTCAAGTCCATAAGAAATCAGGAGATGCTCAACCGACGTTCATCGGCAACAACACCATCTGCCTGCCCTGCTGATGCAGGCGGGTCTGGATTTCGACGGGCGTCTGGTTATGCAGCCAAGCGGTCAGGAAGTTGACCCGTTTGAAAATCAGCTTGCTGGCAAAACATACGCTGTTTGGAAACTCGTCCATGGTCGCGTCGGCAAGCTTCATAAACTCGATGACAGGGTGCGTGCCGAAGGCGATCCGGGAATCGGCCGCAATGCCATGCTGGCGGCAAAAGCCGACGTAATAGGCAAGCGATGCCCCGATGGTCTGCTGCAAGCGCTGCAAGTGTTCTTCGCCTTCATAGCTCTTCGCGTCGACTTCACCCACTGCGAGAAAGATGATGCTCTTGAAGTGGCCTGGAAACAGCCGGTTGACCCACAGCAGCGCATGCATGCTGGCGCCGCGGTGCTTGCCCACCAGCAGGATCGCGGTCGGCTGCGACGGATCGGGCTTGAGCAGCGCCGCGTCCTCCGGCGGCGTCGGCGCTGCGCCGGCAAAGAGCGCATCTTCCTTGGCGAGTTGGGCCCGCGTATCGCTGTAATGGCGCTTGATGAGAAAGCACAGCGCGATCACGGCGCTCGTCACCAGCACGGTGAGCCAGCCGCCTTCGGTGAATTTCTCGATCAGCGTGATCACCAGCACCGCGCTCGTCACCGTCAGCCCGAGGGCGGAGAGCGCAAAGTGCCGCACCCAGCCCCGCCCTTCGTGGCGATGCCGCCACCAATAGGTGCACAAACCCAGCAACGACAGGCTAAACGTCAAAAACACGTTGATGCTGTACAGCACCACGAGGATATCCACGTTGCCGCGCGTCCACATGAGGATCGCCAGACTGGAGACACCCATCACGACAATGCCGTTCTGCCGCACGAGGCGCGTCGACAGGTCACGGAAATGACGCGGCACCCACGAATCGCCGGCCATGTTCGACAGCACCGCCGGCCCGTCGAGAAAGCCGGTTTGCGCACCCACCAGCAACAGTCCAGCTTCAAAGGCGAGCACGGCGGCCAGCAACGCATGACGCGCGAACGCCGAGCCTAGTCCGAGATGGTCGATCACGCTGCCGAACACCACGGCGTTGAGCGTCTGCCCTTCAACCGGGCTCGCGTGCCAGAGCATGTAAAGCAGGATGATGCCGCCCGCAGTGAACGCGAGCGAAGTGGCCATGTAGAACATCGTCACCTTGCCGGCCGGCACGCGTGGTTCGGCCAGCATGTTGACGTTGTTCGACACCGCTTCGAGACCGGTATAGGTACCGCCGCCCAGCGAGAATGCACGCATCAGCAGCGCGGCGACCACCAGCGGCCCGAACGCATGCGACATGCTGTGCGCTTCGCCAACGGCGTTGGGCACCACATGGACCAGATTGCCGCCGTGTACGGCCACGCCGTAGACGATCAACCCGAGGTGCAATATCACGAAGCCCATGAAAATCGGCAGCAGGACCATGATGGATTCCCGCATGCCGCGAAAGTTGAGGCCGGTCATGAGCACGATCAGGATCAGCTCGGTCGCGAGCTTGAACTCCTGCGCGCCGACCGGCAGCAGACTGAAGAACGCATCGACGCCGCTCGCAAGCGAGGTCGCCACCGTCAGCACATAGTCGACCAGCAGCGCCGCGCCGGACACCAGTCCGGGACGAGGACCGAGCAGCGCGGTCGCGACCCGGTAGCCACCGCCGCCGGTCGGAAACAACTCGATCACCTGGTTGTAGCCCAGCGCAATGACGAACACCGTCGCGGCGGTGGCGAGCGCGAGGAAGAGCGCGAGCTGGGTATGCTGGCCAAGCGCGAGAAACGCCTCTTCCGGCCCATAGCACGACGAAGACAAGCCATCGGCGCCGAGTCCCACCCACGCGAGGATCGGCGTGACCGCAATCGCGTGGCGAGTGCGGGGATCGAGCGGATCGAGGGGTTTGCCGAAGAGTAGTTGCCACACCTTGTTCGCTGCTGTCATGGCGTCTCCGGGCGAGGGGTGTCGTCGGTGTTCTTCGCACTCGAAATGTAGGGCAGTTATCGACCATCTGCCAGTCGGCGTTACCCCAAACGCTTAAGCAGACACTACGCCTCGCACCGAAACTTGCGGCCACGTTGTATCCGCCAAGCCAGTCTTTCAACTCGGTTTCAGTTAACTGTCCAAAGCATGTTCATCCGTTTCGCGGGGTGTGCGGGTTCGCCACACGGGCGTCGATCCGTCATTGCCGAATCAATTTGTTATGTTATAACATCTCTATATTCGCGCGCTCGACCGGCCTCTCATACGGCGCCGCCGTCACGCGCGACAAGAGGATCTTCCACCCGCACAACAAGAACATGAAACATCACACACTCATCCCGCGTGCCGCGTTGCTGCTGTTTGCACAGACGATTTCCTTGCATGTCCTCGCCGCGTCGGCGGGTGCGCCGCTTAGCGGCACCGTGACCGATACTCAGGGTCATGCAGTGGAAAACGCAGCCGTATCGATCCAGGATGCCGACGGCCATACGCTTGCGCAAACGCACACCGGTCATGACGGCAGCTTTGTGCTGCCCGGCGTCCAGCCGGGCACCTATGCGGTAACGGTGGGTGCGCAGGGCTTCGGCGCCAATACCAGCATCGCCACGGTCGGCGACAGCATGCCTGCCCCGCTCAAGGTGGCGCTCGAGAAAGGCACGGCGATGGACGTCAACGTTCAGGCCCAGCGCCTCAACGTGGCTCGCAACGGCCTGCAGCCGGAAGTCGGCGCGAGCGTCTACCGCTTCACGCAAGCGGACATCCAGGCGCTGCCGCAAGGCGACAACACGCCAATCAACCAGGTGCTGCTGCAGGCGCCGGGCGTGGCCAACGATTCATACGGCCAGCTCCATGTGCGCGGCGACCACGCCGACCTGCAATACCGCATCAACGGCATCATCATTCCCGAGCCGATCAGCGGCTTCGGACAATCGCTCGATACGCACATCATCGATCAGGTCAACCTGATCACCGGCGCGCTGCCGGCGCAATACGGCTATAAGACAGCGGGGATCGTCGACATCACCACCCGCTCGGGCGACCTCGGCAACGGCGGCGCGGTCGATGTGTACGGCGGCAGCCACCAGACGCTGCAGAGCAGCGCCGACGTCTACGGTTCGCAAGGACCGCTCAGTTATTTTTTCACCGGCACGCTCGGCGTGAACAACCTCGGCATCGAAGCGCCGACCTCGGACGGCAGTCCGCTGCACGACCATACGCGCCAGGGCAACGGCTTCGGCTACCTGTCGTACATCATCAATCCGCTGACCCGCGTGACGTTGATGGCCGGCACCGCCGCCAACCAGTTCGAACTGCCGAATACTCCGGGCCTGCCGACCAACTACGCGCTGGCCGGGCAGACGACGTTCAATTCCGCCAATCTCAACGAAACGCAATCGGAGCTGAACAACTTCGGCGTGCTAGCCTTGCAGGGCACCAACGGCGGCGCGCTCGACTATCAGGTGGCGCTCTTCACGCGCTATACGCGCACCCAGTTCAATCCCGACACGATCGGCGATCTGATGTTCAACGGGGTGGCCTCGAACGACTTCCGCAGTAACCAGGCCGAAGGCGTGCAAGCCGATACGACCTACCGCCTCAACGACGCACACACGTTGCGCGGCGGGCTGTGGGTCGAGCAGGAACATGCCGTGTTCAATGACAGCGTCGCGGTGTTTCCGGCCGACGCCAACGGCAACCAGCTCTCGAATGTCCCGTTCACCATCAACGATGCGGGCGCCAGCACCGGCTACCTGTATAGCGCGTACCTGCAGGACGAATGGAAGCTCAATAGCAAGCTGACGTTAAACTACGGCCTGCGTTACGACGGCATGGACGAATATGTGCACGCGAGCCAGTTGAGCCCGCGCATTGGTCTCGTATTCCAGCCGACCAACGCCACCACGCTGCACGCCGGCTACGCGCGCTACTTCACGCCGCCTGACTTCGAACTGGTCTCGGCCTCGACCGTCACGCGCTTTAACGGCACCACCAACCAGAGCGAGACGACCCAGGACAGTCCGGTGCAGCCTGAACGCAGCCACTATTTCGACATCGGCATCACGCAACGCCTGACGCCCGCGCTGACCGTCGGACTGGACGCGTACTACAAGATCGCCTCGAACCTGCTCGACGAAGGCCAGTTCGGCACGGCGCTGATCTATACGCCGTTCAACTACCAATACGGCCGCGTGTACGGACTCGAATTCACCACCAACTACAAGCAGGGCAACCTTTCCGCGTATCTGAATCTCGCCTATAGCCGCGCCCAGGGCAAGAACGTCGATTCGGCGCAGTTCAACTTCAGCGCCGCCGAGCTTTCGTATATCGCCAGCAACTGGGTGTACCTCGATCACGACCAGCGCGTGACCGCCTCGCTCGGTGCGGCCTACGATCTGGGCAAGACCACCTTCACGGCGGATGCAATCGTCGGCAGCGGTTTGCGCAGCGGCTTTGCCAACACCGACAAGCTGCCGTGGTACGGGCAACTCAATCTGGCCGTGATCGAGCATTTCAACGAACCGGTTATCGGCAAGTTCGAAGCGCGCCTCGTGCTGATCAATGCAATCAACAGCGTGTACGAACTGCGCGACGGTTCGGGCATTGGCGTCGAAGCCCCGCAATACGGCCCGCAACGCGCCATTTACGCCGGCATCACCAAGCGGTTCTGATCGTGCCGGTGCCGGGAAAGCAACACGAAGGAGTTTGACCATGAACGACTGGACCAATCTCGCCGACGCAGCCCGTCTCGGCGGCTGGGTGATCTATCCGCTCACCGTGCTGGCGGTCATCGCACTCGCCATCACGCTCGATCGCGCCTACGCACTCTGGAGATTTGCGCGCATGCCGCGGACACCGGATAACGCGCAGCTTCCCGGCGGCCTGCCGCAGCAGCATGCGTTCAGCCGGATTGGCCGCTTGCTCGACGACTCGCGTGCGCCGCTCTGGCGCATCGAAACGCGGGTCGAAGCCACCGCGGCGCAGATCGAGCGCGACATGAGCCGCGGTCTGTGGCTGCTCGAAACCATCGTGACGGCAGCGCCGCTTCTGGGCCTGCTCGGCACGATTGTCGGCATGATGCATTCGTTCAGGCTGATCGGCGGAGATGGTCTCGTGAGTCCGTCGGGCGTCACCGGCGGGGTCGCACAGGCGCTGATCGCCACCGCGATCGGTCTGGTCATCGCTCTGGTCGCGCTGTTCGCGTTCAACTTCTTTTCGCGCCGCATCGACCGCCTGATGGACGAACTCGAATCGTTCGCCAACGAAGCGCTCAGCGACCTGCGCCTTGCCGGCGAACAGGGCGGACGGCCATCATGAAACTGCGGCGCTCACGCCGCTCGAAGCGCGGCCGCATCGAGATCATTCCGATGATCGACGTGATGTTCTTTCTGCTGGCGACCTTCATGCTGACTTCGCTCGCCATGCAGCGCCTCGACGCCGTGCGGATCAACCTGCCGAATGGGCATGCGCAACAGATGTCACAGGACCGGCCGCTGACGCTCTCAGTGAACGAGGCCAATCAGGTGTTTATCAATCAACGGGCCGTACGACTCGATCAGGTGACGCCGACGATCGCCCGGCTGTTGCGCCCCGACGCCAACGTGGTGGTGGCGGCCGACGAGCACGCCTCGCACGGGGTCGTCGTGCAAGCCATGCTGGCGGCACGCCAGGCGGGCGCCGAACACTTCCTCGTCGCCGTGCATCGTGAGTAGCGGCTTGCAACGGCTGTTGTCGCTCACCGATCGCGAGTACCTCAGGTTTGTGCTTGCTCTGATCCTGGCTGCCGTGTTCTGTCTCGCGTTACTCGCACATTCCGTAGGCTGGCTCGCGAGCCGCGAGGCTGCGCCACCAGCACCGCTTGTGTCGAAGCCGATGGAGATGCAACTCGTCGAACTTGCACCGGTTGTACCGCCGGCGGCTGCGGCACCCGCGCCTGTCATGCCTGCCGCGCATGCAGCGGCGGCGCCAACCGCGAAGCCCACGCCGCGTGCGGCGCCGCTCGCGCGTGCGGTCGCGCCGCTTCGCGCACCCACTCCGCAGCCACATGAAGAAGCGCCTGCGCCGACGACGGAGCCAGTTGCACACGATCAACCCACGGCGCCTTCGACGCCGGCGCTCGCCGCTATTGCGCAGGCCGCTTCGAGCCCCTCAGCGCCGTCGAACAGCGCGAACTCCGCCGCACCGCCCGCGCCGTCCGGCAACACCCAGGCACGCCTGCTCTCGCAACCGGTGCCCATGCTGCCCGACGACCTGCGCGAACAGGGCTATCAGGTGACGGCGGTCGCGCATTTCAGGGTGCATGCCGACGGGACGTTCGAGGTCGAACTGGTCAAGCCCACGCAAAACCCTCGGCTCAACCAGATCCTGCTGGAAACCTTGCACCGCTGGCGCTTCTTTCCGGCGATGGAAAACGGCCATCCGGTGGAAAGCGATCAGGATGTGCGGGTGCATTTCTCCGTGAGCTAAGCGACCACGCACAACCACTCGAAATGGCCTGCCAAGAACTACATACGGAAATCCGCCGCCATGTCTTCGTCGCTGCGAGCCTCAAGCTCGCCGCTGCGGCAGGCTTTCATAAACACATCGTAGTCCTTCTCGACCTGATCCGCGCAGGCGAACGCATACTCGGTCAGCGCTTCGGCGAACTGGTCGCTACGGCCGATATAGGCGCTGATCTCAATCGCTTTACCGCTCGCCTTGGCATGCGCTCGCGCCAGAGCCCAACCGCACAGTTTCGCGTAACCCTCGAGCAGGTCGTTGTCGAACAGCTCGATATTGGCCGAGAGCTTCATATCGCGCAGTTGCCGGAAATAGAAATGGCGGCCTGAAGGCCCGGTTGCCCAGCCGAGGAAAATATCGCTGGCTGCTTGCAGTAAACGCTGCCCACGCACGACGCGCTCGCCGTCGTGCGGCGAAGACGGTCCCTTGAAGTAATGTGCAATCACCGACTGGCGTGCTTCCTTGATCTGCAGGAAGAGCGGTGAAGCCATGTGGTCGGTGCTCAGCAGCACCAGGCAACGCGTGCCCACACTGCCGACGCCCACCACCTTGAACACCAGATCCTGTGCCGAAAAATGGCCGAGCAGCTCGCGCCTGTCATGGCTGAGCGTTTTCAGATATTCGCCGTACATCGGGCCAATCAGCTTGCGCCAGTTGCCGAGCGCAAACCAGTCGTCTTCCGCTTCGAACAGCGTATTCGCACCATGTACGTGAAAGAGACCCGGCGGCGCATCACGAATCACGAGGTGATCGCCGTCGTACTCGCACATCTTGTCGAGCATGCTTTCCTGGGTGCGCCCGGCGGCCTTTTCCATGCCACGCCTGACCGTGCGGCGGCGCTCCGGCGTCAACGCGGTCTCGGCCATGCGCTCGAAGGTAATGCGTTCGTACCAGAGTTCAAGCGCACCGCATTGCGCATACTGCCTCATGCGATCGCGGTACTCGCTCACCGCCGTCATCACCAGATCGGCCGCAAAACCGCGGCTTAAACGCATGTGCCGTGCGGCTACCACGAGGCTGGCGGTCAGGCGCTTGAGATCCCACTCAAACGGTCCGAGCGCGACTTCGTCGAAGTCGTTCAGATCGAACACGAGTTGGCGTTCAGGCGTGGCGAAGCCGCCGAAGTTCATCAGATGAGCGTCGCCGCAGATCGGCAGCACGATGCCGGTGTCGGCAATCCGGCTCAGGTCTTGAGCCTGCAGGATCGCGCTGCCGCGAAAGAAAGTGAAAGGCGACACGGCCATGCGGCCGTAGCGCAACGGCACCAGCTTCTGCACCCGGCCCTCGCTGCTTTGCTTGAGCAGATCGATCGGGTCGCGATGGATATCGCCGAACGTGCGATGGCTCGAACGCCTGGAATGCTCGCGCGCTGCCCGGCCGCTAGCCTCCCGTTCCGCGATGCTGCTGGCTTTCATGCTCTTCTCCGTTATGGTGACCCGCCGTAGCCAACATGGGCCTGGCCCCATGCCGGTACCGTGCCGATGCGCTGGATGCAAGCGCACCGGATCGCACTGTTCGTTATAGCTTCGAAGACCGCCCACTTGCCACGCTGGCAAGCGCCGTCGCGTTGCCGTATTAAATCCTGTGAAGAACGCGGGCGCAAGTGCATTCGGGCCAGATAGCAGAAGGGGCGGGAGCCGCCCACGCGCTCCCGCCCCTTCTCCAGCGCGGCCGGCTACTTCACCGCGCGAAAACAGCAGATCGGCGAGGCCGGTGCTGTCATGCCCGTGTCATCGGGCCGCGTCATCCAGGCAAGCCAGCCCGCCCAGACACCGCAGGCCAGCAACGCCGCGATGTTCAAGTGCATGCGGTGGCGCGCCAGCCAGTCGCGCAAAGATTCACCGTGTTTCATCGCTATCTCCATCGACCAGGACACTGCGCGACGTCACTGCGCCGGTTGCCCCAGCGTCGCCGCCGGTTTGATCGCGCAGTTCGCGCTCACGCTCGAACCATCTGCGAAGCTCAACGTGAGCGGCAGCGTTGCGCCGATCTTCAACGGCTTCGCCGGCTGCTCGAGCATCACGTGATAGCCGGACGGCGCAAAGCTGACCGAACCGTGCGCAGGCACCGGCACCGACGACACCATCTCCATTGACGACATGCTGCCGTTGCTCTCGCTGCGATGCATCATCGCCATGCCGAAGGCCGGTGTGGCGACGTCGCTCAAAGTGGCGGCCTTATCGCCATTGTTGCGCAGCGTGAAGTAGCCGGCGGATGGTATCGAAGCCGGCATCGCCCGCACCCAGCACTGCTCGACCTGCACGCCGGCGGCCTGGGTTTGCGCTGCCTGAGCGTTCCATGCAAGACATGCCACGGCCACGCCGGCACTCCATTGAATCAACTTGCCTGCTTTCATCATTCACTCCTCTAGTTAAAACGCGTCATGCATGCCGGCCGGGACAGAGCGTCCTGCGCCGGCGTATTTGATCGTCGAACTCGCCAGGCGCGCATCGACGACGGATGGATAGCGGTTGTGCTGTGGGTCAGGTTGCGCGCGTCGAACGCGCGAGGTTCGTTCGCCACGGCGCAGTTCGCGCCTGCGTTAAAACGACGGCGTCAAGCGACCACGTGACGGAAGCCGCCATGACGCGTTGGCGTTGTCGAAACAACACCAACGGAATCAGCGGAACCGGCAACCCGACAAGCTGGGAAAAATCAGAGAACGACAGGCGGCGCGCGAGGCTGCGCCGAAGTAGTGGGGAAAATCGATCGCGTGCCGACGCTCGCATGCACGGTGACGGCATGCGCGAAGACCGCCCGCGAAACGAACGCGACCTCGGCCGGAGGCACGATGGGGAAATGGGCGAGCAGGCCGCAATAGCCGCAAGCCTGCCAATGGAATACGAGTGGATGCGGCGCGCTTCGGTCGACATCCGTAACGTCCTGCGCCGCCGAACAGCGCTCGGCAAGCGCGACGTCGAGCCGCTCATGCGAGCTTAGCGCTTGCGATACCGTGGGCGCGAGCGTCGCCATCAGGATCGCGAGCAATCCGAGGATACTGCCGATCTTCCGGAGCTGGCGACGCAGCATACGACGGGGGCGGGAAAATGAAAGCCCGCGAATTATGCCACGCGCCGGTTGGCCGGGTTCAACGCGGCAAGCCCGGGCAGAGTGCTGCGCGGACGAATTGAGGCGCATAGGCGGGACAAATAGCACGGACCTTACCGCGCAAGCATGCGCTAACTCCGGTAGGCACGGAATCCGCCCCTTCTCGCTGGCAACAGACAGGCGCAGCCAACGCTTCGCTACGCCTTGGTGTTAACGCGCAAAACGCGCGCTATGCGCGCACAGCCGTTCGCCAATCGCGCAGTTGACCCCAAACGCGGATTGTAGAAGACTCGCAGCCTCATTATTCTTCGGGGAATCTTGCAGCGGACAGCGCGCGGTAACCGGCCAACAGACACCGGCCGTCGCACGAACCTCGACTGCGGTCCAGACATTCAGGAGACATCTCATGACCACGGCAGTATCGACAGCGGCCCCACGCGACGCCGCCAGCAATGCAAACCGCGCCCGCCGGGCGGCGCTCGGCAGCTTTGTGGGCGCGGTGGTCGACTGGTACGACTTCCTGCTCTACGGCATCGTCGCCGCGCTTGTGTTCAACACCCAGTTCTTTCCGCAAGTCGGCGCGGCGATGGGCACGCTGGCGGCCTTCGCAACCTTTGGCGTGGGCTTCCTGTTCCGGCCGCTCGGCGGCTTCATCTTCGGCCACTACGGCGACCGCCTCGGCCGCAAGCGCATGCTGGTGCTGACCGTCATGATGATGGGCCTCTCCACTGCCGCGATCGGCCTGCTGCCGTCGTTTCTCAGCATTGGCTGGTGGGCGCCGGTGCTGCTGGTGACGCTGCGCGCCATTCAGGGTTTCGCGGTCGGCGGCGAATGGGGCGGCGCAGCGCTGATGGCCGTCGAAAGCGCGCCGGAGAAAAAGAAGGCGTTCTACAGCAGCGGCGTGCAGGTCGGCTATGGCGTCGGCCTCGTGCTCGCCACCGGCCTCGTGTCGATCATCAGCCACTCGATGGACAACGCCACCTTCCTCGCCTGGGGCTGGCGCCTGCCGTTCCTGTTCAGCGTGGTACTGGTGCTGATTGCGCTGTGGATCCGCTCGAACATGGAAGAGTCGCAGGAGTTCGTCGAGAGGGTGGTTGAAAAAGGCGCTGTGCGGCCGCGCTTGCCGATCGTCGAAGCGTTGCTCAAGCATCCGAAGGCGTTTCTGTTGATCATCGCGCTGCGTCTTGCGGAACTGTTCACGATGTATATCGTGACCGCCTTCGCACTGAACTACTCGACCGCGAACCTCGGCATGCCGCGCACGTTCTTCCTGAACATCGGCCTGCTGGTGGGTGCGCTGAGTTGCGTGACGATCCCCTGCTTCGCATGGCTTGCCGACCGCTTCGGCCGGCGCCGCGTGTATATGGTGGGAGCGCTGACCGGCATGTTGAGCGCGTTGCCGTTCTTCCTCGCACTCGAAGCGCGGGCGACGGTGTGGATCGTGATCTTCGCGGTGATGCTCGCGAACGTGGCACACGACATGATAGTGAGCGTGCAGCAGCCGATGTTCACCGAACTGTTCGGCACCGAGTACCGCTATAGCGGCGCAGGGGTCGGCTACCAGGTGGCGAGCGTGGTGGGTGGCGGTTTCACGCCGTTCATCGCCGTGGCGCTGGTGAGCCTCGCGGGAGGCTCGTGGCATCCGGTGGCGGCGTACCTGGGTGTCGGCTGCCTGATTTCGCTGCTGGTCGCCGCGCGCATGAAAACCGGCCGCGCGGTGGCTTAAGCGATGCCACGCCCCGCTCCATACCTCATACGGTTAGCCAGGCGCCGCCTCGTCAATGCCGGATAGCGTCATTGCGAGGCGTGCTACGGCCGACTGCGATCTTGCGCCGGCGGTGTATCGCACACTCGCAGGGCGGCGCTGATCAGATCTGTTGGAACAGCACGTCTTGCGCGCCTTCCCACAGCACCTTGGTGCCGAGGGCGCGCAGGTGCTCCTTGCCTTCGACAACGCTCAGGAAGTGATTGCCCGCCAGTTGCCCCATCTTGCTGGCGAAACAGCACGAGCCATAGGCGAGGATGATCTCGGTTTCGCTGTAGCCGCCGGGATAGAACAGAATGTCCCCAACCGACGGATGGCTCGTATGGTTTTCGAAGCCCACAGCCGTGCCGTCGTTTTCCAGCTTGAAGTCGCCGAGCGGCACCCAGCAGCCTTCGCCGCTCCAGCGCACGTGGATCAGCTTCTGGCGATACGGCAGCAGCTTCAGGAAGGCGGCCACCGTCTGCGGTGCATCCGGGTGGGTTTCGGCGATAAATTCGTGGCCGCAGGAGGTAATGCGAAGTCGGGTCATTGCTGTCTGTCCGCTGGATCAGGTTGAACGGGATGGTCGGCCGGCCGTTATTCTGCCGGTGCGGGCTGCGCGCCGACAGATACAGTTTCGACGGCGCCGGTCAGGCCAGTCAACTCCTGCATGGCCCGGTTTTGCGGGCTAGTCAGGACGACGCGACTCGCCGTCACGATCGCACCGCGTGCCGTCGCGATGCGCCATGCAGCACGCACACCCACACGCCTCAGCGCTCACCCAGCCATGACGTAGCGTTATGCCCGCTCTAACAATTCAGGAATTGCGAGCGGGAAAATGGTCCTCTACATTTTGACCACGACGTTCCCGGCACCCTGTTCATCACGCGCCGATACGCTTCGCAGATAGCAGCCTGCACGCTTGAGTTGCATGACATGCGCACACGGGCTCTGCTAAAGAACCATCCAACCCAGAGGATAGCCGTCGTGAAAATGATGAAGCCGGGTCGCGTCACCGTTCTGTCGTTCGCCATTACACTCCTGAGCACTCCTGCGCTGGCCGCGAGCGGCCAGATCACCTTCGTCTCGCAAGGCGGTGTCTACCAGGAAGCGCAAACCAAGGCCATCCTCGATCCGGCGGCGAAGCTGCTCGACATCACCGTCAATCAGGACAGCATTCCCGACGCGTACCCGGCCATCAAGGCGCAAGCCTCCGCCGGCAAGCCGATCTGGGACGTGGTGGACACGCCCACCTCGAACTGCCTGCGCGGCGGCAAGGAAGGCCTGATCGAGAAACTCGACTTCTCGAAGATCCCGAACGCCGCATCCATGCCGGAGAAATACCGCACGCCCTATTCGGCTGCCTATGAGTTCTATTCGACGGTGATCGCGTACAACAAGAAGACGCTCAAGAAGGTCCCGCAGAGCTGGGCCGACTTCTGGAACGTCAAGGACTTCCCGGGCACGCGCGCGCTGCGCAACGATCCGCAAGGCACGCTCGAAGCCGCACTGCTCGCCGACGGCGTGCCGCGCGACAAGCTCTACCCGCTCGACGTGGACCGGGCCTTCAGGAAGCTGCAGCAGATCAAGCCCGACATTACCGTCTGGTGGACCTCGGGTGGCCAGTCGGCGCAGTTGCTGCACGACGGCGAGGTCGATATGGAAATGATCTGGAATGGCCGCGCCAGCGCCGTGCGCAAAGACGACCCCGATGTCGACTTCACGTTCAACGACGGCTTGCTGCAGAACACGCAACTGTGCATCGTGAAGAACGCGCCGAATCTGCCGGCCGCGGTCAAATTCCTCAACGCGGCGTTCTCGCCCGATTTGCAGGCCAACCTGCCGCTCTATATCGACTACGGTCCCGGCAATCCGGCCGCCTTCAAGACCGGCAAGATCGCCCCGCAACGCGCGGCCGAGTTGCCGAGTTCGCCCGCTAACGCAGCCAGACAGGCCTTGCTCGACGAAGAATGGTGGGCCTCCGATGCGGGTATCGCCGCCCGGGCTCGCTGGCTGAAGTTCATGCAGTAACGGCAGCGGGCAACGTGATCGACTATCTGATTCTCGGTGGAGGCTCGGCGGGCTGCGTGCTCGCCGCGCGTCTTTCCGAAGACCCGGGCAAGACCGTGTGCCTCATCGAGGCCGGCAGGGACATTTCGCACGCGAGCATGCCGGATGCGATCCGCAGCCGCTACCCGGGCCGCGCGTACCTCGACCTCAGCAATATCTGGCGGCGGCTCACCGCGGTGATGGCCACGCCCTTCGCACCCTCCGGCGCCAGCCCGGCGCGGCGCTACGAGCAGGCGCGCCTGCTCGGCGGCGGTTCGGCCATCAACGCCTTGATGGCCAATCGCGGCGCCCCCGCCGATTACGACGAGTGGGAGGCGCTCGGCGCACACGGCTGGAACTGGCAAGCCTGCCTGCCGTATTTTCGCAAGCTCGAAACCGATTGCGACTTCGACGGCGAACTGCACGGCCAGCACGGACCCGTGCGCATCCGGCGCACCGAATGGCCCCGCGTGTCGCCGTTCGTGCGAGCCGTGCTGGGTGCGCTGGAACAGCTTGGCCATCGCCGGCACGCGGATCAGAACGGCCCGTGGCAAGACGGCACCTATCTCGGCTCGATCGCGGTCAGCGAAAACGGCGAGCGCATTCCGACTTCGGTCTGCTATCTCACGGATGCGGTCCGCCAGCGGCCCAATCTGATCATTCGCACGCAGCTCGTCGCCGAGCGGCTCCACTTCGAAGGCTCGCGTGCAACAGGTGCGCGCTTGCGGCATGAAGACGGTTCGACCGAAGATCTGTACGCGAGCGAAACCATCGTTTGCGCGGGTGCGATTCATAGTCCCGCCCTGCTGTTGCGCAGCGGCATCGGCCCAGCCGCCGATCTCGCCGCGCTTGGCATTCCGCTCGTCGCCGATGTGCCGGGCGTCGGCCGCAATCTGATGGAGCATCCGTCGATCGCCGTTTCCACCTGGCTGCCGTACGCAGCGCGCACACCGTATCCCGAAGAACACCATGAGCAGGCCATCGTGCGTTTCTCGTCGGGCTCGCCGGACACCGTGGCAGGTGACATGCATGGCGCGATCCTGTCACGCTCCGGCTGGCATTCGATCGGATACCGGCTGGGCACGATGTTTTTCTGGGTGAACAAGTCGTACTCGCGCGGTCAACTGAAACTGGTCTCGGCCGATCCGCGCGAAGAACCGGCGATCGACTTTCGCATGCTGTCCGATCCGCGCGACCTCGAACGCCTGAAGCTGGCGCTGCGCTTCGGCGCCGCCACGCTCGCCGAGGCGTCGATGGCAGGCATGCGCGGCACGATTTTTCCATCGAGCTATTCGCCCCGCGTGGCGAAAGTCGCGCTGCCCGGCCTGGTCAACGCCGTGCAGCGCGGCGCGCTCAGCGCACTGCTCGATATCGCGGGACCGCTGCGCGGCTGGCTGATCCGGCGGCTGATTACCCAGGGCGTCACGATCGGCGACCTGCTCGCCGACGATGCGGCGCTGACCCGCTTTGTCACGCGCTCCGTGGGCTGCACCTGGCATCCGTCCGGGACGTGCCGGATGGGCGCGCCCGGCGACCCGCAGGCGGTGACCGACGCAAGCGGCTCGGTGCGAAATGTTGTTGGCCTGCGCGTATGCGATGCATCGCTGATGCCCTCGATCCCCTGCGCCAACACGAATATTCCGACCATCATGATCGCCGAGCGGATCGCGGACCTGATCAGGTCCGCGTAGCCGGCCTGCGGCTCATCACGAGCAGCACCACCAGACACAAGGTCAGCGCAGTCAGCAAGGTGCTGATGGCCGCAATGGTCGGATCGATTTCATCGCGCAGCGCGACGAACATCCGCCGTGTCAGCGTCTGGTTGTCGCCGCCGGAAACGAACAGGGCAACCACGGTCTCATCCAGCGCCTGAATGAACACGAATACCGCTGCGGAAATCACGCTTGATCTGATTTGCGGCAGCGTCACCGTCATAAAACTGCGCAAGCGGTTCATGCCGAGACTACGGGCCACCATCTCCTGAGTCTGATCGAAGGTCCGCAAATCCGCGCCCACGGAAATCAGCACGTACGGAAGGCCGAGCATCGTATCGGCGAGAATCAGCCCCGTCATGCTATTGACGAGACCCGTGCGGGCATACACGAAGAACACCCCGACCGCGACGATGATGATCGGCACCATCAACGGCAACATCAGGACGAGACGCACGTAGCGCATGCACCAGTGGGTGCTGTTCTGGATCGCGTAGGCGGCGGCGACGCCGAGCGGCGTCGCGATGGCCGCGGCGCACAGCGAGGCCGTCAATGTGGTGCGGGCCGCCGCCATCCAGATCGGACTGCCGACAAACGCCTCGTACCAGCGCAGTGAATAAGCGGGCGGCGGAAAGGTCATGAAACGCGTGTTGGAAAACGACAGCGGCACGACGATCAGGACGGGCACGATCAGAAACAGCAGAATCAGTCCGACCACGGCGCCCAGGACGATCTTGCCCGATGCGGATCTTTTCATTTGGCCCCCAGCGTCTTCTCGAGTGGTATCACGCGGCTCGCGGCATAGAAGATCGCGAACACGCAGACAAGCAGCACCACGCTGACGGCGCTCGCCGCCCCCCACTTGCCGTATAGCTCCACGTTACGGCTCACGACCATCGACACCATCACCGATTTGCCGCCGCCCATCAGCTCCGGCGTGATGTAAAAGCCGAGACAGAGAATGAACACGAGGGTGACGCCCGCCAGCACGCCGCTCAGCGAAAGCGGCAAGAACACGCGCAGAAATACGTGCAGCGGCGAACCGCCGAGACTCGCACCGGCATGCGAAAGGTTCTCCGGAATCTTCTGCATCGCTGAGTACAGAGGCAACACCATGAACGGCAGCAGGATATGCACCATTGCGATAATCGTGCCCAACTGGTTGTAGGCCAACTGCAACGGATGGTCGATCACGCCCATCGACAACAGCGCCTTGTTGACGAGCCCCGTGCGCTGCAACAGCACGAGCCATGCGTAGGTGCGCACCAGCACGCTGGTCCAGAACGGCAGAATCACGAGTCCCAGCACGAGCGCGCTCAACTTCGGCGGCAGCGCCGCGGCCGCATAAGCCACCGGATAGCCGAGCAGCAACGTCACGAGCGTCACGACGAAGCTGAGTTTGAAAGTGAGCGCAAAGGTTTCCCAGTAGGCGCTCTCGGTGAAAATGCGCCGGTAATTTTCGAGCGTAAAGCCGTCGGCGTAGATCGATTGCCAGGAAAGCCACGCGAGCGGCGCTACCAGCAACACGACGATCACGATCAGCGCCGGCGCCATCAGCAACAGCATCTTGCGGTCTTCGCGGCGCTGATACCGTACCGCAGCATCGGCTGCCGCAACATCGGCCGCATCGGCCGCGAAAGAAGGCATCAACCCATCTTCTGCAGAAATCCGCCTCGCGGCGGCGTCGCGTTGAGCTGGCATCACGCACCTATCGCATCGAGAAACTGATACCACGCCGCGACCATCCGCACCGCCGGCGAGCGCAGCGCATGAAAGGGCACCGGTTGCAGACCGTTCGCTGCGAGCAGCGCCAACTCCGGCTTCTCACCGAGGGCGAGTGCCGCGGCCTGCTGGCCCAGCAGGCTCGCCATCGCGACACCCGCTCCGTTATAGCCCAGACAAAAAGTGGTCGCGCTGTCGCTGCGCCCCACGTGGGGCAACTGGTTGAAGGTCATGCCGACATAACCGGACCAGCGGTGCTCCACCTGCACACCGGCAAGCTCCGGAAACAGGGCGACCATGGCGCGCTGCAGCGCGTCGAAGCCGCTGAGCTGTCCTTCCTTGCCGAACGCATCGCGTCCGCCGAACACCATCCGGCCATCTACCTTGCGGAACCACTTCATCATGCGCCGCGTTTCGGTGTAGCTGCGCTGTTCGACCATCAGGCGTTCGTCCAGCTCGGCGGGCAGGCGTTCGGTTGCAATGATCGCGCTGCGAAACGGCACCAGCGTGCGCTGGTAGTCCCCGGTGGCTGCCGTCAGACCGGAATACGCGTTCGTCGCGACGATCACCTGCTGCGCCCGCACCGTGCCGCCAGGCGTGCGCAACAGCACGCCTGAACCGGTGCGCTGCATGTCGACGACCGGACTCGATTCGTAGATCGGCACCTTGCGGGCCGTCAACCCCGCGGCAAGACCCTGCACGTAGCGCAGCGGCCAGATCGTGCCGGCGTCGGCACTCAGCACGCCGCCGACGAAGGCACGCGAGCCGGTCTCACGTTCTACCTCGGCGCGCGATTGCACCGACATCGAGGTGTCGCCGAGCGTCTGCCGCACCCAGTCCGCTTCAGCACGGATCGTCGCGAAGGCGCGCTCGGTATGCGCGCAGCGCAAGCTGCCGGTGCGCCGGAAATGTGCGTCATCGAGTTTGAATTCGTCGACCAGCGACTCGACCACGCGCATCCCTTCGTGAGCGAGGCGATGCATCGTGCGCGCGGTATCGAGCCCATGCAGCCGCGCGATGGCGGGAAACGACAGGCGGAATTTCGACGACACCACGCCGCCGTTGCGGCCGCTCGCGCCCCAACCGACCGGGTTCGCATCGAGCACCATGGTATCCACGCCCCGCTTCTGCAGGGCGTGGGCAGCGCAAAGCCCCGAGTAACCGGCGCCGATCACCGCCACCTCGGCAACCAGATCGCGGGCGAGCGGCGCACCGGTACTGAGCGGCGCCGTGGCGCCGCCCAGCGCCGACCAGAGCGACGCAACGGACTGCCGGGCGGCGGGCGGCTTCATGCGGCGACTTGCTCCTCGGCTTCGACCGCGTCGGCCAGCGCCTTGAGCGTCGGAAACTTGAAATCGGGCGTCGTGACGCGCTCGGGCACCGGCGTGGCGCCGAACCCTTGCAGTCCTTGGCGGCGCTCGATCCAGCACACCGTATAGCCGAGTTCGCGGGCCACGCCGATGTCGTGGTACTGGCTCTGCGCGACATGCAAGATGTCGCCGAACTTGTAGCCGAAGGCGGCCTGGCGCCCGCGGTTATAGGCGAAAAACTGTGGGTTGGGCTTCGCGACGCCGGTTTCGTCGCAGGTCACGCTGTCGTCAAACGGATCGCCGAGCGTGTGCGCATAGGCCGACAGCGCCACGCGGTCGGCGTTGGTCATCGCGACCAGCCGGAAATGGCGGCGCAGGCGCCGCAACGCGGCCGCCGAGTCGTCGAAAGCCGGCCAGTCCAGCACGTCGCGCTGGAACGCGGCGGCCGTCTGCGCATCGGCCGGCAAGCCGAGTTCAGCCGCAAGCGATTGATAGACACTCGCCATCGCATGGCTGGAGCGCCCCGGATAAGCCGCGCGGCCGCGGATGTACGGCGCGAAGATCTGGTCGTCCGTGAGCGTGCGGGCAGCCTCGCCGCCGAGCCGGCGAATCGATTCCAGCACACCCTTTTCAAAGTTGATCAGCGTGCCGACGACGTCGAACGTCAGCACTTTGAAATCGGTCAGTTTTTTCATTCGTATTCCTCTGCAGTTTGATGTGAATCCTGGATGAGAGAACCCGCCGGTGCGGGCATATGGAATCAGGCTGGCACGACAATGGTGTCCTGCGGGTCGAGCACCACGGTCATCTCCATGCCGGGCGCGGGAATCTGCAGACGAGCGTGGTAACTGCCCGGCTGGCGCAAGCTGATCGCCGTGCCGTCCGGCAGCGTGGCGAATACGCGCAGGCTTTCGCCCTGATACAGCACCTCGGTGACGCGGCAGCGCAACTGGTTGAGCTGCGCGCCGTAGTCGTCGCGGCCGTCGTGAATCCGCAACTTCTCTGTCTGCACCGCCAGCAGTAACGCTTCGGCGCGTGGCAGCGGATGCGCCGTGCGCAGCACGGCCGCGCCAAGTTGCACCGCGTCGGCGCCGGCGCGGGTCACGGTCAATAAGGTCGCTTCGCCGATAAAGCTCGCCACGAAGGAGTCGCACGGCCGGTCGTACAGGTGCTCCGGCGTATCGATCTGCACGAGGCGGCCGTGGCGCAGCACCGCGACGCGGTCGCTCATCGTCAGCGCCTCACGCTGATCGTGCGTCACATAGACGATCGTCGCGCCCAGCTTTCTATGCAGCCGGCGCAGCTCGATCTGCATGGTTTCGCGCAATTGCTTGTCGAGGGCCGAGAGCGGTTCGTCCATCAGGATCAGTTGCGGCTCGAACACCATCGCACGCGCGAGCGCGACCCGCTGCCGCTGGCCGCCGGAGAGTTGGGAAATGCGCCGGCCTTCGTAGCCGCTCAACTCGACCATCGCGAGCGCGTCCGAGACCTTTTTCGCCCAACCGGCCTTCGGCTGACGCCGCGCGCGCAGCGGAAAAGCGACGTTCTCGCCGACCGTCATATGCGGAAACAGCGCGTAGTTCTGGAACACGATGCCGATATCGCGTTTGTGCGGCGGCGCAAATGTAATATCACGGCCGCCCACCCACACGGAGCCCGAACTCGGCTGCACAAAGCCGCCGAGAATGCCCAGCAGCGTGGTTTTGCCGGACCCCGAGGGTCCGAGCAAGGACACGAACTCGCCGGGCGCGATATCGATGGACACGTCGTCGAGCGCGACAACCGGACCGTAGCGCCGCGCTGCCGAGCGGATCGACACATCTGCTTTCGCTCTCGCGTCCATACTTGTTTCCCGTCCACAGGACCATCGGTAAGAAAAATATACGTGGCTGTTATTTCGTCAGCAATTCCCAAATTGTTGGATCAGGCATAACATCACGTCATGCCCAATCTCCGCCGCAAACTCCCCAGCGCCAACGCCCTGTTCGTGTTCGAGGCGGCGGCACGCTGCGGCAACTTCACGCGTGCGGCCGAAGAGCTGTATGTCAGCCAGCCGGCCGTGAGCCGCATGCTCGCGCGCATGGAAGACCACCTCGGGGTACAACTGTTCGAGCGCGTGCGCGGTGGCATCGAGCTGACCGAAAACGGCAAGATCCTGTATCGGAAGATTTCAGAAGGCTTCAACGGGATCGAGTCCGCGATACGCGAAATCGAGGCCCGCGCCACCGGCATCGAAACCGTCACCTTGTCGGTTTCGACGGCCTTTACCACGCACTGGCTCATGCCGCGCATGAACCGCCTGAATCAGGCGTTCCCGGGCGTCGATCTGCGTTTCCAGTTGATTTCAGGCCGCATCGGCGGGCCGCTCGTCGATGTCGACCTCGGCATGCGCTTCAGGAAAGACGAGGAGATCGATGCGCACAGCGTGCTGGTGATGCCGGAAATCCTGCTGCCCGTCTGCAATCGCCGCTATCACGAGCAGCTGTTGCAGGACGCCGGCAGCCCGCACAACGACACTGTCATCAACATGGACGACGGCGAGCGCGGCTGGCACGAACGCTTCGCCGCGTTCGCCGAACATCGGCGCAGGGCCGCGGCGATGCTGAGCTTTTCCGACTATGCGATCGTGGTGCAGGCCGCGTTGCTGGGCCAAGGGGTTGCGCTGGGCTGGTTGAACGTGCTGTCGCACTGGCTGGCCGACGGCGCGCTGATTCCCGCAGAACACGAGTTGATCGTCACGGAGCGCCGCTGCTGTCTGGTGTGGCCGGCCAGCCGTCCGATGCGCCCCGTGGTGACTGCGCTGCGCGACTGGATCATCGAAGAGCTGCGCAAAGACATGATCCGCGTCGACGAGACCTACCCCGACCTGCGCCTCGCGGCGACGCTGCGCGATTACAGAAGGCCTTAGCCGCCCCTGCCGGCGCGAGACTCTGGCAGCCTCAATGCGTGACGCCGAAAATCACGTCGGCACCTTCGACCGGCGTGAGACCGACCTTGAAATACCCCTCGAGCCGGTCAGCAATGGCTTCGTCGAGCGTGAACGGGGGCCTGATAAAGCCCACCGAAACCGCATGTTCGTACCATGCGGTCATCCAGGCACGCAGGTCGATCACATGTTGCGGCAACCCGTTGGATTCGTCGTGAGCCATGCGCTCTCTCCTTCCCGTGGTCATGCCGTCAGGCGGCCAGCCGGCCAATGCTCATCGCAGGCTGGCGGTTGGCGGGCGGAAATACATGCCAGCTACCGTCGTCGTGGCGGAAGAAAAACAGGGTGACGGGACCGCTCGGGCAATCCGCCTCGATGCACACGCGGCAAATCCGGCCCGAGCGCGAACGCTGTGTCAGCAGTACCCGGACCGGCTGGCCGCCGGCCGCCCCAAGCCATTTCTCGACCAGCAAGCGCAACGACTTCTCCGCGGTACTCATAGCCCCTCCGTGGTGCCCATGAGACCATCGTAGGGTGTCTGTCAATGCACCTCTATCGGGAGCGGCGGATAGTGAGCTCGGGAACGGCTGATTATCCACTCAGGAATTCCTTAACAATCCTTAGACTATTCGAGTGCCCCTGTTATTCGGCGGCGAGCCCGTGTCTGATCGCGTAGCGGATCAGCTCCGCATTGTTACCCAGGCCAAGCTTCTGCATGAGGCGCATCTTGTGAGTACTGATGGTTTTGGCGCTGAGCGCCAAGGCCTCGGCAATGTCGTTGATGCTCTTGCCGGATGCCAGCATCTGCAACACCTGGAATTCACGGTCGGACAAGATTTCGTGGGGCGGAGCATCGCCCGAGTGCGTCTCGAAGATGATCGCGTCGACCAGCTTCGGGTCGATGAAACGGCCGCCGCCTGCCAGTTTGCGAATCGCGGCAAGCAGCACCTCGGGATCGCTGTCTTTCGTCACATAGCCGGTCGCACCCGCGCGCAACGCGCGCGATACCACCTGTGCTTCGTTGTGGATGCTCAGCACCAGCACCGGCAACGCCGGTTGCTCGGCGCGCACGCGCCGGATCAGGTCGACGCCGCTGATGCCCGGCATCGTCATGTCGAGCAGCAACAGGTCGATCTCGCAAGTGCGCAGCTTGTCGACGACCTCGGAGCCTTGCGCGGCCTCTCCGGTCACGACAATATCAGCGGTCGTCGCAATGATCTGCTTCAATCCGCCGCGCACGATCGCGTGGTCGTCTGCAATGAGTATCTTGATCATCTGTGAACGTCGTCATCTAGTGGAATGTGAATCGAAACCGATGTGCCCGTTCCGGGCGCGCTGTCGATCAACAACGAAGCGCCGATCAGCCGGGCGCGCTCGCTCATGCCAAGCACACCATACGAATAGCCCTTGCGCGCCGCTTCCTGATCGAAGCCGCAGCCGTCGTCGCTCACGTGCAAATCGAGCGCCGTCGCCGAGCGGGTCAGCGTCACGTCCGCCCTTGTGGCACGGGCATGGCGCGCGACATTGGTGAGCGAGGCCTGGACGATGCGAAACACCGCCGTCGCATGAGCATCCGGGAGAACCGGCTCGCTGCCGTTGATGCGAAACTGGCACGGAATGCCGTTACGGCGGCTGAAATCTTCCACCAGCCACTCCAGCGCGGAAACAATGCCGAAATTGAGTGCGGCGGGCCGCAGGTGGCTCGCAACGTTGCGGACCATCCAGATGGTCGTCTCGACCAGTTCGCGCATGTCGTCGGTTTTCTTGGCCGCCTCCGGGTCGCCGGCAAGCCGCATCTTGAGCAGCGAGACATCCATTTTCAACGCTGTGAGGAGCTGTCCCAGTTCGTCGTGAATTTCCATCGCGATACGCTTTCTTTCCTCTTCGCGAATCGCCTCCATGTAGGCCGACAGCTCGCGCAACTGTTCGCGCGACTCGAACAGGGCCTGCTCGATGCGCTTGCGCTCCGTGATGTCGTTGAAGCCGACATAAATCGCCGGCACCTCGCCATAGGTGGCGACGCGTGCCGTCGCCATCGCCCAGAAGACGGAGCCATCTGGCCGCCTGAACTGCATCTCGGTATTCCGAAAGCTCCCCTCGCGGCTCAAATGCTCCACCAGTTCGTCTCGCTCCGCCGAGTCGACGTAGAAGTCTACGATATTGGCAGCGGCGTCATTGCGCACGCCGAGCCCGAACAGTTGGCGCAATGGCTCATTGGTATAGAGAATCTGTCCATCCGGCATCGCGGTAATGCACAGCGGCACCGGGCTTGTCTCGGCAATCGTGCGAAAACGCGCCTCGCTCGACAGCAGTTTCGCTTCGGCTCGCCTGCGCTCCTCGATCTGTGCGGTCAGGTTCTGGTTCACCCGCGCCAGTTCAGCAGTGCGAAGCGCAACGCGCTCCTCCAGTTCGTCGCGTACCCGCGATAACGCCGCCTCGGCCTGCTGGCGCACCGACACTTCAGCGAGCAGTTGCCGGTTCTGCGCAACCAGTTGCTTGTGCATGGTGCGCAGCGAGAGATGGGTGCGCACGCGCGCAATCATTTCGTCGACGTGCACGGGTTTGGTCACGTAGTCGACTCCGCCCGCGGAAAATCCTTCGACCATGTCCTCGCTGCCGGTACGCGAAGTCATGAAGATCACCGCGATATCGCGCGTGCGATCGTCCATCTTCAGACG
Organism: Paraburkholderia sp. SSBN10T; assembly: GCF_056619545.1. Lineage (NCBI taxonomy): Bacteria > Pseudomonadati > Pseudomonadota > Betaproteobacteria > Burkholderiales > Burkholderiaceae > Paraburkholderia > Paraburkholderia sp. SSBN10T. The sequence continues at coordinate 188,783 of NZ_JBWQQI010000003.1, forward strand.
CCGGCAGGTTTCGAAACCGTCGATGCCGGGCATCTTGACGTCGAGCAGAATCAGGTCGGGCTGCGAGAATTGCGCGCGTTCGAGCGCCTCCGCGCCGTCGAGCGCGACCAGGACGCGAAACCCGCGTTCAGTCAGACTGTCGACGACCACGCCGAGATTGGCCGGCGTATCGTCGGCGATGAGGATCGTGGGCGGCTCGCTGGAATGGCTCGTAGCGTCGCTCATGGTGCCGGCCTTTGCGCAAGATTTTGTTCGACCAACTCAAGAATCGCCTTCGACTGGTAACGCTTCGCCAGTAGACGCACCTGCTCCGCGAAGGGCGCGTAGCGTGCGTCGAGTGCCGCGACGCGCTCGCTCCAGCGCGAAATTTCCCGCATGTCGCCGTGACGGGCGAGGCGGTGCAGCTCGTCCATTTCCTGCGCCGGCACGGCAAGCCGCGCCTCGGAAAGCGTCACGGCGTGCTGCGCGATTGCCCTGGCGGGTGCATACGTCCACCTCAGTCCGAGCAACGCAGCGATCTGCCCAAGCAGCCGGTCGAAGTCGACCGGCTTCGGGAGAAAGGCATTCACGCCGGCGGCAAGGCTCCTTTTCTCATCGGTGCCGGAGGGACTCGCGGACACCGCGATGATCGGCACATCCACGAGGCCAGGCGACTGGCGCAGACGCCGGGTCACTTCGAGGCCGTCCATGTCGGGCATCACGATGTCGGTGACGATCAAGGCCGGCCGTTGGTCTTGCGCCTGCGCGAGCCCTTCGCGGCCAGTCGCCGCCTCGAGCGTGTCGAAACCGAGCCGGCCGAGCAGGGCGACGACGACTGCACGATTGACCGGCACGTCGTCGATCACCAGCACCGTTTTGCGCGGACCATCATAGCCTGTCACGTCCAGCACGGGCGGCATGACGGAGCGGGTATCCGGCAGCGCGATAGCCGGCGCAAGTTCGAACCAGAACGTGCTGCCCTGGCCAACCCGGCTCTCGACGCGGATCTCGCCGCCCATCGCACGGACCAACTCGCGGCTGATCGCCAGACCCAGCCCGGTGCCGCCTGCCCAGCGCTCCCGGCCGCCGGCCTGTTCGAAGGGTTCGAAAATCGTCTCCAACTGCTCGGGGGGCACGCCGATACCCGTATCAAGCACCTCGAAACGCACCGCCCCCGCTGCAGCCCTCATGATATGCAGGCTCACGCTGCCTTGATCGGTGAATTTGACCGCATTCGCGAGCAGATTGAGCAGCACCTGGCGCAAGCGCCGTTCGTCGGCAAGCACGCCGGGCGGCGCGTCGGCTGCGATCTCGCAGATGAAGTCGAGACCCTTTTGCTCCGCTTTCACGCCGACGATCTCGCGAAACATGTCTACCAGTCCTGCCAGCGGCACGTCGCCAATCTGGACGCGCAATTTGCCGGCTTCGATCTTTGCGAAGTCGAGCGTGTCGTCGATCAGCGTCAACAGGTGTTCGCCGCTACGCTGGATCACCGCAACGCCTTCGAGTTGCCGCTCGCCCAGCGCGAGGTCGCGCCGCAGGATCTGAGCGTAGCCGAGAATGCCGTTGAGCGGCGTGCGTAATTCATGGCTCATATTGGCAAGGAATTCACTCTTGGCGCGATTCGCTGCCTCGGCGGAGTGCCGAGCTTCCCGCTCGATCGCCGCAGCACGCTCGTCGAGATACGCCTGATGCAAGCGCGCGCCCATCGCGTTGACGGCTGCCACCACACGGTCGAGTTCGTCCGGCTCGTTGGGCGCTCGCCGCTGCAGGCCGAGCGGTTGCGGCGTCTCGTGAAAATCGTAGTCGCCGACGCTGCGTGCGATCGCAGCAAGATGCCGGGTGACGAGCCGCGACAGAATGTAGATCGTAAACAGCGAGACCAGAAACGTATTGGCCGCCTGGCTCACCAGAATGAGCAGCGCGGTGCGCGTCAGATCGTCATACAGATTGGCCAGCGTCGCCTGGACGTACAGCGTGCCGATCCGCTGATCCTTGCCCTGCACCCGGTAAACCAGCGCAAATTCACGGGCGATCGCCGGGCCCGCGGTACGCCGGCCGGCCGTCACGACCATCGGCGCGGCCGAGCCGGCTTCGGTCACTTCCGCGGCGCGGATGTCTTCGAGACGCAGAATGCCGTCCAGTTCGATTTGCAGTTGCGGCTGATCGAGCCGCCAGAGCGCCTCGCCGACGCTGCCGCTGTAGCTTCTGTTGATGTCGGCAAGACGGGTCTGGACCAGCTCGATGCCTCGCTCGTAATCACGGTACAGCTGCAGCGCGGTCAGCAAGAGCGTGACTACGCAGCTAAACAGGAATACCGTAGCAAGTAAGCGCAGAACCACGCTGTGGCGAAAGCGATTGAGCGAACCCCACCATGCGCCGAACGTGTTGAGAGCCATATTCCCCCGCGAGTGCTCTGGTTCTCGTTTTCCCTATTCTGCACTCGTTGCCGATCAGCGGTCTACCTGTAGAGCGCCGGGTAGCAGCGAGCCACGGCGCCGCAGCGCCCTCTCAGTTGTGCGTGGCTTCGCCACGGCATTGTTGCTCTGGGCCGCGATGGCCCCACCCGCGCTCGCACTGGATACCGTCAAACCGCTTAAGTCTGAAGAATTCCTGGTTCGCTACGCCTACCCGTTCGAACTGCTTACAGAAGTGCTCAAACGTACCACCCCGGCATATGGCCCTTATGTTGAGGAGCCCTACACCGACGCCATTTCCGTCGCGCGTTCACATGAAGAGGCCCTGAGGGGCGAACGTATCAACATCATGATCAGCGATGCCGGCCATAAGGACTTCGACGAAGGCATGATTCCGATTCCGTTTCCGATCGACAAGGGATTGCTCGGCTACCGCGTGGCGCTGATCGACGCCAACAACCAGCCGAAGATCGACGCCATCCAGACGCTCGGACAACTCCGCACGCTGTCAGTCGGCCAGGGCAGCAACTGGGGCGACGTACGCGTCTATGAGTTCAACCATGTGCCGGTAAGGACAGCACAAACCTACGAATCGCTTTTTCTGATGCTTTTACATGGACGCTTCGAACTGTTTCCGAGGGGCGTGACCGAAGCGCCGGAGGAACTGCGTGCCTATGCCCCTCGCTACCCTCGCCTCGCGATCGATCGCCACCTTCTGATCCGCTATCCGTTCGCGCAATTCTTTTATGTGAGCAAATCGGAACCGCACCTCGCCGCCCGCATTCGCGACGGGCTGGAACAGATGAAAAAAGACGGCAGTTTCGACGCGTTCTTCGACCAGCACTTCGCCCGCCAACTGGCCGACCTCAAGCTGCGGGAACGAACTGTGATCGAACTCCAGAATCCCTATCTGCCGGCGTGGGTTCCAGTGTCGCGCAAGGACCTCTGGTTCGATCCCGGCGCCTTGCATTAGCCGCTTGCGACGAGTCTTTTCGGGGCTGAGGCGTACAGCAGAATCTCGTCTACCCAGTCCGCCAGATCGAGCAGGATTCGCACGACGTCGCCACCGAGCGATTCAGCGTGGGTCTTGCGCAGTTCCCATAACGTTTCGCCGAGCTTGCGGATCGATGAGGGCTCGCTGTCCGTCAGCGGCCAGCAATGCAGCAGATAAGCCAGCGACGTTACGCTTCTATGCTCGCACCATGTGTCGAACAGGCGCATACAGATCGAGTTGATCTGCTCCACCGCGTTTTCGCGCTCGGACAGATAGGAGATCATGGCGCACCAACCCGATAGACGATTTCGATATCTCATCCTAGGCGCGCGGTCAACGAAATGCAGTCAGGAAGCGTGGAAAATGCGCGAGATGGATGCTGAATCCCGAGTCAGGAAATCCTGAATTCCGCGCTTCGAGGGACGGATTGCCTGTCTTAGGTTTTCAACCGGTATCCCGTCTTGAAGATCCACGCGACGATCGCCAGAAAAACCGCCAGAAACAGTGCGGTCATACCGAGACTCACGCCGATATTCACATCCGCCATGCCGTAGAAACTCCAGCGAAAACCACTCACCAGATACACGATCGGATTGAACAGCGTCACGATCTTCCAGAACGGCGGCAACATATTGACAGCGTAAAAGCTGCCGCCGAGAAACGTCAACGGCGTGATGATCAGGAGCGGCACGAGTTGCAGCTTCTCGAAACTGTCCGCCCAGATGCCGATGATGAAACCGAACAGGCTGAACGTCACCGCCGTGAGCACGAGAAACAGCACCATCCAGAACGGATGCAGCACCTGCAACGGCACAAACAGGCCGGCGGTCGCGAGAATGATCAACCCTAGCAGGATCGATTTGGTTGCAGCCGCGCCGACATAGCTCACCACGATCTCAAGATAGGAGACCGGCGCCGACAACAGCTCGTAGATCGTCCCCGTAAACCTTGGAAAGTAAATCCCGAACGACGCATTCGAAATGCTCTGCGACAACAGAGACAGCATGATGAGGCCCGGCACGATAAACGCGCCATAGCTGATGCCGTCCACTTCCTTGATGCGCGAACCGATCGCCGCGCCGAACACGACAAAATACAGCGAGGTGGAAATCACCGGTGCAATGATGCTTTGCATCAGCGTGCGCCAGGTTCGCGCCATCTCGAACTTGTAGATGGCCCGGATTGCGTAAATGTTCATTGGTCACCTCTAAGCAGGCTGACAAAGATGTCTTCAAGCGAGCTCTGCGTCGTCTGCAGATCCTTGAAGCGGATGCCCGCGTCGTCCAGCGCCTTCAGCAAGGCAATCATGCTGTTGCGCTCGCGTTCCGTGTCGTAGGTGTAGATCAGTTCGTTGCCGTCGCCGGAGAGCGCGAGGCGATATTCCGCGAGTTGCGCGGGCACCTGTTCGAGCGGGTGTTCGAGTTGCAGCGTCAATTGCTTCTTGCCGAGCTTGCGCATCAGTTCGGCCTTCTCTTCGACCAGCATGATCTCGCCGCCGTTGATCACGCCGATCCGGTCGGCCATTTCTTCAGCTTCGTCGATATAGTGCGTGGTCAGGATGATCGTCACGCCGTTCGCGCTCAGCGAGCGCACCAGGCGCCACATGTCGCGCCGCAGTTGGACGTCGACGCCGGCGGTCGGCTCGTCGAGAAACAGCACGCGCGGTTCATGCGACAGCGCCTTGGCAATCAGCACGCGCCGCTTCATGCCGCCCGAGAGCGTGATGATCTTGTTGTTGCGCTTGTCCCATAGCGACAGGTCCCTGAGCACCTTCTCGATGTAAGCGGGATTGGCCGGCTTGCCGAACAGCCCGCGGCTGAACGAAACCGTGGCCCAGACGGTCTCGAAGGCATCCGTAGTCAGTTCCTGTGGCACCAGACCGATCAACGAGCGCGCCGCCCGGTAAGCCGTGCCGATATCGTGGCCGTCCACCAGGATCGAGCCTTCGCTCGGCCGCACGATGCCGCAAATGGTGCTGATCAGCGTGGTCTTGCCTGCGCCGTTCGGCCCCAGCAGCGCGAAGATTTCGCCGCGGCGGATGGCCAGGTTGATGTTTTTCAGCGCATGAAAGCCCGAGGCGTAGGTCTTGGAAAGATTCGTGACGGCGACGATAGGCTGCATGGAGGACACGGGTGCGGACGCAGATGTCGGCTGAGCCGGTTGTGTGTGCCGGGCCGCAGCCCGGAGGGATGATCCGGAATCCATAATGACCCTTGCAATATAAAAAGAAAGCGCCCGGATGCATGGGCGCATGAACTTGCCCCGGCATTCGCGGGGCGAGCGCGCCTTGCGGCGCATCGCATTAGCGCTGGGGAATCTCGAACACCAGACAGGTTGTCGTACCGTGCGCGTACAAGGTGCCGTCCGGCCCGACCAGACGCGCCTCGGCGGTAGCCAGTTGGCGGCCGCAATGGACCACTTTGCCTTCCACGCGCACCCGTCCCACGCGAGGCGTGAGCGCCTTCACATAGTTCACGCTGAGTTCGGCCGTGGTGTAGCTCCGGCCGGGCGGCATCAAGGTGTGCACGGAGCAGCCGAGCGCCGAATCGAGCAGCGTCGCCACCCATCCGCCATGCACCGTGCCGAGCGGATTCAGGTGCTGTGCGAGCGGCCTGCCCTGAAACACGGCACGGCCTTCGCTCGCTTCAATGAAGACGAAATCGAGTGTCTTCGCGATCGCCGCATAGGGTATTTCGCCGCGCAGCATGGCCTGCAATATTTCCAGACCGGTCCTGCCGGCGACCTGTTCAGGGCTTGCCAATCCCGGGCCTGGGCCCGCTTCCAGCCGGCTCAGGATCTCCGCCTCCTCGGCCAGCCACGTCTCGATCACTTGCTCTGACGTCAAATGAATTCTCCGGTTTCGATTGACGCCGCGTTTGTTGCTGCATGATTGCTGCATTCATTGCCAGCTTCACCCGGCACGGCGCCGTTCAGCCCTCGGTGCGCGCCATCTTCTGCTCCAATCCGGCGCGCACCTCCGGCCATTCGGTGTCAATGATACTGAAGCGCACGGAATTGCGCTTACGACCGTCCGGCATGATGCGTTCGTGGCGTACGATGCCTTCCTGCTTTGCCCCGATCCGCAGGATCGCGGCGCGCGATTTCTCGTTGAGTTCGTCGGTCGTGAATTGCACGCGAACGCAATCCATCACCTCGAAGGCGTGGCGCAGAAGCAGGAATTTGGCCTCAGTATTCACGCCCGAGCGTTGTACCGACTCAGAGAGCCAGGTGTGGCCGATTTCGAGCTTGCGGTTATGGCGATCGATTTTCCAGAAGCGCGTGCTCCCGACCACGCGGTTGTCCTCGCGCCTGACAATCACGAACGGCATCACGGTGCCGGCGCTGCGCGCGGCCAAGGCGCGCTCGATAAAGCGCGCCATCGTGTCGGCGCTGGGGACGACGGTGAGCGTCAGGTTCCACAACTCGCCGTCGGCGGCCGCGGCAACCAGCGCCTGCTCGTGACCGGGTTGCAGCGGCTCGAGTACGACGTGACGGCCGCTGAGAACGGGCTCCAGATTGTTTTCATCACGAGTCATGCGGGGGTGTCCTCGATTCAGAATGCGCAAATAGGCAATGATGCGCTGAATCGGCCGCAAGGTGCGTTTTACAGGGGGTGACGCAAGAACGAAAACACGCGCTCCGGGCGCGGCGCTTGCCGCGCCAGCCATGCGAGCGCGTGTGGGCGCATGCGGGGCGCGTGCGGGCCGACAGCCGCCGCACCGCCCGGCACAGCTCAGCTTGCCAGCTTCCGGAACGTTTCCAGCACGGCATCGCCCTTGAACGGCTTGACGATCCAGCCCTTCACGCCTGCAGCCTTGCCGCGTTCCTTCATGGCCGGGCTGCTTTCGGTGGTCAGCATGATCACGTTGACCGCGCTGTTGCCGAGTTCGCCGCGAATCTTTTCGACCATCGTCAGACCGTCCATGTTCGGCATGTTGACGTCGCTGATCACCAGCTTGATGCCGGGGCTGCTCTTGAGCTTGGTCAGGCCGTCCTTGCCGTCCACTGCCGTATCGACGTCCAGGCCATTCTTTCTCAGGAAGCCGGCTACCTCGTCACGCACCGTGCTCGAGTCATCCACCACCAGAATTTTCGACATGTCTATTTCCTTTGGCATCAATCAAAATAAATCGAGTTCACCCGCGCCCACGCTGTCGTCGGCGCTCTGCTCGAATTCCTGAAAGTCTTCGGGCGACCAGCTCAAGCTAAAAGCGAAGCGCTGATGCAGCTTCACGACCCGCCCCGACTGTTCATCGGTCAACCGGTACGTGAAGCACAAGTGCGGGCTTTCCGAACCGAACGAAATGTACTTTTGCTTGTGGTTGATCAGGAGCGGCACCTGCACCTGACTATGCGACAAGCCCGCCGCGTCGCCTACATAGCGATTCTTGAACGCCCCCCAGATCATGTTGGTCAGCTCGCCGAGCAGGCTGTTCAGATCGCGGAAATCAGCCGTGTAATCGGAAGTTTCGCGCCGGCTGAGCAGGTCGAGAATCGGCTGCTCTTCGGCCTGAATCATCATGTAGCCGCGGCACCACGAGCTTTCCAGCGGGATCAGGCTGAACACTTCGCCGAAGATAACGCGGTCGCGCACAATGCACGGCGCATCGGTCGCCACGCTCATGTCGCTAAACAGGCTACCGAGCACCGTGCTCGTCAGCTCCGCAATGCCCCGCACGAGCGCGTTCGGATACTCGCGGTTAAAAATGTATTCGTCGATCACGCTACGCAGCGACCCCATGTCGCCCACGACATATGCCCCGCACACCACCGCATCGAGCGCCGCCGGCAAACCCTCGCGCGTCGCGCCCGATTCGCGCCGGATGATGATCGGCAGCTCGGGCCGCGCCGCGTGAATCCTGACCGCAATCGCCGTGCTCTCTTCGATCGATCCGCCGTAGCTTTCGGACACGAGAATCGCACCCAGATCGAAGTTCGAGCGTAACGCCGAGGCGAGGCGGCTCTTGCTCACCTGCACACCGATCAGGTTGTTCTCGTCGCAGAAATTCCTTATCGCGTCCACGTGCGCCGGACAATCCTCAAGAACCAATAGCTTGCTGACGGGCTTGTTCTCGTTCATCTTGCTTCCCTGCTTCCTGCCTGTTTCAAAACAGCTCGAGTTCGCCGCTGGTATCTTCGACCACGCTCGTTTCGGCGACAAAGTCGATCGGCGCATGAGCGCATACGCAAATCGTCGCCCCCAACCTGACTGAATCGTTGATCGCGACGGCATACGAGGCCAGAAATTCCGGCTTGAGCGCTTCCAGATACGGCATGCAACGCGCACTCAGCACATAGGGCGTCGACATGCCCAGATCCGGGAAATACTGAAGCAGTTCCTGGTTCACTGCCCCGCAGCACATATTGCAGACCTCCAGAAACACTTCCAGGAACGCGCGTTCCGACTCTTCCTTGACGAAGTAGTTTTTGGTGCGCTCGTCCTCGTCGAAATGCAGAATCAGCAGCAGCCGGAACGCGATTCCGGAAATCGTCAGGATCACCAGGTTGACATCGGGCAGGCTATGCGCGCCATGCGCACCGGCCGGCACGATCTCGCAGACGTCGCCCGCGTCCATCGTCAGGCGCGACCTGGCCGCCCTGAAAAAGATGCGTTCGATACTGTCTTTCGCATGCGCACTGATCACGTCTAGGCCTACTAGTGAAGCGTTGCTTGAAACTGGTTCGCCAGCGACTCGACGCTCGAAAGCGACGCGGTAATCATCTTGCCGCCCGCCTGGATGTCCTGGAAGGTCGCCGTGGTGGTCAGGTCGTTTCGGTGCAGGCTATCGCGATAGCTCTTCGAGAGTTCTTCGGAGCGCGCGGCGAGCGAGCGCACTTCGCTCGCCACCACCGCAAAGCCGCGGCCCGCCGTTCCCGCACGGGCAGCCTCGATCGACGCGTTCAGCGAGACGATCACCACGTGGCGGACGATCGACGACAGCTCGCGGTTTTTCGCGTGCATGTCCTGGTTCTGCGTCATCAGCGAAATCATCTGTTCGTGCCAGCGCTCGAAGGTACTTGCCAGGCCCTTGAGGCGCGCGGCCTCGGCTGCGAGCTGGGCGGCCTTTTGCGCCAACTGGTCCTTGCCGTCGAGCGCGGCTTTCAGCTCCGCGCGGACTTCCTCGGCGCTCTGCGCCTCGCGCTTCAGTTCGTCGCGCAATTGCGCGAGCATGGCTTCCAGATCCTGCTTCTGCTGCTCGTGCAGCGCGCTCTGCTGGGTCTGTTCGGCGCTCGTCTTGCCAAGCGCCTCCACCTGCCGGTCCGCTTCGGAGCGCAGGCGGCGCAGCACCTTGGCACTCGCCAACCGGTGTGCGACCAGCGCGATGAGGGCGGTGACGATGCTGCCGGCCAGTGCGGCTACAAGATACTGTTGAATCACAACCAATCCTTCCGAGTGTCCATCGCAGCGATGAGGGTTGAGTGAGCCGCTCAATCAGCCAATCGTATCGAGTTGCAGTTCGTCTGCGTCGCCGCGCGCACCGATACCCGCGGTGTCCACCGAGAGATTTTCCGGCAGGCTCACGATGGTCTGGAACTGGCGGAAATCCGCGCCCTTGCGGTCGTCCGTGAAGCGCAGGGCAATGCTGCCTTGCTCACGCTTGAGGAAGTCGCGCACCGCGTCCATGCCGACCCCGCGCCCCGAGACTTCGGTAACCTGGTCGGCGGTCGAGAAGCCCGGGCGGAAAATCATTTCGGCGATTTCCTCGTCGCTGAGCGACTGGTCGGCGGTAATCCAGCCCTTCTCTACCGCCATGCCGCGAATCCGCTTGAGCGCAAGACCGCGGCCATCGTCGCTGAGGGTGATCTGCAGCGTACCGGCGTCCACACCCACGTCGAGATTGATCGCACCCGCAGCCGGCTTGCCCTGCGCCGTGCGCACGTCGGCGGCTTCGAGACCGTGGTCCACGGAGTTGCGCAGCAGGTGCATGAAGACGTTCTTCAAGGTGCCGCCCGCTTCGCGGCGCAAACGGTAACCGTTGTCGCCGATCTGCACGACCGGCGCTTCCTTGCCCAATTCCTGCGCCAGCGACGGCAGCGAATCGAGCACGCCGGACAGCGCCTCGCCTACGCTTTCCGTACCCAGCAGGCGCAAGGCCTGACGCACGTTCTTGCGCATCGATTGCAGCGCATGCAGGTCGTCGGCCTTGGCTGCTTCGAGCAGACGCAGGCTCTCCTGGATATGCGCGATGTCGACCATCAGGAAACGCTCGGCACTCTCGCGGCTGCTCGCACCCTTGCGCCCGAGGCTGACCTCGCTGATCGTCGCGTAGCTTTCCACTGCTGCCCGCACGCGCGCCAGTTCCTGCATCAGGCTGTCCTGATCCCACGCCGCGAGGGTTTCTTCCGAGTGGCGCAGTTCGTGGTAGCGCTGTTCGGTCTCGTGCACGATGTTGGTCAGGTGCTGCAGGTTGTAGGTCCGCGCGTTGCCCTTGATGGTGTGCATGTTGCGGAACAGTTCGGCAATCGCTTCGCGGTCGGCTTGCGAATGCTGGCGGATGATGCGCTCGTTCTCGTTGATAAAGCCGGCCGAGCTTTCGATGAAGTGGTGGAACTTCTCCTCGCTGACTGCGAGAATTTCGCCGATCATTTCCAGTTGACGCTTCTGTTCGCCCGCTTCCGCTGCAAGCTTGCGCAGTTCGGTGACGTCGCGCACGCACAGCATCAGGCGCACGATCGTGTCGTTGTCGTCGGTAATCGCCGACCAGTTCAGGTCGAGAATCTTGACGCGGCCATCGGGCATGCGCTTCGAGATTTCGGTGACCAGCAGGTGTTCATTGAAGGCGAAATTGATGGCGTCTTCACCGAGGCACGCGTAGCTCGCGGCATCGACTTGCGAGAGGATGTCCGCGCCGAGATCGGTGTCCGCGAACACCAGATCCATCAGGCTGCGACCGGCAATGTCATTGGTCTCGAAGATCGCTTCCAGATACGCGGAATATTCGGAGTGAATCACCGCGCCTTCCACCACCGTCAGAATGCCCTGCTGCATGTTCTGCAACATCGCCTGAATATCGGCGGTCTTCTGCTTGAGCTGCAGCGAGCTTTCCTGGATCTTCTCGATCATGCCGTTGAACGCCACGATCGAGTGGCCGATTTCATCCATCCGGCCCACCGGCACGCGGCGCGTGAAGTCCTGGCTGGAGGCGATCTCGCTCATCATCTCCTGCATGCGGGTAAGCGGTCGCGTGATCTGGCGATACAGCAACGAACCGATCGAGGTAAGCAGAATGATCGCGATACCGGTGACGATCGCAATGGCGGTGGTGGTCGTAGCGAGCGTGCCGTTCAGCGTCGTGATGGCCTCGTCCTTCTCGCGGTTCTTCTCGATGCGCAGCGTCTCGACGATGCCTTCGAGTTCGTCGCGGTACTGGGCCACGTTCGCGAACAGATACGCTTGCGCCAGATCGTTCTTGCCGGCGGCCTTCATCTTGGCCGTGTCGTCGATGGCCGAGAAATAGTTCTCGAGGCTATCGGCGGCCTGCGCCACGAGGCCCTTCTGCGCGTGGCTGGCGGCGTCGCGCGCCTGCAGCGCCAGTGCCTGCTGCAAGGTGGCTTTCTTCTTCTTGAGTTCGTCCTGGGCCTGCGCGACGACGTTGCCGTCCGGCGCATAGACCAGCGTCATGATCGCGAGCTGCACGTCCTTGACCTGCGAGACCAGGTCGGCGGAAGCCAACGCGCTAGGCACGACGCCTTCCGTCACCTGCTTGACCTCGACGGCGCTGTGCCGGGTCTGATAGACCGCATAGCCGCCGATGGCGGACAGTGCGACGAACATCAGGATTACCAATAGCGTAATGCGATGACGGATAGTCATTTGTGCAAATCCCCGGGGTCTAACGTGTGTGTCGTGCTCTTCATGAGAGCCGCCCGACCTTGTGAAGTTGGTCGTATTGTCGAGCGCCACGATTATCGGGGATGGTATGTGACCGATCGATGACTAGAGATAGCGCCCTGATTTAAACGTCTAAAGAATTGGTAAGAAATAACGCGTTATTATTGCGAATTCCGAATAAACGTAATTTGAATAAAAAATTCCTAAAGTTTTTTGAATTAATGCCGTTAACTTAAGCCCCTTGATGGATCGCACACCGGCGCGCGCCCATGCAAGCTAGTTGAGCACCCTGAGGTGGCGCCATCTCGCATCCATGTCTTTCAGCAGCGCGATATAGCTGACGGCGCGCTCTGTACCAAGGCTCGCACTCGCGGCTTCATTGGTCTCATTCCACAATCGCTCGAAGCGATTCGCCGCCTCGACTCTCGCAAGCGGCTGGTTCAGCAGAACTACAAATGCAAATGACAATTCTTCTACGCTTCGATGCATCTGCGAATGCATCGATATCGATTTGGCAAATTGATTCAAACGGTCCTCAAGCGATAACATACGACTAAATGTGCCATTCCATGCAATAGAAGGCACTCGCAAAACTGCCAGGCGAATCGCTTGCACGCCCACCCCGGCGGCGCACGTGCCGCTTCAGATCGAGAACCCTTGTTAGGTTCATGCGCCTGTCATCGACACGCAAAACTCTTCTCGCAGAATTCTCAGCAAAGATTGTCACCAGAATATTACGGGGGTGCTTCGATGAGCCGGAAATGCAATGTGTTGTTCCTCTGCCGAGCCAATTCGGCGCGCAGCATCATGGCCGAAGCGCTGCTGCGCGAACTCGGCGCTGAACGCTTTGAAGCATTCAGCGCCGGTATCGAGCCGGCTGACGACGTCCATCCGCTCACCCTCGCGCAACTGCGCCCCACCATGGGCGACCTCGGCAAAATGCGGCCCAGGAGCTGGAGCGTCTATACGAAAGCGGATGCGCCGGTCATGGACGTGGTGATTGCGATGTGCGAAGAAGCGGGCGAAACGCACGCTCCCGCTTTTCCCGGCAAGCCGATCTTCTGCCAGTGGAATTTTGCGGACCCGCTCGAAGTCGGCGCGGACGACGGCGAGCAAAAGCGCGTGTTCGAGCAGGTGTTCCGGCAGATTCTGCGGCGCATCAGCGTGTTCGTCGCGCTGCCGCTGCATTCGATGAAGGCCGCGGAGCAACGTCTGGCCGTCAACGCGATGGACGAACACGCGCCGCCCTCGATCGCCGTCGATTGAGCATGCCGCCACTGACTTAAAAGGTTCATAGGCGCGCCCTAGGATGACTCGTTCGCATCCACGGAGCGGCCGCTTGGCATTCGCGACCTTGCTCTCCACCAGATTGCGGAAGCGGAACGGAATTGCAGGCACAATGATGACCGGAGTCCGAGGTGTGCAAGGCGCCATGCTGGCGCGCATCGCACTTACCCCGGTGGTCACCTGGCCTGTCACGATCCTGCTTTCTGCATGCTTAATTCAAGTCCTTGCGAACCCCAAGTTCTGACGACCCGAGCGTGCGTGGCGCCGGCTCCGCGCCTCCTGCCCCCGCTGCCCCGCCCGCCGGGGCGAAGCCGATGACCCGGCTCCATGTCCGTCATGCAGCCACCCTGCTCGCCGTGCTCGGTGTGGCGCTGGCCATGGGAGCCCCCTTTATCCTCGGCGCGCATGCGGTGTTCGCCGGCTTGCGCAACGTCTCGCCGCAGATCTTTGCGGTGCTCGCGGCAAGCGCCGCGTTGAGCGCCGCCGCGAAGGCAGGCAAGCTACACCTCATGCAAGCGGCACTTGGCCTGCGGCTGCGCTTCGCGCGCACGCTCACCATTACCGTCGTCACCGATTTCGCTTTTCTGGTTTCGCCGCTGGGCGCGGCGGGCTATGGCGTGAACATGGGCTTGCTGCAGCGCGCCGGGGCCTCATGGGCTCTCGCCACCACCGTGGTGGGCGCCGACCAGGCGCTCGACCTGACGTTCTTCGCCATTGCGGTGCCGATCTCGCTGCTGCTTGCACTCGGCCCGCTCACCCAGGTCACGCCGAATTTCCCGCTGCCGGCGATCGTCGGCACCCTCGCGGCCATTGCGCTGGTCGCGCTCGCACTGTGGCTCTGCCGACGGCCCGCCGCTGCCGCACTGGACGCTGCCGGCCGCCGCATTCTATGGCTGCGGGCCCGGCGGGCGCGCTGGAACAGGTTTCGCCAAAGCGTGGGCCGGCAATGGGTGCTGCTGCTCACCGGACCGCGCTGGCGTCTCGCGGCGCTGCTGCTCTTGACCACGCTGCAATGGCTGCTGCGCTACAGCGCGCTGTGGTTCATCCTGCAGGAGCTCGGTTACCGGTTGCCGCTCGGCTTTGTGCTGGCCGTGCAGGCCGTGGTGCTGCACGCTGCGCTCTGGACCGGCGTGCCTGCCGGCGGAGGCGGCGGCGATCTGGCGCTCGCCGCCGCATTCGCGCCGTGGGTGCCGGGCGCGGCAATGGCGACAGCGCTGGTGCTATGGCGTTTCGCTACGCTCTATTGCCCGTTGCTGCTCGGCGCCGCAGGTTTTATCGCGCTGGCGTGGCGGCGCCGCGCCGGCTTGCCAATGGCCCAGTAGAAGCGGGCGCGTGGGACGAGCGTGAACCACGAGGCAAACCCCGTGGCCGACCTCCCGCACGACGGACGCCTCAAGCCGCCGTATCGCGCGGCTTCCTGATGCGCACCGAAAGCCGCGCACGCCCCGGATGGTCGACCCGCAACGCAAATAGCTGCAGCGTTTGCGAAATCAGCGCGAGCGGATAGGTGACCTTCAGCAGGTCCGCAATCATGCGCCATTCCGCGCGAATACCCTTCCAGTAGCCAAGTTTTTCAGTTTTGCGGGCTTGCGTGACGTGCGGCCAGTGCGTCACGGCAATCGAGAGCCGTCGCGCGATGATGCGCCGGTTCATGAACACCTCGATGCCGAAGCGAGGCAAGCCATGAATTTCCTTGAGGGATTCGTCGAGCAACTGCTTCCTGACGACACGCTCGCCGGAAACGAAGTCGAGGCCGATAAAACGGAAAATCAGCAGGCTGTTTTGCCGCAGGCTCAGGCTCACATCCGCACGGCCGCTCAGTACCGGCGCGGCGAGTCCGCTGATATGGTCCGGCGCCAGCCCTTTCAGATCGGCATCGAGCAGCATCAGCCACTCGTTTTCGGCAGCGGCGATGCCCGCTGCCATGGCCGCGCTCTTACCGCCGTTTTCCGCGCATTCGATCAGCCTGACCGAGGGAAAACGTCTGACCACGTCGGCGGTGCCGTCAGTCGAGCCATCGTCCACGACGATGACTTCGCTGAGCAGCGGATGAACCGACGCCACCGCCAGCACAGCCGCAATGCGCGGCGCTTCGTTGTAGGCGCAAATGATGCACGAAACTCGGTGACCTCTGGATGGCATAGAAATAGTCGTCTTGGTGCGGGAGAGGGACAGCCCGATCACGCGGTCAGCCGGCGAGCGAACAGCGATCGTCAGGATGAACGAACATCTGATTCTGACCGCGCTTGGCGGTCATGTCATCTGTTTCGGAACTGCGCAGCAGGGGACCACATGAAGAAGTCGTGCGCGTGACAATGCGGCCCTTTTTGCACGCCGGACAGCCCCCCGTCAGGGCGACTCGCACCGCTCTGTTTGCGCGGAGCGCGGCAGCGCATACAGAATATCGGGGCAGCCTTCCTCGTTGTCGCTGCCGTCGCCGAAGGCAATTGCCGTGAAGCCGTGCCGCTCGTAAAACGCGCGAGCGCGGGCATTCTCGGCAAAGCAATGCAGATGCACCGGCAAACGCGTGTTCGAGGTCACAAGGGCAAGCAGGCGCGTGCCGATGCCATGACCGATCCACAGCGGCGAAACATACAGTTGATCGAGCCACAGTACGCCGTCGGCCTCGCACGTGGCCGCCATCCCGAGGATCAATCCTTGCGCATCGGTTGCCACGGTAACGCCACCCGCAGGGATCAACCAGTCCGCGATCCAGCGGCACACCGCATAGTCGGAATGTGCGAGCGGCGCGAAGGGCATCAACTCCTTGCGCGCTCTGAGAAAGACTTCGGTGATGCCGCCGAGGTCGCCGGCCGTCGCCGCACGTGTGATGAATGCCAAGTTTGTTTTCACGGTGAAGCGGACTCTACAAGAACTCGTCGCACGAGCCAAGCCGGGCCGCGCGGCACCTGCGGCCGCACCGTCCTCAACTGGACAGTCCCGGCACAGCGACGCCGAACGTTTGCAGCAGCAGCACCCCGTTCAGCACCAGCACCACGATCGCCGAAGCCACGGCGGCGATCGTCATCGCGAGGCCGTTGCGATAGCGGCCCATCACGGGCGTGCGGCAGGTGAACCAGACCAGTGCGGCCATCGGCACGGGCAGCGCCAAACTCAGCACCACCTGGCTGACGACGAGTGCCTGCGTCGCATTGACCCCTAATCCGACCACGATAAACGAGGGCGCCATCGTAATCGCACGGCGCAACCATAAGGGAATCTGAAAGCCGACGAAGCCCTGCATGATCATCTGCCCCGCCATCGTGCCGACCACCGAACTGGAGATGCCCGAGGCGATCAGCGACAGCAGGAAAATGCCTGCCGCGCCGATGCCGAGCAGCGGAGCGAGCGTGTGATAGGCCGATTCGATTTCGGCCACCTCCGGATGCCCGGCATGAAAAGCCCCGGACGCCATGATGACCATCGCCATGTTGATCAGGCCCGCAATCGTGAGGGCGATCACCACTTCGATATTCGAGAATCGCAGCAGCGTGCGCCGCTCGTCTTCGTTGCGGGCGGTGGCGCGATGTTGCGTGAGTCCCGAGTGCAGAAACAACGCGTGCGGCATGACGGTGGCGCCGATGATCCCGACCGCGATCGTCACGGCGTCCGCATCGGGCAACTGCGGCGTAAACAGGTGGCCGGCGACGCTGGACCACGCGACCGGGGTAATGAAGAGTTCCGCCAGGTAGGACAGGCCGATAACGCCCACCAGTGCGCCGATCGCGAGTTCGAGAGGCCGGAAGCCGGCCTTCTCGAACAGCAGCAGGCCGTACGTCACGACAGCGGTCACGATCATGCCGGCGAGCAGAGGCATGTGAAACAGCAGCGCGAGGCCGATCGCACCGCCTAGAAATTCGGCCAGATCGGTGGCCATTGCGGCAATTTCACTCACGGCCCACATGGCCAAGACCAGCGGCGCCGGAAAATTTTCACGGCATAATTCGGCGAGATTGCGGCCCGTGACGATGCCGAGCCTGGCCGAGAGCGCCTGAAACAGCATGGCTACGACGTTGGCGAGCAGGACCACCCACAGCAAGGCGTAGCCGTAACGGGCGCCGGCCTGGATGTTGGTCGCGAAGTTGCCCGGATCCATGTAGGCGACCGAGACGACCACGGCCGGCCCCGCAAACGGCAGCACCATGGACATGCCGCGGCGGCGGCCTTCCAGCACCTCGCGGATTGCCAGGGTAGTGCGCCCGGTGATGGTGCCGGAAGCGGTTTTGTCGCGAACGCGTTCGTCCATCTGTGCCTCGCCCGATTGCCGCGGATCGCAAAAGATCGGATCCGCAGGCATTTGATCGGCCCACGCATGCTAATTTCTCACATTTGCCCAAAACTTGCGTCATCGAAAACGGCGCACGAGACGTTAACGAAACGCAACCCGAAGCGCAGCCGCGCTGCACTTCCATGAAGGCACAGCTTTTCGGTGTCGCTTTACATCTTCGGATACTTTACAGAATGCCTTATTCGCCGGTTACATTCCTTTCGAGAGCCACCCTATCCGCCGCGGTCGTCTTCTCCCTGATCGGCCATCTGAATACCGCTCATGCCGCCGACCGGGTCATCGTGCTCGACTCGGGCGAATCCGAACTCTCGCTGATCGACGAAGCCACCCACAAAGTGGTCGGCACCGAGCCGACCGGCAAAGAACCGCACCATCTGATGATCACGCCGGACGGCAAGTCGCTGATCGTCGCCGATTCCGTCTCGAACAACCTGATGTTCCTCGATCCCCACACCGGCCAGGTGCAACGCACGGTGGAGGACATCGAAGACCCGTATCAGCTTGGCTTCTCGCCCGATCGCAAGTGGTTCGTCACCGCCGCGCTCCGGATGGACCGCGCCGACATCTACCGTTATGACGGTACGAACATGACGCTCGTCAAGCACATCCCGCTTGCGAAGACGCCGAGCCACATGACGTTCGCCTCCGACAGCCGCACGGTGTTCATGACGCTGCAGGACTCCGGCGAACTCGCCGCGATCGACCTGGCCACGCAAACCGTGCTGTGGAAAATGCATGTGGGCAACGAGCCGGCGGGTCTCTGGATGACGCCCGGCGACAAGTACCTGCTGGTCGGCATGACCGGCGAGGACGATGTGGTGGTGGTGGACTGGCACAAGCAGCAGATCGTCAAGAAGATCCACACGGGCCGCGGCGCGCATAACTTCCGCAATCTCGACGACGGCACGCACGTGGCCGTCTCCAACCGGGTCGAAAGCACCATCAGCGTGATCGACTACACCACGCTCACCAACGCCGGCGACATCACCGGCCTGATGCCTGGACCGGACGACATGGAACTTACTCCGGACAAGCGCTATCTATGGGTCGGGTTTCGTTTCGCCAAGCACGTGGGCATCATCGACCTCACGACGCGCAAGCTGATCGACACCATCGCGGTGGGCCGCTCGCCGCACGGCATCTTTTTCGACAACCGCGCGCCGGTCGTTGCACCGAACCCGGACTGAACGCGGCCTGTTGAAACAGCCCTTGCCTGACTAGTCATTCACGAGGATTCCGATGTTCCATGAAATCGTCGCGCAGCTCGACAACATGGTGTCTGCGCTGCAGACGCTGCTGTATGTCGATGTGGTGCAGCCGTTCTTCTATCGCTTCGGCCTGATGGGTTACGACGAAGACACCTATGACGCACTCTACTGGGTGATCATCGGCGTACTCGAAATCATCGTCACCTATCTGGCGTTGCGGCCGCTCGAAGCCCTGCGTCCCGTCGAGCAATGGAAGGACCGCAAGGCGCTGCGCGCGGACGTGATCTACACGTGGATCGCGAAGCTCGGCATCATCAACATTGCGTTCTTTTTCCTGCTCCAGCCGCTGTTCGATCACTGGCAGAGCCTGATCTCGATCTACAACATCCCGAACCTCGATATCGACAGTCTCTGGCCGGGCGTCACCGACCAGCCGATCGTCTCGTTCCTGATCTATCTGGTGGTGCTCGATTTTGCCGGCTACTGGTATCACCGCTGGCAGCATCGCTTCGGCGTCTGGTGGGAACTGCATGCGGTGCATCACAGCCAGCAGCAGATGTCGTTGTGGAACGACGACCGCAATCACTTTCTGGACGACATCATCCAGGCGGCATTCTTCGCAGCGATCTCGCTGTTTATCGGCGTGCAGCCCACGCAGTTCGTGGTGCTGGTGGCCGTCAGCAACTTCATGCAGAGCGTGCAGCACGTCAATGCGCGTTTGCCGTACGGCTGGCTGCTGGAGCGCATCATCGTCAGCCCGATCTTTCATCGCCGCCATCACGCAGTGGGTTATGGCCATGAAGGCACGGCTTACGGCTGCAACTTCGGCGTGCTGTTTCCGTGGTGGGACATGATGTTCCGTACGGTATCGTGGAACCGGGTGGTCGAGCCGACCGGCATCCGCGATCAGTTGCCGCCGCCGCACGGCGACGGCCGCCCCTATGGCAATGGTCTGCTTGCGCAGCAGTGGCTGGCGTTCGTGCGCATCGTCGACCGCGTGCGCGGCAAACGTGCCTACGCGCCGGGCACGATCGACGCAGCCAACTGATCGATTATCTGTGCCGGGCGGGTTCCCGCCCGGCGCGCCTCTTCTCTTCGCTCCCTGCTCTGCTCGCTGCTTCGTTCCCGCCCCGCCTGCTACGCCCTGCCGCCCGAGCTCACTTGGGCGCCGCGTTGGGCACCGCGCCAAATGCGCCGCTGTCGTAAGCCGCGCAATACGCCTTCCAGTCTTCGATCACCTGCGCCTCGCATTGCACCGCGAGTTCGACGAGCGGCATCTGCCAGTCCTTGCGGCAACCGAACGCAATCAGTTCGTCCGCGATTGCCGAGCCTTGCCGGCCGCTGCTGCGCAACTGCGCCCAGGCGCTCAGTTCCGCCATATTGTTGACGACGGCTTCGAGCCGCGGCAGCTTGCCGTCCCAGTCGCTCAACGCCACGCGGTCCTCGCTGGGTTGCAGGCTGCGTAGCACATAAGGCCGCTGCCTGAACTCCACCGCATGCAGAAAGGCCTGCGAGACCGCCTGGCTGCGCCGCTGGATCGCCACGACACGCTCGGACTCGCTACCCCATGCGGGCTGCTTCGTCTTGACGCGCGGCGCCACGGATGAAGGCAACGCTTCCTTCAGGTCGAGCAGGAAGTTGCCGTCGGGCGAGCCCTTGCCTTCCACGAGCATCACATAACGGTCGACGCCGAGGCTGCCCGTGCCGGCCACCCGGCGGGCGACGTCGATGACGCGATAAAAATCCGCGTTCTCTGCGCCATTCGAATGGTTCGGATTGCCAGGATTGCTCGCCTGATGCCTCGCGAACTCGTTCATGAACGCGGTGACCTCGGCGCGCGCTTCGTCGCTCACCGCCAGCGCCTTCTTGCCATCGACACGCAGTACCCGCTTCTTGCCCTTCAGTTCCGTGCGCCGGTTCAGCAGATCGACGCGCGAGCGCTTGCGCAGCGCATCGAACAGATCGCGCACCATTCCCTCGGAGGTTTCCTCTTCGATCCAGCGTGCCTTGCCGAAGCTCAGCGCGGCGGCGTATGCATCGACCGCGGTGTGGCAAAGCGCAAGCGCTTCGGCGCGGCTCACGCGCAGATCGGCCGCACCGACCAGCACGCTGGCCAACAGGCGGATCAGTTCGAACAGGCTCGGCGCGAGACAGGCCTCGTCGAAATCGTTGATGTCGAAATACACCAGCCGGTTGTCGGCCTTGTAGCTGCCGAAGTTCTCCAGATGCATGTCGCCGCAGACCCATACCGGCGGCGCCGCGTCAAGCACGCTGCCATGCGGCAGGCGCTGGTAGAACAGATGACAGGTGCCGCGCAGGAACACAAACGGCGAGGTGCGCATGAGCTGGTATTTCATCGCGAGACGCTCGGGCTCTCGGCCGGCGTTGAAGGCGGCGATCTCCTTGGCGATATCGATCATGTGGGATTCCCTTGTGACGTTTTGACTGAGCGCCGACTGTTGCGGCCAGGGCATCGACCATACCATCAAGATGACCAGATCGCGCCTCGCCGGCAGCTAGCCCGACCCACCACGCATCAACTCACAGGCTGATGCGCGACACGGCATTCACGCCCCATTACATGATGATTGCGCGTCCTTACAAATTCTCCGCGCAAGCGATCAGGCCTTACAGGAATGAATTGTGCTGCCCGCAAAGCCGCACCGGCATTGCGCGTGCAACCTCTATGCAGCGCTCACATTTCGTTGCAAACTCGCGTCCCGGTTACAGCGCGAATGTCATCCGCTGCCATGTTCGCCACGTTAGCCAGTTGGACGTACGCATAAGGGCCGCCTTCGGGCCTGACAAAATGAAACCTTCGGAGCAGCCAACAATGACAACAGCCTTCCACCGCTTGCGCGCTACCGCAGTCTCTGTCTCAGCCGTTCTCGCCATGATTCCGCTCACAGGCATGGCCCAGGTGCCGTCGCCCACGGCTCCCGCCGCCGCAGTGTCCGGCGGCGACCCGCCCGACCGCGTCGCCCGTCTGGACTACTTTGCCGGCACCGTCACGCTGGAGCCGGCTGGCCTGACCGACTGGTCCTATGCCGTCCTCAACCGGCCGCTCACGACCGGCGACCAGTTGTGGGCTGACGCCAACGCGCGCGCCGAACTGCACGCCGGTTCGACCGCGCTGCGACTCGACCAGCAGACTGCGCTCGACATCGTCAATCTCAACGACACCACCACCCAGTTGAAGGTCACGCAAGGCACGCTGTCCGCTCATGTACGCGCGTTGCCGGCCGGCCAGAACTTCGAGATCGACACGCCGAACGTGGCGCTCGAGGCCACCACGCCGGGCCTGTTCCGCGTCGACGTGGCGGCCGACGGCAGTTCGACGACCGTCACGCTGCGCGCCGGCAATGCGACGTTGTACGGCGACGGCGGCTCGTTCCAGATGAGCGCGGGCCAGCAGATCCAGTTTGTCGGCGTCAATCTGCAGCAGCAGGCAGGTGGCTCGGCACCGTCACTCGATGCGTTCGACCAGTGGGTGGCCGGCCGCGACCGTGCGGAAGACAACTCGATCTCCGCGCGCTATGTGTCGCGTGAAATCCCCGGTTATGAAGACCTCGATGCCAACGGCACGTGGCGCAACGATCCGACCTATGGCGAAGTGTGGGTGCCGACGGTCGCCGTCTCGGCAGGCTGGGCGCCGTATCACGCCGGCCACTGGGCATGGATCGCGCCGTGGGGCTGGACGTGGGTGGACGATGCGCCGTGGGGCTTCGCTCCCTTCCACTATGGCCGTTGGGCGTATGTCGACCGTGCTTGGGCATGGGTGCCGGGGCCGGTTGTCGTGACCCGGCCTCCGGTGTATGCGCCGGCTCTGGTGGCCTTCGTCGGCGGCGGGGGCGGCGGCGCGCATTGGGGCGTCGACCTGGCGATCGGCGGCGCAATCGGTGCAGGCGTAGCGTGGTTTGCGCTCGGACCGGGAGAACCGTGGCATCCGGCGTATCACTACAGCCCGACCTATTACAACCGCATCAACAACGTGAACATCACCAATGTTCACAACACGACGATCATCAACAACGTCACCAACATCCACAACACGTACATCAACCAGAATGCGCCGGGCGCGATCACCGCGGTGCCGGCGAACGCCTTTGTGCGCGGCGAGCCGGTCGCGCGTGCGGCTCGTCCGTTCAACGCCCAGGCCCTCGCCCATGCGCAGATCGGTGCCGGCGCACCGGCCATCGCTCCGGTTCAGCAGAGCTTTGCCGGCGCATTGCGGCCGGCCAACGTCGGGGCCCCGGCCAGGCTCGCGCAGCGTCAGGTGGTGGCGACCCGCGTGCCGGTCGTGCCGCCGGCCTATCACGACACGCTCGCGCAACGCTTTGCCGCGAGCGGCGGCAAGGTAGAAGGGGTTGGCGCACCGGTGGTGCGCACCGCAGCGCCGGCCGCATTCGCCGCTGCGAACCATCCGGGCACGCCGGGCGCCGTGGCCGCTCCGGCAGGCTTCCATGTGGTCAACCGTGCCGAAGTTCACCCGGTCGGTCCGCAGGGCGCGCCGGGACACGGCAACGAAGCGCAAGCGGGTCGCGCGCCGAATCCGGCCGAGCAGCAGGAGCACGCACCGAACGGCGCGGAGCAGAGACCGCAAGCCGAAGAGCCGCAGCATCCGAACGAGGTTCATGAGAATGGCGTGCCGCATCCGCAAGGCGAAGCTGAGCATGCGCAAGCGGAAGAGCACAACGTCCGGCCGGAAGAAGCCAATGCTCAGGCGCCGCATGCAGCGCAAGGCGAGCACGCGCAGCCGGAAGTGCAGCATGCGCCTGAAGCGGGTGGCGCCGAACCACAGCATTCCGAGCCGCAGCATGCCGAGCCGCCGCGTGCCGAACAAGCCGCTCCGAAGCAGCACGAAGAGCAGCCCGCTCCCGCGCCGCACGCGAACCCGCATCCGGCCCAGCATGCCAATCCGCACCCGGCGCAGCATCCGCAGCAACACCCTCACCCGCAACAGCATCCGGCGCAACAGCACAAGCCGGAGGGTGAGCATAAGGAAGAGCACGCGAAGTGAATCCGCGCGAGGCGCGTCGTGACTGCCCGCCTTGCTGCGGGCAGTCACCTGAAGTTGCACGTGCCGCCTCGCGTCTTTCGCCAGGTGGCATGTTGCATACGTTCACCCGGCGAAAGAATCAGGATGCCGGTTCAAGAATCCGTCTTTAGGTAATACCGGCCGTCGGCCGTCACCTTTGGACCGAAGCGACAGGCGTTCACGGAGCCGTGCGTCGCGACGTCGAGCGTCTCCGGTTCGGTCAGGCGGAACTCCAGCAGGCATTTGTCCGCATGCCCGTCGAAGGCAGCGACGTTGGTCATTTTCGTGGTGGCCTCGAGCGGCGTGCCCGCTGGTTCATCCGAGACCGCTACCCGCGCGATGCCGCCGAAGAAGCGTACGTTAGCCACCAGGGTGCCGGTGCTCGCCACCGGCTCACCGCTGCTGCTGACCGTCGGATAGAGAAAGTCCGCGACAAGGCGGTAGACGCCACGACGCCCCTTGACGGGCGTGAACGTCACGCTGCTCCATGCACCGAGTTTCAGATAACGCGCAAAGTGCACACCGGACTCAGGCAGGCCCTGCACGACCTGCTTGTCGGCGACGCTCGCAAGGCGTTGTTGTGCGACCTCGACGACACGGCTCAGCATCGCGTCGTCCTGCGCTTCCTTGCCGCGGCTTGCGGCAGTGCGGTAGTAGGCGCGCGCATTCGAAAACGCGCCCAGGCCGGCCTGCACGTCACCCTGATGGATCAGCGCCATTGCCACGCGTGCGTGGCCCGAATTGATCGCCTTCGGTGAGTTCTCTTCTTCGGCCTGCAAGGTGGCGGCGTCCGCCAGCATCGACTCCATATCGACCAGCGTTTGCGCATCCTTGATACGGCCTGCGTCGAGCGCTTCGACACCCAGCGCCGCGCACGAGGCATTGGTGCGGCACTGCACATCCCTGCCGGCCAGCACATAGCGCCGGTACAACTCGGCGCGCGAGCCGCTGTCGAACGCCTGGGCGGTAGCGAGCGACGGCGCCAGCACAGCGATAGCAGCGACGAGGAGAGGGTTTGCACGCATGGATGAAAGCGATGGTAGTCACGTATTCGATAACGAATGTCCCGCATGAGCGCGCCCGTTACGCGAGTGCGCCTTCTCAGGTCGGTGCCCTACCGGAGATGCTGACAGAAAATCGACGAATGCGCGAACCCGCGCCGGAGCGACCGCTCGTCAGCCGCCGCCCACCTCTGCCCCAAACTTCTTTCGATACGCCCCAGGGCTCGTCAACGTAATCCGCCTGAAATGCCGCCGCAACGACTCCTCGGACCCAAACCCGGCCGCTTGTGCGACCCGTGCCATCGGCATCGACGGCTGCGCCTCAAGCAGTTCTCGCGCAATCGCCACACGCTCACGCACCAGCCATTCGTACGGCGCCATTCCGGTGGCGTCGTGAAACTGGCGCTGCAGCGTGCGCGCACTCATCGCCGCACGCTCGGCAAGCGAGTGCAAGGTATGCGGCAACGCGGGATTGGCCCGCACCCAGTCCATCAGCCTGGCCACCCGGCCGCCCTCGTCGGCGGGCATCGGCCGCGGCACGAACTGCGCCTGACCGCCCTCGCGATGCGGCGGCACCACCAACCGCTGCGCCACCCGGTTGGCGATCGCACTGCCGTGATCGCGCCGCACCAGATGCAGCAGCATGTCGAGCCCGGCAGCCGAGCCCGCCGAGGTCATCACCTGTCCCTCGTCGACATACAGCGCATCCGTTTGCACACGTAGCTGCGGATAGCGCTGCTGCAGCTTGTCGGCGTAGCGCCAATGGGTGGTGACGGTTTTGCCGTCGAGCACGCCCGCTGCAGCAAGCACGAACACCCCGGAGCAGATCGAGCAGAGCCGCGCGCCACGCCGGTACGCTGCACGAATTTTCGCCAGCAACGGTGCGGGCGGCAGTTCGTCGGCATCGCGCCAGCCCGGCACGACAATCGTCGCAGCGCGATCGAGCAGCCGCAGCGAGTGCGGCGCCGTCACGGTAATGCCGCCCGCTGCGCGCAGCGGGCCCGGCTCGGCTGCGCAAACCGCGAAGCGATACCAGTCGCGTCCGAGTTCGGGCCGCTCGAGCGCGAACAGTTCGGTGACGCAACCGAATTCGAAGGTACAGAGCCGGTCGTAGACCAGCGCAGCGACGAGATGATCTTGCATGGCGCGATGTTACCGGAGATTGACGATTACGCCACTTCTGCCAACGCGTGCTGTCCGCAACAATGAAGCCTCGTCGAACCCGCACAGGAGCCCTGTCATGCCGCACGCCAACGAACTCACACCCAGCAACGCCGTCACGACCATCGCCGCCGCCGACAGCGCCACCGCCCTCGCGCATTTCGAAGCATCGCTGCGTTTCGAAACCGATTGCTCCGATGTGTTTGCCGCGCTCGCCCAGGGTGAACCCGGTTTCGTGCTGCTCGACGTGCGCAGCCCCGCGTTGTATTCGCGCGGACATATCCCCGGCGCCGTCAACCTGCCGCACGGAAAAATCGTCGCCTCGAAGCTCGTGGATTACCCTGATAACACGCTATTCGTCACCTATTGCGCAGGGCCGCATTGCAACGGCGCCACCCGCGGCGCACTGCGTCTCGCGCAACTCGGGCGGCCGGTGAAGCTGATGATTGGCGGCATCACCGGCTGGCTAGATGAAGGCTTCGGATTGAGCACAGCCAACGCCGATGCGGGACCACGCTAAAACCAGGGTGCTTTTCCCTGCAATTTCATTAAATAATTGCTGCCGGCGGTCGATAACCAGTTGAGCCGTCTCCCCTATACGGCTGGACTAAACATGCTTGGCACATACAACTTCTGGCTGGTAGCGGTCTCGTTCGTCGTTGCGACGCTCGCGTCTTACACCGCCCTCGACCTGACCGGACGCATCGCGCTGCTGGCAGAATCACGCCCGCGGCACGCGTGGCTGGCAGGTGGCGCAGCCGCCCTGGGTGTGGGCATCTGGTCGATGCACTTCATCGCCATGCTAGCGCTGTCGCTGCCGATTCCGCTCGGCTACGACTTTGCGCTGACCGGCTACTCGCTCGCCATCGCGGTGCTGGTGTCGTATCTGGCCCTGCTCGCCACCACCCGTGCATGGCTGACGCTGGTCCATCTCGCACTCGGCAGCGTGCTGATGGGGCTCGGCATTGCGGGCATGCACTACACCGGCATGGCGGCGCTGCGCATGCAACCCGGTATCGACTACCAGCCGGCCTGGGTCGCCGCCTCGATTGCGATTGCCATCGCTGCCTCGATGGCCGCCCTGCTGATCGCCCGCCGCCTGCGCGACGACGATGGGTACAACGTCAGACGTGCGCGCCTTGGCGCGGCGCTGGTGATGGCAGTGGCGATCAGCGGCATGCACTATACCGGCATGGCGGCGGCGCACTTCCCGGCGGGCGCGATCTGCGGCGCCGCCGGTGGCGGCAATACCGCGTGGCTGGCTGCGGCGGTGATCCTCTTCACGTTTGCAATCCTGATCGTCACGCTGATGCTGTCGCGCTTCGACGCGCGTACGACGTTCCTCGCGAGCGCCGTCTCCAGCCTGAACGGCCAGATCATGCGCCTTGCCACGTTCGACACGCTGACCGGCTTGCCGAACCGCGCCACGCTCACCGGGCGCGTCGACACCGCCATCGAACTGGCGCGCCGCCGCCACAACGTGTTCGCGATCCTGTTCATGGACCTGGACGGCTTCAAGACCATCAACGACTCGCTCGGCCACTCCGCCGGCGATCAGGTGCTGGCCATCTTTGCCCAGCGCCTGCAGGCCTGCGTTCGCGCCACCGATACCGTGGCGCGGCTGGGTGGCGACGAATTCGTGGTGCTCTGCGAGAATCTGGTGTCGCGCCAGGACGCGAAGCTGATCGCGGAAAGTGTGCTCGAGCGCATGCGCGAGGGCATGTGGAACGACGACGAGCCGTTGCAGGTGATGCCCAGTATCGGTATTGCGCTGTTTCCGCAGGACGGCGACTCCGTCGACACGCTGCTCAAGCACGCCGATGCCGCGATGTACGAAGCCAAGCGCGCGGGCCGCAGCACCTACCGGTTCTTCGAAGCGAGCATGAACGAAGCGGCGACGCGCACGTTGCAAATCCAGCATGCGCTGCACGAGTCGCTGGCCGCCGGCTATTTCACGCTGCTGTTCCAGCCCAAATTTCGCGGCGACGGCAATCAACTGGTCGGTGCAGAGGCGCTGATCCGCCTCAACCATCCGATCCTCGGCGCACTGACGCCGCTCGAATTCATCCCGATCGCCGAACGCTCCGGACAAATCGTGCAGATCGGCTACTGGGTGGTACGCGAAACCTGCCGGCAGATTCGCCGCTGGGAGGCCGACGGCCTGCCTTCGATGAAGGTGGCGATCAACCTGTCGCCGCGCCAGCTCTCCCAGCCGAACCTCGTCGCGAACGTGCTCGAGATCGTGAAAGCTGAACAGGTGGCGTGCGATCGCATCATGTTCGAGATCACCGAAACGGTGGCCATGCAGGACGCGCCGCGCACGATCGAGATGATCCGCGACTTTCAGGCGAGCGGCTTCGAAATCGCGATCGACGATTTCGGCACCGGGTACTCGAGCCTCGCCTACCTGCAGCGCTTTCGCGTCAAGCAACTGAAGATCGACCGGTTCTTCATCAACGGTCTGGACGACCACGGTCCGGAGGGCACGGCGATCGTCTCGGCAATCATCGCGCTTGCACATTCGCTCGACATGGACGTGGTGGCTGAAGGCGTCGAAACGGCCTCGCAGCTCGACAAGCTCAAAGCGATGATGTGCGACGAGATGCAAGGCTTTCTACTTGGCAAACCGCTGTCGGCCGACACCTTCGGCGCCTTGCTCAAGGAACGGATGACGATGGTCTAGGCAATACTCGACAGGCGGATCAGCAATTCAATCGAGCCGCGAATGCCGGGCGGCAACCCTTTCTTACCGATGCGTTGCAGCAGACAGGTTTTGCCCGCTGGAGATTTCATGAGATTCGACGTAGCAACGTTCAATACGCTGTGCCTGATGACGTTCCTCTGCAGCGCAATCGTTTCCGCGGCACTCTCGCGCATCTTCGAACGTGTCGCGGCATTCCGCTTCTGGTCCGCCGCGTTCTTTCTGATGAGCGCAGCGGCCGCGTGCTTCGGCCTGCATGCGGTGTGGCCGACCAAGCTGCTGCTGATCGCCACCGCGGTGCTGGGCCTGCAATCGCGCATCCTGATCTGGAGCGGCACGCGGGTGCTGTTCGGCGCCCCTGTCTCGCTGCGCAAGGGCTTGGCGATCAGTGCGCTGTTCTGCGTGCTGTTCGCGCTGGCACACAGGCTCGACGCGCCGCCCGTGTACCGGGCAGCGCTGCTGACGCTGTTCTTCCTGCCGTGCCGCGCGCTGACGCTCTATGAGGTATGCCGCAGACGCCGCCCGGACCTCGGTCCGGCGCGCATGCTGGTGGCGATCGCCAGCGTGATTGCGAGCCTCAACGCAGTCGTGCCGCTGACGCTGGTGCTGATGAATCGCGGCAACCTGTCACTGTTGCTGGGCAATCCACAGACCACCTCGGCACTCTATGCGGTGGTGTTCGCCGGCGACCTGCTGTTGATCATCGGTTTGATCGTGCTGGCCCTGCAGCATCTGATCGCCGAACAGGGGATGCTCGCCAATCTCGACCGCGAAGCCGCGCAGCGGCTCGCGCCGCTCAATCCGGCGCTGAGCGGCAACGCGCCTGAACCGGCTGGCTTGCCGGAGCAGCGCGCGCCGTTACCGCGCGCGTCCCTGCCGGATCTCACCTGAGCGCATGGGACGCAATGCGGCCCAGCTCCACGGCCTCGCGTTCAGGCTGCCAGCAGTTGGCGCAGACGTTCGTGCAGTTCGTCCGACGCGCTCGTCATCGGCGCCCGCAGTTCGGCGCGGATCAACCCAAGGCCCGCCAGCGCCGCCTTGACGGGACCGGGATTCGGCTCCGAGCACAGCGCCCGGATCAACGGCGCGAGCGAATGAAAAATCGCTCGCCCGTCTTCGAGCCGCCCTTGCGTGAGCGCACGGTACAGCGCCACAAAGCGCTCCGGCTGCAGATGCGCCGACGCGGCAATCGCGCCGCTGCCGCCCATGCACAGCGTGTTGAACAGGTTGATGTCGTCCCCGGCGAGCACCTGCAGGCGGCCGTCGAGAATCAGCGCGAGCGTCGTGTCGAGCGAACCGGCGCAGTCCTTGATTGCCTGGATCCGCGGGTGCGCAGCGAGCGTCAGCAGCGTCGCGAGTTCGAGGCGCACGCCGGTGCGATACGGGATGTCGTACAGCACGACCGGCTTGCTGCTGAGATCGGCCAGCATGGTGAAATGCTCGATCAGCCCAGCTTGCGAAGGCCGGATGTAGTACGGCGCCGAAATCAGCACTCCCGCCACCGGCAGTTCGTTCAACTGCGCGATGCGCGTCCGCAGACTCGCGCTGTGATTGCCGGCCACGCCCGCCAGCACCGGCAGCGCGCCCGCCTCGGCGAGGATGGTCGCCAGCACCGCGTCCTGCTCGGCGGCCTCGAGCGCCGCCGGCTCACCGGTGGTGCCGAGCGCGACCAGACCCGCCACGCCCGCTTCGGCATAGACATGCACGAGCCGGCGCAGCGCGGCGTGATCGACGGCGCCGTCGGCGAACGGCGTGATGACAGGAATCCAGATACCCGAAAAGATAGACATGACTTAACCTCGAACGCGACCGTATCGATTCCGTTCAGCATGGCGAGGAAGGGGTCAAAAGCGGGGAGGTAAAACGCGGGCCCTGAAAGACTGTTCCGTCGACATCTGACGGAACAGCAGGCTCCGGTCAGATGAGCAGCTGTTTTTTGGCTTTGGCGCTAGCGGCCGCGCAGGCAGACGCCACACTCGCGAGCGCGAGGCGGGTTGCGGTTGAGCGGAGCAGGTGGCCGGTTTGCATGGCGAGCAGTGTAACACCTGTCGCAAAATTGCTTGACTTCTTCTGTCGCCGATCTAATATACGCAACGCGTACATTAACCCGACCCAAAGGTGACCGCATGAGCGTCCCGCAGCAAGCCTTCCTCCGCGACGCCATGCGTCGCCTCAACATGACCCGCGACACCTTCGCAAGCCGTATCGGTGTGTCGCGCCGGGCTTTGGACACGTGGCTGCTGCCCGACGACTCGCAGGAATCGCGGGCCATGCCGGAAATCGTCGAACGCTTCGTGTCGGAAATCGTGGTGCACGGCGAGCCGGGAGAAAACTATACGCAAAGCGTAGACTCACAATCGCTGGCCAGCCAGATGCTGTTTGAAGGCAAGCCGCAACTGCTGTCGGTGGACCAGTTCTCGCGCGATTCGGTCGAAGCCCTGTTCCGGGTGGCCGACATCATGCAGCCCATCGCCCGGCGCCGCAAAATTTCCCGCGTGCTGGAAGGGGCGGTGCTCGGCAACCTGTTCTTCGAGGCCAGCACCCGCACGCGCGTGAGCTTCGGCGCGGCCTTCTGCCGGCTCGGCGGCTCGGTGTGCGACACCACCGGTTTCACCTTCTCGTCGATGGCCAAGGGCGAGTCGATCTACGACACGAGCCGCGTGATGAGCGGCTATGTGGACGCGCTGGTGATCCGCCATCCGGAGCAAGGCTCGGTGGCCGAATTCGCGCGCGCGACCAACGTGCCGGTGATCAACGGCGGCGACGGCCCGGGCGAGCATCCGAGCCAGGCGCTGCTGGACCTGTACACGATCCAACGTGAGTTCTCGCGCCTCGGCAAGATTGTCGACGGCTCACATATCGCGCTGGTCGGCGACCTCAAGTACGGCCGTACCGTGCATTCGCTGGTCAAGCTGCTGGCGCTGTATCGCGGCATCAAGTTCACGCTGATCTCGCCGCCGTCGCTGGAAATGCCGGGCTATATCGTCGAGCAGATTTCGCGCAACGAGCACGTGGTCGAGCAGACCCACGACCTCAAGGCGGGCCTGCGCGGCGCCGACGTCGTGTACGCCACGCGCATCCAGAAAGAGCGCTTTGCGGACGAGTCGTTCGAAGGCTATACGCCCGACTTCCAGATCAATCAGGCGCTGGTGGACAGCGTGTGCGGGCTCGATACGCTGATCATGCACCCGCTGCCGCGCGATAGCCGGCCGGGCGCGAACGACCTGAGCGTCGATCTGAACCACGATTCGCGTCTGGCCATCTTCCGCCAGACCGACAACGGCATCCCGGTGCGGATGGCGATTTTCGCCGTGCTGCTCGGCGTCGAGAAGCTCGTCCAGCATTCGATGCGCGATGCGGCCTGGCGTCCGCCGGTGTATCTCGGCCCGGATGACGCGGTGTTTCACGGCATCGATTGAGCGAGAGGAGCGGTCGCGGCCGGCCCCGGGTTGGCCGCGGCTGCGGTTCGAAAGGACCGCGCCCTCTCTCGGCTCGATGCGCCGACTCGCCCGCCAGCAATGGGCTGCTTGAGTCGCGCCGCCCACGCAAGCCGACTGGCCCCTTCCCTTACACCCTCTGCTCACCCCACACCGCCCACGGCAAAAACCTTCGCCCGCTTCCCCCGGGATGACTCGTCGAACAGGCTATTTCCTGTATTCGCCATTTACAGTCAATTTATTGTATTTGACGAATACAGGCTATATACTGTTTTTGTCATTTACAGCCTATATCCTGTTTTTCGCGCCTACCGGAGATCGTCGTGGACTATCCCGTCAAAACTCCCCGCCAACTGCGTCCGCTCCTTATGGGCTTCCGCAAGGCGGCGGGTTTCACCCAGGCTCAGGTGGCGGCCCGTCTGGGGGTCACTCAGCAGACCTACGCCCAGCTCGAAGCGAAGCCCGAATCCGCCAGCCTGGATCGGCTATTCCATATTTTGCAGATGCTCAAGGTCGGTATCGTTCTGACTCAGGCGGCGCCCTCGGCGCTCGTCAAAGGCCGCACGCCCGGGCGCACGCGAACCATCAAAGTACCGGTCGCAGCAAAGAAAAGCGCCGTGAAAAAGCGCGCAATCAGCGCGCCCGCATTGCCGGCAACGGGCGCTGCCGGGACCGGCGCCACACCGGCGCCCGGTCCCGGCCAAGGGTCGTCGAAACCGGCCGCCGGCAAGCCAAAGGCGCCAACAGGCGCGGCCACCAGGAAGCGGGAAGACTGGTAACGATGGCCCGCCGCGCACACACCAAAAGCCTGAAGCTCTGGATGAACGGTCTGCCCGTGGGAACGTGGGAGACCACCAGAGACGGGGAAAAGCTCACCTACTTCGAAGACTGGATCGCGGACGAACAAGGGCGCCCCCTGTCGCTCTCGCTGCCTTTTACGGCCGGCAACCAGCCCTATCGGGGCAAGGTCGTGTCGGACTATTTCGATAACCTGTTGCCCGACAGCAAGGCGATCCGAGAGCGCATTGCCGGGCGCTACAAAACCGGCGGCACATCGCCTTTCGAACTGCTGGCAACGCTGGGCCGCGACTGCGTGGGCGCGATCCAGATGCTGCCGCCCGACGAAACACCGGACGATCTCGAGCAGATCCGCGCTCGCCCGCTCAAGGAGGCAGAAGTCGCCCTTCTGCTGCGCGAAACAACCGCCGCGCCCTTGCTGGGCCAGCACGAACCCATCGACGACCTGCGCCTGTCCATCGCCGGCGCGCAGGAAAAGACCGCGCTTCTGTGGCATGACAACCAGTGGCTCCTGCCCGAAGGCAGCACACCGACCACTCACATCCTGAAGCTACCGCTTGGACTGGTCGGAAACATGCGCGCCGACATGCGCACTTCCGTAGAAAACGAGTGGCTATGCTCGAAGATCGTGGCCGCGTACGGCTTACCTGTCGCCAATTGCGAAATCGCCACCTTCGAGGACCAGAAAGTGCTCGTTGTCGAGCGGTTCGATCGGAGGTTCGCGAGTGACGCATCCTGGATCCTGCGGCTTCCCCAGGAAGATATGTGTCAGGCGACCGGTACGCCCGCGGCGGCGAAATATGAATCGGAGGGTGGCCCAGGCATCCAGAAGGTGATGGAAGTCCTCGCCGGTTCCGAGCAGGCTGCGCTCGACCAGCGCAATTTCTTCATGACACAGATGGTTTTCTGGATGCTCGCCGCAACGGACGGTCACGCGAAGAATTTCAGCATCGCTCACCTGAGGTCGAACCGCTATGAGGCCACGCCGCTCTATGACGTGCTTTCCGCGCATCCGATCATCGGGAATGGCCCGAACCGGCTCCCTGCGCGCCGTGCCAGGCTCGCCATGGCGGTACGGGGCAAGAACGCCCACTACCTGATCAATGAAATCCGGCCCAGTCACTGGATTGCACAGGGCCAACGCGTGACGTTGGCCCCGGCCGATGTCGAAGAGATGATCACGGCCCTGGCAGACATGACAGAAGAAGTCGTAGCGAAGGTAGGGGCGCTGTTGCCGGCCGGCTTCCCGAAGGACGTATCCGACGCGATTTTTGCAGGCATGCTGCGACAAAGCACGAAGCTCACCGCTCAATAAGCCCCTGCATAAGCCCCTGCATCAGCCCCAGGCTTGCCCGGTTGCCGAACTCACCACAGTGCATTGCAGCCCCGCCATCTCGCCGGCCGCGTCGATCGCCTCCTCCAGAGCGGCGAACGAATACGGCTTCAACTCCACTGCGTCGAGCGAAAGTTGCCCGGACGCTGCCAACGCCACCAGCGCGAGATAGTCGGCGCGCGTGTACATGAAGTGGCCAATCAACTCCCAGTTGTTCAGCAGCATCTCCTGATAGGCAATCGGCAACTCGACCTGCATGCTGCCCATCAATACCAGCCGGCCACCGCGGTACAAGCTGCGCAATACGGCAAGCGTCGCGTGCGGATCGCTCGCCTGGCCGACCATATCGAAGGCGAGATCCGCCCCGCCGCCTGAGGCGGCGCGAATCGCCGCCACGTCCCGCGCCACCTCGCCGGACAACACGACCGGAACCACCCGCCCGCGCCCCAGTTCGACGAGCGCCTGCAGCGGCTCCGCCCGCCTGGCGAGCGCGACCACCCGGCTCGCACCCATGGCGAGCGCCGCCAGCACCGCCGCTGAGCCGAAGTAGCCACTCGCGCCGTTCACCACCACCGTCTCGCCTGCGGCCAGCCGGCCGCGCCGCAGGCCGCCGAACGGCACCACAAGTTTGGCGAGCACGGCGAGCCGCGCGGAAGGCGTGCTGTCGAGACCGTCCAGCGCAATCAGCGTCGCCGCAGGGAATTCGGCCAGTTCGCGCCATGTGCCGTGCGGGAACTCGGCCAGCAGTGCGCCGCTGTCGGCGCTGATCGCCGTCAGGCCGAGCAGCGCCTGAGCCGGTTCGCGCACGGTTTCGTCGGCGACCCAGTAAGGATTCACGCTCACGCGCTGGCCCACGCGAAACGCCACCACGCCCTCGCCGAGCGCTTCCACCCGGCCCACGCCATTGGTCCCCGGCGAAAACGGTCCCGGCGGATACGCATACGGCAGCTTGCCCTCGAGGTAGCTGCGCGTGTAGCTGAGGAGCGGCACCGCCTCCATGCGCACCAGCACCGCCCCACGGCGCGGCAGCGGTTGCGCGACCTCGCGCAGGGCAAGCGGTTGACCGGGTTGATCGAGCATCCAGGCTTTCATGTCTGACTCCAGAGAAGGGGTTGAGTGGACGCTTGAACTCTAGCCACCGGCTACGTATTCTTGAAATCAATTACTGGAATGCGACCCATCAATATGATTGATCTTCGTGGTATCGACCTGAACCTGCTGGTATCGCTCGACGCCCTGCTCGCCGAATCCAACGTCACCCGCGCTGCCGAGCGCCTGCATCTGACGCAGCCGGCCGTCTCGACGCAACTCGCGCGGCTGCGGCAGATCTTCGGCGACCCGCTGTTGATCCCCGCCGAAACCGGTCGCGGCATGACGCGCAGCGCACGGGCTCTCGCCTTGATGGAGCCGTTGCATGCGGCGCTGAAGAACCTCGAAGTTGTGGTGCGCCACCAGCCGGCCTTCGATCCGCATACGGACACGCGCCGCTTCGTGATCGCCGCCAACGACAACGCCACCTCCGTGCTCGGCCTGCCCTTGATGGAGCGGCTGCCCGAACTGGCCGGGCCGGGCGTGCGCATCGCGTTCGTGGTGGCCGATCAGCCGTCGGTGGCGGAGCGCCTCGAGCGCGGCGAGATCGATCTGCTGCTCGGCTCGGAGCGGATGATTCCGGCCGCGATGAAAGCCCGCAAACTGCATG
Source organism: Paraburkholderia sp. SSBN10T (assembly GCF_056619545.1). Lineage (NCBI taxonomy): Bacteria > Pseudomonadati > Pseudomonadota > Betaproteobacteria > Burkholderiales > Burkholderiaceae > Paraburkholderia > Paraburkholderia sp. SSBN10T. Next base: position 224,957 of record NZ_JBWQQI010000003.1, read on the forward strand.
ACGAGCGTTTCGTATTCGCGCAACGCAAGGGGCATCCGCGCGGCACCGCACCACTCGATCTGGAGACCTACTGCGCGTTGAATCATGTACTGGTGTCGACCAGCGGCGGCAGCTTCCACGGCTTCATGGACGAGCATCTCGACGCGCTCGGCCGCGAGCGGCGTGTCGCGCTCTCGGTCCAGCATTTCACGCTGGTCCCCGAGCTGCTGGCCCATTCGGATTACGTGTCCACCTTGCCGGCGCGCTTTGCCGCGCGTCACACCAACCGGCTCGACCTTTTCGAACTGCCGTTCGAGGCACGCGGTTTCACGCTGTTTCTCGCATGGCATCCGCGCAATCATGTCGATCCGGCGCTCGTGTGGTTGCGCGAAACGTTAACGGCTCTGGCCTCGGCATAAGGCTTTATTTGATCTGCATGCCTTACCAAAAAGCGCAGTCAGCGATGTTTCCGGCACCAGCCTGAATACCGTCTCTCATGCCCCGCGTGCGACGGCCGCGTCGGTCCTCTGTATCGCACAAAACAGTGTTTCGGTTTTGGCCCAATAAACAGCGCCTGACCATCTCTCGTATTGCATATAGTTAAACGCATTGTGCAGAGCAATGCCACGGGGTGTCCGCTTGTGCCTGCTTGTGCCTTTCTGTCCCGGGGCTTCGCCCTGTTGAACCGTCGCAGCCCGAACGGGCCATCAGGCGCCTCCGCGGCACCGGAATTACTTGACCCTTCGCTGTCAGTGCATTGCATCGACCTTTCATGGAGCAAACAGAACGTTATGTCCAGGAATCGAGTCTCTCCGGGTTCGGACGAAACATCTATCGCCAGCCCCAATCAACCCTCGCGCCGGCGCTTCCTGCAATCCGCGGCTGCCGCCGCGACTGTCGGTGTCGCACCGCGTCTGCAAGCGCAAACGCAGCCCGCTGTCGCGCCGCCCGCCGCAGCACGCGTACCTGAGCCGCCACGGCCGGTCACGCTCAACATCAACGGCCGCGCCTACACATTACAACTGGAGCCGCGCGTGACCTTGCTCGATGCGCTGCGCGAATACGCCGGCCTGATGGGCACGAAGAAAGGCTGCGACCGCGGGCAATGCGGCGCCTGTACGGTGCTGGCGGAAGGCCGGCGCATCAACTCGTGCCTCACGCTCGCCGTGATGCACGATGGCGAGACGATCACCACCGTGGAAGGCCTCGCCAGCAACGGCGTGCTGAGTCCGATCCAGCGCGCCTTCATCGAACATGACGCGTTCCAGTGCGGCTACTGTACGCCGGGGCAACTGTGCTCCGCGACCGCACTGTTGAGCGAGTTCAACGGCGGCACGGCAAGCACCGTCACCGCGGATGTGCGCAGCCGTCCCGCGCAACTCTCCGACGACGAAATCCGCGAACGCATGAGCGGCAATATCTGCCGCTGCGGTGCGTATGCCAATATCGTCGCCGCCGTGCGCGCCGTGCACAGCGGCGACACCGGCAACGCCTAGGAGGCCCGCATGGACGCGATCTCCTACGAACGCGCTGTCGACCTCGGCAGCGCGCTGCGCGCAGCGCAGCAACCCGGCACGGCGTTTATCGCCGGCGGCACCAATCTGCTGGACCTGATGAAAGGGGGCGTGGAGCGGCCCCTGCACCTCGTCGATATCACACACCTGCGCGGGCTCGACACGATCGGCACCCTGCCCGACGGCGGCCTGCGCATCGGCGCGCTGGTGCGCAACAGCGACGCCGCCAATCATGCGCTGGTGCGCGAGCCATATCCGTTGCTCTCACAAGCCTTTCTGGCGGGCGCCTCGCCGCAATTGCGCAACATGGCGACAGTGGGCGGCAATCTGATGCAGCGCACCCGTTGCGGCTACTTCTACGACACGGCCTTCACGCAATGCAATAAGCGTGAGCCGGGCAGCGGATGCGCGTCGATAGAGGGACAAAACCGCACGCACACGATTCTCGGCGCCAGTTCGCAATGTGTCGCCGTGAACCCGTCGGATATGAGCGTCGCGCTCGCGGCGCTCGATGCCGTGGTGCGCGTAAGCGGCCCGCGTGGCGAGCGCACCATTCCGATCGGCGAATTTCACCGCCTCCCCGCGGACCACCCGGAGGTGGATACGACGCTGCAACCCGGCGAGTTGATCACGGCGGTCGACCTGCCGCCCCCGCTTTTTAGCGACCATTCCCACTACCTGAAAGTGCGCGACCGCGCGAGCTACGCGTTTGCGCTCGTCTCGGTGGCCGCGGCGCTGCAAATGGACGGCAATACGGTGACGACTGCGCATATCGCGTTAGGCGGTGTCGCGCATAAGCCATGGCGCGTGAGCATCGCGGAGCAGATGCTCGCCGGCCGGCCGCTCGCCGATGCGAGGTTGCGCGAAGCCGCCGCAGCCGCCATGGGCGAGGCGCAGCCGCTCAGCGGCAACCGCTTCAAGGTGCGCCTCGCGCAACGCTCGATCGTACGAGCCGTGAACCAGGCCGCCGGCCGGACCGGGGGGGTCGCATGAACCTGAATGCCCCACTGGTCGGTCAGCCGATGGACCGCACCGACGGCCTGCTGAAAGTCACCGGCGAAGCCCGCTATGCCGCGGAATTTCCCGAGGCGCGCCTCGCGCACGCGGTACTGGTGACCAGCACCATCGCGAGCGGCACCATTGCGTCGATCGACGCGAGCCGCGCGCAATCGCTGCCGGGCGTGCTGCTGGTGATGACTTATCAGAACGCGCCGCGCCTGCCCAACGGCGGGCGCCCGCCGCTGGCGCAGCCGGCCGGCCGTTATCTCTCGCTGTTGCAGAACAACCAGATTAATTACAGTAACGAGCCGGTCGCGGTGGTTGTCGCCGATACGCTCGAACATGCCACCGACGCCGCGCAGCAACTGCGCATCGCGTACCAGTCCGCGCCCGGCGTGCTCGACTTCAACAGTGCCAAGGCGAACGCGCACGCGCCGATCAGTCCGCAGGGCCGCCAGACCGACACGCGGCGCGGCGATTTCGATGCGGGGCTCGCCGCCGGCAGCGTGCGCGTCGACGCCGTCTATACGACGCCGGTCGAACATCACAACCCGATGGAGCCGCACGCCACCATGGCGCATTGGGACGGCCCGCAACTGACGCTGTACGACTCCACCCAGGGCGTGAGCGGTACGCGCAACGCCGTGGCGAAAGCGCTTGGCGTATCGCCCGACAACGTGCGCGTGATCTCGCCGTTCATCGGTGGCGGTTTCGGCGGCAAGGGCTCGTCCTGGTCGCACGTGGTGCTCTGCGCGATGGCCGCGCAGCAGACTGGACGCCCGGTTCGCCTCGCGCTCACGCGCCCGCAGATGTTCGGTTCGGTAGGCGCTCGTCCGCGTACTGAGCAGCATTTCACGCTCGCCGCGCGGCACGACGGCACCCTCACCGCGATGCGGCACGACAGCATCTCGAACACGTCGGTGTTCGAGGACTGGACCGAGACCTGCTGCATGGTCACGCGCATGCTCTACGCCGTGCCGAATCAGGTGACGACGCACCGTCTCGTGCAGTTGAACCTGGGTACCCCCACGTTCATGCGCGCGCCCGGCGAAACAACCGGCTCGTTCGCACTCGAATCGGCGATGGACGAACTCGCGTGGGCGCTCAAGATGGACCCCGTCGCGCTGCGGCTGAAGAACTACGCCGAGGTCGATCCGCAGGAGAACAAGCCGTTTTCGAGCAAGGCGCTGCGCCAGTGCTATGAGATCGGCGCGCAGAAAATCGGCTGGTCGCGGCGCACGCCGCTACCGCGCTCGATGCGCTCCGGCCACACGCTGATTGGCCTCGGGATGGCGAGCGCCACGTATCCCGCCAACCGCAGCCCGGCCGCGGCGATTGCACGCATCCTGCCCGACGGGACCGCGATGGTCGCCTCGGGTACGCAGGATCTCGGCACCGGCACCTATACCGTGATGACCCAGGTGTGCGCCGATGCGCTCGGCTTTCCGCCCGAAAAAATCCACTTCGCGCTGGGCGATTCGAGCCTGCCTCAAGCGCCCGGCTCGGGCGGCTCGCAGTCGGCCGCGAGCGTGTCGCCGGCGGTGCACGACGCCTGCACGCAGGTGCGCAATCAGTTGCTCTCGCTCGCGCTGGCCGACAACGCGTCGCCGCTGCACGGCATGGCACTGTCCGATGTGAGCACGGAGAACGGCTGGGTGGTGAGCCGCTCGAATCCGTCATTGCGCGACCCCGCGGCCGCGATTCTCGCGCGCGCCGGCGGCAAGCCCATTGAGGCCGTGGTGAGCGTGAAGCCTGGCGAGGAGCGCAACGAATATTCGCTGCATTCGTTCGGCGCGGTGTTCGTCGAGGTCCACGTGGATGCGGACCTCGGCACGATCCGGGTGCCGCGGATCGTGGGCGTGTACGACGTCGGCCGGGTGCTCAATCAGAAGACCGCGCGCAGCCAGATGATGGGTGGCATGGTGTGGGGCGTGGGCGCCGCATTCGAAGAAGACACCTTGCTCGATGCGCGTTATGGCCGCTTCGTCAATATGAATCTCGCCGAATATCACGTGCCGGTGAATGCGGATATCGGCTCGCTGGATGTCACGTTCATCGATGAACCGGATCCTCATATCAATTCGCTGGGCGTCAGGGGAATCGGCGAGATCGGCCTGACCGGCGTGGTGGCCGCGCTGGCGAATGCGGTGTATCACGCCACCGGCGTGCGGGTGCGCGATTTGCCGATCACGCTCGATAAGGTGATGACGGCGACGCAGGTTTGACTGGGGCAGGTACGACCGGGGCACGTTTGACTTGGGCACGCCTGGTCCGGTCAGGTGTGGCCCGGTCATGCCCTCTGCGATAAGCCAGACCGAGGGACGACGAAGATTGCACGTCTGCGCGACGGTATGGCGCATTCGTGCCGGCACATTCGTACTGGCGCGTCCGCGTCGGCAAAGCAAACCGGTGCCGGGCACATTGGCGCTTGCCTGCTCGCCGGTTGCGCCGCACAATCGCCTCATCCCCTCTTCAGGTGCCGCCCATGGCCTATGCCTCCCTCGCCACCGGCGTCCTGCTTGCTGCTGGCTACGGGTCGCGCTTCGATCCGGCCGGTCTGCACAACAAACTGCTCGCCCGCATGCCGGACGGCGGCATTGTCGCCCAGGAGGCGGCGCATCGCCTGCTGCTCGTGGTGAGCCACGTGCTGGCCGTGGTGCGGCCCGGCTCGGAGGCGCTGGCGCACGTGCTCAACGAAGCCGGCTGCGACGTGGTGTTCTCCAGCGACGCCGAACGCGGCATGGGCGCGAGCCTTGCCGCCGGCATCGACGCAAGCGCCGACTCGGAAGGCTGGATCGTCGCGCTCGCCGATATGCCACGGATCGCCGTCTCCACCGTGGAAGCCGTGGCGCGTACGCTCGACGGCGGCGCATCGATCGTCGTGCCGTTCTATCAGGATCAACGCGGGCACCCGGTCGGCTTCGGCCCCGAACACCTCGACGCCTTGCGGGAGCTCGACGGCGACACCGGCGCGCGAGCCTTGCTCGCCACGCATCGGGTCACGCGGCTCGATCTCGACGATCCGGGCATTCTGCGCGACGTGGACACTCCGGAAGACTTACGCGGCGTGTGAGCGCGGAGGGTCCATCCCCGCTTGAGGTGAACCGCGGCGCGGCTATGTTGCATGGGAGCAGAGTAAGCACTAACTCGGAGCGACCGCCTTGCATCGGATCCGAGTAAGCGCTAAAGCGTGCACCGGCGACGGCGAGCGCTTACAGGAAGCCGCCGAGCGGGCACAGGCATTGCGGAGACATAGAGGTCCTGCGCAAGCTGCGCCAATACCGACTAAGCTGAGGTGACGCATTCTCGTCAGCATGCCGAATGCGGCTTCCCGCGCCTGCGAAAACCGATAGCGATTCCCATGAGCGAAACCAGTCCGCGCCTCTTTGTTGTCTCGCCCCATTTCGACGACGCCGTATTCAGTTGCGGCGCGTTGCTCGCCACCCATCCCGACGCCGTCGTCTGCACCGTCTTCGCGGCGGCGCCCGAGCCGGATATGCAAACCGAATGGGATCGCAAGGCCGGTTTCACGAGCGCGCATGAATCGGTAAATGCGCGCACGCTGGAAGACAACCGTGCGCTCGAGTTGCTCGACGCCGTGCCGGTCAGGATGCCGTTTCGCGCTAGCCAGTATCTCGACTCGCCGTCGATCGGCAAGCTGGCGGCCGCGCTCGAAGAAACCATCTACCGCTCGACCGCGAATACGCTGGTCATGCCGCTCGGCCTGCACCACGCCGATCACACGCTGGTGTACGACGCCTGCTGCGAAATCCTGCCGCGGCTGTTGCATCTGACGTGGTTTGCCTACGAGGATGCGATCCACCGCCGCTGGCCGGGCGTGGTCGAGGCGCGTCTCGCGGATCTGGCGCAACGCGGCATTCTGGCGACGCCGGCGCACCCGTCGGTCGATCACAAGATCGACGCCGAACGTCAGGCGTTCCTGAAGCGCGAGGCGGTCTATGCTTATGAGAGCCAGCTACGCGCGTTCGGGCCGCATGGCTACGAGGATGTGTTTCGCGCCGAACACTACTGGCAGTTGAGCGTGTCCCGCGTGCCGGGGCGCCGTTCCCCTCCCGCGAGGTGACGTCATGATTTGCCGCATACATACCACTCCGATTCCCGACCCGCTTGCGGACCCGACACGCGATCCGGAGGGCGAACCGTTCGTGCCGCCCTCGCCGGGTCATCACAACGACGAGCCGCAACGGCCCGAGGGACCGCCGGACAAAGACCCGGTGTGAAGCGTGGCGCTATGGGTCTGTGGCTTTTCGAAATAGGTGTCATTCGATCGCTCGCTGGTACGGCGCCCGGATAATTTTTTTGACGCTGTCGCATGACAGCATCTCAAAGAAGCTGTTCGTCGTTGGCAGATTTGTCAAAATTAATGACACCGTGCCGGCGGTAATGTCGAGAGTGCAGGCCCTTTGCAATATGCGTGGAGTCAATTTCGGACCCTCGACGCTGATGCGCGGAACGTTGACAAGTCATGTCGTTGTTCGCTCTAAATTATTTTGATTAATCGCCTATGACCGATTTACGGCTTCATATTGATTTTATTATTGCCCAGCATATTTCCATTTCCTTATCTTCCTATTAACACTGACTGTGTGCGGAGCAGCCAGGTCTTTCAGAAGACAATCAGCCTTTCTTGAGCAACAGCTTCGCCGGCCCAAACGCTTCCATACTCGCATCAATTCAGAAGCCACCGTGCCGCAATACGCAAAACAATGCGGAGAAGTCTGAACGCGCAAACGTCCGATGAAAAACAAAACCACCATTAATCAGACAAAAGAAAAAGCAAAAACTCAGGGTTCCCCCCTACTACACCTCAAACCAACCAAAGCCGTTAAACAGCATAGGCAAAGTCTGTAGCCCGCAGCAGGGGCGACAAACCCGAAACCTTGACCGACCACCCCACTGATGGAAGACGCGTTATGCAGAACATGACCTTGAACAGAAAACTCGGGTCGATGATCGTCGTGTTATGGATCGGCCTGATCCTGATCGGCGGCTTCGGCGCGTGGCAAAACCGCGCTTCCATGATTTCTGAGCGCCGCGATCAGCTCACCGCCGTCGTCCAGCAATCCGTCAGTATCGTCAATCACTACTACACGCTGTTCCAGCAACACACCCTCACCGAACCCGACGCCCAGAAACAGGCCCTTGCAGCGCTCTCCTCCGTCCGCTACGGCACAGATGGCTACGTCTCGGTGAGCAATTCGCAGTCCATCATGCTGATGCACCCCATCAAGCCCGAACTCGACGGCAAGGACATGTCCGGGTTCACGGACCCCGCCGGCAATCATCTGTTCGTCGATCTCGTCAAGGCCGGCAACCAGGCCGGCGGCGGCTTCTACAGCTACCTGTGGCCTAAACCCGGCCACGATCAGCCGGTCGCGAAAACGACCTACGCGCTGCGCTTCGCCCCGTGGGACTGGAACGTCACGAGCGGCATGTACATGGACGACGTCCAGCAAGCCTTCTACGCCAACCTGCTGGTCTGGCTCGGCATCACTGTCGTGCTCGGCGGCGTCGCCAGCATCGTCATGATGCTCGTGCTGCGCAGCGTGCGCCGTACCCTCGGCGGCGACCTCGAAGTTGCCGTCGTCGCTGCGCAACGCATGGCCACCGGCAATCTCGCCGTCGGCGTCCCGCTCCGGCATCACGATACCGGCAGCCTGCTGCATGCCCTGCACACGATGCAGTCCGCCCTCGTGGAAACCGTGTCCCGCGTGCGCACCGGGACCGAGAACATCAACATCGGCGCCACCGAAATCGCGGCCGGCAACACCGATCTCTCGCAACGCACCGAACAACAGGCCTCTGCCCTCGTGCAGACCGCGTCGAGCATGGATCAGATGACCGTCAACGTGAAACAGAACGCCGAGAGCGCCAACCAGGCAGCGCAACTCGCCGGCCAGGCCGCGGATGTCGCCACGCGCGGCAGCCGCGTGGTCGACGACGTGGTGCGCACCATGGGCGAGATCACCCATAGCTCGCGGCAGATCGGCGACATCATCGGCGTGATCGACGGCATCGCCTTCCAGACCAACATCCTCGCGCTCAATGCGGCCGTCGAAGCCGCCCGCGCCGGGGAACAGGGCCGCGGCTTCGCCGTCGTCGCCGCGGAAGTGCGCAGCCTCGCGCAACGGTCGGCCACCGCCGCCAAGGAAATCAAGGCGCTTATCGAAACCTCGACGCATACCGTCGAAGCCGGTGCGTCGCTGGTCTCCAACGCCGGTTCGACGATGGGCGAGATCGTCCAGTCGGTACGTCGCGTGAACGAGATTCTCGAGGAAATCAGCCACGCCTCGCGCGAACAGAGCGCGGGCATCGAACAGGTCAATCGCGCCGTCGGCGAGATGGATCAGGTGACGCAACAGAATGCAGCGCTCGTCGAACAGGCTGCCGCCGCCGCGCATTCGCTGAAGGATCAGGTCGGGGTGCTGCGCGAGGCGATCTCCAGTTTCGCGCTGCCGGCCTGAACGGGCGTGTCGCAGACACACGCACAACGCTCGCACCGGCAAGCACCCTAAGCAGAATTTGGCATCCCCGAATTCTCCTTAACGAATTTTCATTCGGCATCCGCGCTTCGCATAATGGCCCCTTTTCACGCGCCAGCCGCCGGTTCTAACGAAGAGCCGAGGCGGCCGGCGCGACGACAAAGGTTTTCGCCATGCTGCTCCACTCCCTCTATCTGCTCGCCATCGTCGCCGAAGCCATGTCCGGCGCGCTGATGGGCATGCGTCGCGGCATGGACCGCTTCGGCCTGTGCCTCGTCGGTACCGTCACCGCGCTGGGCGGCGGCACGGTGCGCGATGTCCTGCTCGGCCACTATCCGCTTGCGTGGATCTCGCATCCAGATTACGTTCTCATTACAATCACGGCTGCAGCGGCTGCAGCCGCCGGTGCGAAGTGGCTGCGCAACCTGCAAGGACTGTTCGTGAGCGTCGACGCGATCGGCCTGATCGCGTTCACCATCATCGGCTGCGATATTGCAGCCACGCTCGAAGTGAGCCCCTTGATCGTCGCGCTGGCGGGCGCGATCACCGGTGTGTGCGGCGGCATGTTGCGCGATCTGCTGTGCAACGAGATGCCTCTGGTGCTGCGCCAGGATCTCTACGCGAGCATCGCGTTAGGGGCCGCTGCGCTGTATCTGAGCCTGCAGTCCCTCGGCGTCGCGCAGGGGCCGGCCTCGGTGGTGGTTCTGGTTGGCGGCTTCACCGTCCGCATGCTGGCCGTGCGCTTTCGCTGGCAGCTCAAGGTCTTCACCGCCGCCGATACGGGCGGCGCACACTAACCCGGCTCACGCTAGCGCGTGCGCCGCCATCCAGGGAGCACGCTCGAGCAGCGTCGATCGAATGCCCGGCCTCGACTCACGGCCGGTCACCGCAGGCCACCGCCGGTCGCGTCCACTGCCCGTATCCGTATTCATGATCCAGAAGAAAAAATCGCAGCCGCACGACCCGTACGCGCCGGTCGCCAAAAACCCTGTGCTCGCATCGCGTCTGCCGATGTGGCGCTCAAAATTCGTCATCCTGCTGATGTTCGCGGCCTTCGGGTCGCTGGCCGCGCGTGCCTTCTGGATCCAGGTAGTCAATCAGGCGTTCTATGTCGGTCAGGGACAGAAGCGCTATCAGCACACCATCGAACTCGACGCGACGCGCGGCCGGATCGTCGACCGCAACGGTTCGATGCTGGCGGTCAGCCTCGCGACCTATGAGATCTGGGCCACGCCAAAGCTGCTCGACGAACTGAGTGTCGCGCCGCTCGCCACTCTGCTCGACGTGCCGCTCGCGGAATTGCGCCGGCGTCTGGCCGGCGACAAGGCGTTCGTGCTGCTCAAACGCCAGGTGGACGCGGACACGGCGAGCCAGATCGACAAACTGGGGCTCGCCGGCATCACCCAGGTCGCCGATTCGAAGCGCTTCTATCCGGAAGGCGAATCGGCCGCGCACGTGGTCGGCTTCACGGATATCGAGGATCAAGGCCAGGAAGGCGTCGAGCTCGCCGCCAACCAGCAGTTGAACGGCGAGGCCGGCCAGCGCGAGGTGATCCGCGACCGGCTCGGCCGGGCGGTGTCGGACACGCGTCCGCTCGTGCCGGCGCATAACGGCGCGACGATCCGCCTCACCATCGACCGGCGCATCCAGCAACTGGCCTACGCGCAACTGAAGACGGCGATTGCGAAGCACAGCGCGGAGGCCGGCAGCGTGGTGGTGCTGGACGCGCGCAACGGCGAGATTCTCGCGCTGGCGAACTACCCGAGCTTCGACCCGAACGACCGTACCCGGCTGAGCGGCAAGCAACTGCGCAATCGCGCGGTAGTCGATACGTTCGAGCCTGGGTCGACCATCAAGCCAGTGGTGGTGGCGTTGTCGATAGACAGCGGCAAGGTCCGGCCGCAAAGCCTGATCGATACCTCGCCCGGCTGGTACAGGATTGGACCGGCGGTGATTCACGACACCTCGAATCATGGCGTGATGACCGTCGCGGAAGCGGTGCAGAAGTCGAGCAACATCGCGCTGGCCAAGCTCTCGCTCAACCTGCCCGCCGAGACGATCTGGAACAAGTACCAGGAATACGGATTGGGGCGCCGGCCCGAGTTGACTTTCCCCGGCGCTGCCGCGGGCAAGGTACGGCCATTCAAGCGCTGGCGTCCCATCGAGCAGGCGACGATGGCTTACGGCTACGGCTTATCGACTTCGCTGCTGCAGCTCGCGCAGGTGTACACCGCCTATGCCGGCGACGGCACGCTGCATCCGGCGCGTTTGCTGCTGGCAGACCCGCTCGATCGCGAGATGGGTGGGGAAGCCGGTGAAGTCGACGACGGCAGCGGCCCACTTGCGGCCGGTGCTGAACACGCGGTGACGACGCCGGCCACCGCGCGCGCTATCCGCGAGATGCTCGAAATGGCGACCGGATCGGGCGGCACTGGACGGGCAGCCACGGTGGCAGGTTACCGGGTGGGCGGCAAGACCGGGACGGCGCGCAAACAGATCGGCGCCTCGTATGCGAAGAACCGCTACCGCGCGCTGTTCGTCGGCATGGCGCCGATGAGCGACCCGCGCCTGATCGTCGCCGTGATGATCGACGACCCGGCTGGGCGGGCATTCTACGGCGGTACCGTCGCCGGCCCGGTATTCAGCGCGGTGACGGGCGGCTCGCTGCAATTGCTGGGGGTGCCGCCGGACGCGTGAGGCGAGGTTTCGCGGGCGCGCCCCTCGCCTTGAGCTTACTCCGCCGGCAGGGTGACCGGGAGGCGCATCCGGTACAAGGAGACCGCTTGTATCGCGAGCGTGCAGAGAATCGCGCTACCGTAAGCGGCAAGCAGGTTCAGCCGCGTCAACGTCAGGCTTAACACATAGAAAAACGCGGCAAAACCCACCAGTCCCGCCACCAAGCCGCGCATCAATTGCTGCGCGGCTGCAGGGCCGATCATGCGGTGAGCGAAAATCGCAAGAATGATCACCATGAACGGGAACGACGCGAGCACGCCGCTCGTTTTAGGCCCGACGTAAGGCGCGATCAGCGTCACACTGACCACGAGGCCGGCGATCAGCACCATACGCAAGGGCAAATCCCACCATGGCGAATCGAGCCTGCCGGCTCTGACTGCGTTGATCGGGATGAAGTTGAGCGCGAGCACGACGGCCAGAATAGCGATCAGAAACAGGCTGGTTTCCGGGAGCGCGCTCCATTGCAGAAGACCGGCTACGATGGAAAACGTCGCGCAGGCGCCCGCCAGGGCCGTGAGCCACCCCAAGGGCGCCAGTCGGCAATAGACAAAACAAAATGCCGCTTGCGCAGCCGTCGCGACAAGCGACCCCGCCGTAGCCTGCGCTGCAAAGGCAGGTCCATGCTCCAGGGTCAGAAACACCGAGATCGGCCCCGAGGTGAGCGGCAGCCCCACCAGAAACCCGCCGATCGCTTCGCCCCAGCGACGAACGGCCAGACTTGCAGCCAACAGCAACAGCGGCGTAACGACGAGTTTAAAAACCAGAAGATCCATGATTAACGAAGCAACACTGAGAATGCCAATTTAGAAGAACGAGCGGGATGCCCCGCGCGGCTGCCTGCAGATACTGAGGGCAGCTACCTTGGCTGACAAACCATTTGTCGTCATATAATGCGTGAGTGCAACTCACGCATATCTCTACTGTGTTCGACCGGCTTCCCCCTTTGCAAACGCTGCGCGCCTTCGAAGCAACCGGGCGGCTGTTGAGCATGACGCTGGCGGCGCAGGAGCTACACGTCACCCATGGCGCAGTGAGCCGGCACATCAAGACGCTCGAAAACCATCTTGGCGTCGCGCTGTTCCAGCGCCTGACCCGGCGGATCGTGCTGACCGAAGCCGGCGCCGAATTTCTACTGGCCGTTACCCGCGTGCTGGGAGAACTGACGAAGGAATCCGAACGCCTTCGTGCCCACGACAATGTGGCGCGCCTGAAGATCAACGCCAGCGTTTCGTTTGCGAACAAGTGGCTCGCGCCACGGCTGCATCGGCTGAAGGCCCTTCACCCGGAACTCGACGTTCACCTTGACGTGACCGACACGCATGTCGATCTGAACGACGCAGAGGTGGACGTGGCCATACGCTACGGGAGTGGCCGCTATCCACGTGTGCTCGCCGAGCGGATTCTCGAAGAGACGGTGACTCCGGTTTGCAGTCCTGCCTATCGAACGAAGATGGGCGGACTGTCTTCCGTGGCAAGTCTGGCGGGATGTACCTTGCTGCATGAGGACCGCATGCTGGCCAACTGGGAGCAATGGTTTGCGCTGGCGGGAGTAGACAGCAATCGCAGCGGCCGCGGGCCGGCATACAGTCATGGCAGCCTCGCTATCGAAGCAGCGATTCGTGGCGAAGGCGTAGCGCTGGGGCGTAGCGTGATCGTGGCGGACGACATTGCCGCCGGACGTCTGATTGCCCCCTTCCCGCAGTTCTGCCTCAAGGCCGAGCGCGGCCATGACCTCGTCTATCGCATTGGCAGCCGCGACGACCCCAAGGTGTGCGCCTTGCGCGATTGGCTCGCTGACGAAATCCGGCTGTTTCTCGCGCATACGGGTTCGTCTGCAAGCGCTTCGCGGGACGTGGCTTTCGCTGTCGATCCAGGTCAAAGTTGACGATGTGCCTCGCGGACAGGAGAGGGCCGGTGACCTTTCAGATACACCGTGCGGCAACAGCGGGCGCAGGGTTCACTACAACCGTTGGACGCGACTCCAGCCTCTCGAATTCTTCCGGGCAGGTCTCACTCGTATGCTAGATCCCGCAGTGGCTATCGCCACGTCCGCACTCCTGAGCATGGTATTGCTGGTGCTGCTCGGTTCCCTGGTTCGGTCGGGGATACCCGGCGTCCTCGAATGGTTTGCCGCCAATCTCGGCATGGTCATCGCATTACCGCTTATCCTGATGCGCGGCAGGATTCCAGATGCGCTCTCCGTCATCGCCGCGAACCTGTTGATGGCATTGTCAGCCGTCACGTACTACGCCGGCTGCGCCCGTTTTTTGGGGCGCCGCGCCCACTGGCCTGTACTGATCGCCTCACTTCTGCCGCTTGGAATCGCGCTTGCCTACTGGCGTTACGCTGTCGACAGCATTCCCAATCGGGTACTCGTCACAACGCTGTTCACGACTGCGGTTTGCCTGGCAGTGGCGCTTCTGGTTATCCGGCACCGGCCACGCGGGCGGCCCGCCTATCCCTATTGGGTAACTGCTGTGATGGCATTCCTCTTTGCCCTATGCCAGGCCGCAAGAGGACTCTATTTCATGAGGTTGGACGGTGTGTCGAGCCCGCTGATGTTCGCCTCCACAGGCAGCGTACTATTGCTGGTCGCGGGAGCGGCAATTATGCCGACGCTATCGATGTCCGCAATGATGATGGTGCACGACGTACTTCTCGCTGATGCGCGCGAGGCAGCGAATCGGGACTTCCTCACCGGGGCGCTCTCGCGCAAGGGCTTTGAAGCCGTCGCACGCACACTGCTGGCCGAAGCGGGCAGGCAAGGTTTGCCCGCCTCGCTCCTGATCGTCGACCTCGACCATTTCAAATCCATCAACGATACCCTCGGTCATGCCGGCGGCGACGCCGTGCTGCGCGAATTTGTCCGCGTGACTCAAATGCAACTGAGGCGTAGCGACGTGCTCGGGCGCATGGGCGGTGAGGAATTTGCCGTGCTACTGCCGGCGACAGAGCTGGACGACGCGCAGCGCCTCGCGGAGCGGCTGCGTACCGCAGTCATTGCACAGCCCGTGACAACGGCTGCAGGGCCGTGCACGTACAGCATCAGCGGCGGCCTGGCCGCCTGGCGATCAGGTGAAACGCTGGACCAACTGAGTACGAGAGCGGACACTGCGCTGTACGAGGCAAAGCGAGCGGGACGCAACAGGGTGTGCGTTCACCAGGCGACGAGCAGCGCAGGTGGCCTGCCGTCGCAAGATGGTGTTGAACGGGTTTCGGTTTCGTAAGCGATCAGACGCAGTGCAGAGATCCGTCTAAGTCCATTCTCGGGCGTTTGAACGCAACGGTCGAGGAAAAGCTGGTCGACCATTGATCTACCCGTCTTGCGACGGTGCGAGAGCTGGAGGTCCTCATGCAACGAACAGTCGAGTATCGCGGATTCGAAATTCTCATTGATTTGCTGTCCACATCGAAGGACATGTTCGACGTCTGGTTTCGTATCGAAGGACCCGTCAAGCTTCCCGGCGTGGCAGCGCTCGGCAAGCGCATCAGGATTCGGGGCGGTCCGTTTTCGCGTCGTTGGGCCTATCTCGTCGCGGAGATCGGCGGCCGGGCCGCCATCGATGTAATCCTTGGTCTCCAGCTTCCTCGCCGGTTCTCGCAGGCACACGCCCCCCGTCGCGTCGCGACGGGCGTTACAACTTAAATCCGAACTTGCGATGTGTCGCTTCTGGACAACGGCACCCAACTGCGGCAAAAGGAGCGTGCGAAACAAGGCTCGGCGAATGAGAATGTCCGCTGCTATTTCTCTGGTTACCTAAAATATAAACATGGTTCTGATCTCAAAGGAGGTTGCCATGAGCCAGTCAATGATCAGTTTTGTAGTCGGAGTCGTAGTACTGCTATGCGTCGCGATATTCGCAGCGGCACGGTACAGGCGAGAACACAAGGACGAGCCGGTTACCCGTTGGCTAGACACGCATCCGGTTCGCGACTGGCTGCGCCATAAGCACTGAGTGACCCAACGTGATTTTTGGAAGCGCTGGGGCGCGCGAGTGCTCTTTCTCTATCTCGCAGTCTGTCGCCCGATGTAAAGGGAGAACAGATTGGAAAGGCTGATATGACATATGCAATGTGGGGCATCCTGATTGGAATGACGCTGATGTTTGGTGCGTCGCTGCAGCGCTATAGGCACAGCCTCCAGCGCAAGCAGGAGATTCATTGGCTCGATGAACACCACGTATTGGACAGGCTACGCAAGCAATTCTGGTCGTAGCCCCTTAAATGACACGCGCTGGGCAGATTGCCACGTTGCAAAGGCTGTTTTTCTTGAGGAGTCTATAAAATAACGCTGAGCTACGCAGGTAGGTCGCACGATGAAGCCGTGGCAGTGCGACACAAACAAAAACAGAAGGCGCAGGAACAAGCTGGCGGCGAGATAGCGATACATGCTACGGGGCTTCCCCGGGCTTCCGAAACTGTTATGCTGTCCTCTCCCGACCGTATCATGGTCGCAAGTGGTGGACCAACCGTCTCGCGTCTTGCGAGACAGGGTTTTGAATGTTCGGTTTTCTGAGCAAGTACCTCTCCAACGATCTGGCGATTGATCTCGGCACCTCAAACACACTGATCTACATGCGCGGCAAGGGTATTGTCCTCGACGAACCTTCGGTCGTGTCGATACGCCAGGAAGGCGGCCCGAATGGCAAAAAAACCATTCTGGCGGTCGGCAAGGATGCCAAGCAGATGCTTGGCAAGGTGCCGGGCAACATCGAGGCGATCCGCCCGATGAAGGACGGCGTGATCGCCGACTTCAATATCACCGAGCAGATGATCAAGCAGTTTATACGGATGGTGCATGCGCCCCGGATGTTTGCGCCGTCTCCGCGCATCATTATCTGCGTGCCGTGCGGGTCAACCCAGGTCGAACGACGAGCAATCAAAGAGGCTGCGCACAGCGCGGGCGCGTCGCAGGTCTACCTGATCGAAGAGCCCATGGCCGCCGCAACCGGCGCCGGCTTGCCCGTATCCGAGGCGACCGGATCGATGGTTGTCGATATCGGCGGCGGCACGACCGAAGTCGGCGTAATCTCGCTCGGCGGCATTGTGTACAAAGGTTCGGTGCGCGTCGGCGGCGACAAGTTCGACGAGGCGATCGTCAACTACATCCGCCGCAACTACGGCATGCTGATCGGTGAACAAACCGCTGAAGCGATCAAGAAGGAAATCGGCTCCGCGTTCCCGGGCTCGGAAGTCAAGGAAATGGAAGTGAAGGGCCGCAACATGTCGGAAGGCATACCGCGCAGCTTCACAGTCTCCAGCAACGAGATCCTCGAAGCGCTCACCGACCCGCTGAACCAGATCGTATCGGCGGTCAAGATCGCCCTCGAACAGACACCGCCGGAACTCGGCGCCGATATCGCCGAACGAGGCATCATGCTCGCCGGCGGCGGTGCGCTGTTGCGCGACCTGGATCGTCTGCTCGCCGAAGAAACCGGTCTCCCCGTGTTCATTGCCGATGCCCCGCTGACCTGCGTCGTGCGCGGCTCGGGCATGGCCCTCGAACAGATGGACAAATTCGACCGTTTCTTCTCCTACGATTGACGATGGCGCCGCGGTTGCGAAGCGACGGTCTTCAGCGACCATGCAATCAACAAAAGATACTAGCACCGCACGAAGGGTATACAGTGGCATAAAGGCTGGTCGCGCCTCGCGACCAGGTGTTCCGGGACCTATCATGTCAGTACAGACCAAACCAGCTTCGACCATCACAGGTGGCTCGAGTGCGTATGCCGTCGAGCGCAGGACGCACGCGCTTATCCTCGAAACGGCGGACGCTTTGCGCGCAGAACAGAGACGCGTGAGTTTTGCCTTAATCGATTCGAATGCCAGCAAGTGGCGTTACTCGGTTGCACGCGTGAAAGGGTAACCGTGGCGCTTCAATTCCCCAATCCCAGTCGTAGCTACGATGCCGCGAGACATTGCGTATGTTTCTGGGGATACGACAATTCGCGCGAAATCACCTTCCAGGTTGACGACGCGATGCTAAGAAATCTGCAACCTGACGCTGGCTCCGACGAGCGGTCGATCCTCGACGCCTTCGACCAGTTTCGTGAAAAACTCCTCGAAATCGCCAGGAAGCAGTATGTCGACGGTCCTCAGAACCGGTATAAGATTTCCTGAGTGGTGCATATCTATAGAACTGGCACGATATAGGCGGCAAATTCTCGCGATCGGGGCTAGTGCAATCGGCGAAACAGGTGTCTGATTCCGCGGTTGGGCCTTTGTCCCGTCTCCGGAACCCCGAGATCGATGCGCTGGATGTTGCCTGGTTGGATCAACGTCTCAAGAAACCACCATAGCGAGCAGGCGTGCTCCCTAAGACGCGACTAACGCAAGCCGTATATCAAGACCTTTTTCCCCTCAAAGCTTTCTTGCACACCTTGCTCGCAATCCGGTGGACATGCCGTGCCGTCGGGGGTCGGCGCGGCTGACGGGACAACCGCCCTGGAGACAACGGATTTGATGAGCGTCCCGTCGTCAGAGACGACTATTTCCAGATCGGTCTCGACACCGGCCGGCACCGGGCCGGTGGTATAGACGATTTGCATGGTGCCGGGGAAATCGGCGTTCACCGTGTAGGTAAGGTACCGGTCTGGTTCGGATTGAATGCAGTCTGCCCTCCTTTCGGTAGCCCATTGATCATCCCGAAGTCGGTCCACGCAAAATGGCCCGCGCCGTCGAACGTCACGAGGGCGACGTCATCAAGGGTCGATGGGTTGGTGAACGGATGCAGCACATTTTTCGCATCCAGCAATCCAAGAATCTGTCCGTGACCGCTAAATCCATAGGGTCCCCTCAGCGTTGCATTTGAGCAAAAGCCAGGCGCATTCAGAACCGCGCGGTGCATTAACGTGCACTCGCTGCTTAGCGAATCAATGAGAGCGCCCCGGCAGACGGACACCCACGCGGCACGAGCAACCACACCCCTTCAATTACCTTTCGTTTACGAAAAATTCGTATACCCCCCTACCCTATCTGACATATACTCCCCTCCGGTATATCGGAGGTCATCAATGAGCCACACCATTCGCGAGAAACAAAAGCTGCTCAACCGCGTGCGCCGCATCAAGGGGCAGGTGGAAGCCATCGAGCGGGCGCTCGAGGAAGAGCAGGGCTGCATCGACGTGCTGCAGCAGATAACCAGTTGTCGCGGTGCGATGAATGGCCTGCTGGCGGTCGTGCTCGAAGACCATATCCGCACGCATCTCGTCGATGCCGAAACCCACGAAGAGCCTGCCGGCAGCGCAACCGACCAGCTCATTGAGGTCGTTCACAGCTATTTCAAGTAGAGCAAAACATGAGTGATTTCAAAAACGCCGCATTCGGCGCAGGACACGACCATATCTTTCTGGGCGCGGCCCATGAACAGAACGAGCGCAGGACATGGGCGGTCATTGCGCTCTGCAGCGCGATGATGCTGGCTGAAATCGTCGGCGGCAGCATGTTCGGGTCACTGGCGCTTGTTGCCGACGGTCTGCATATGTCGACGCATGCCGGCGCCATGCTGATCGCGGCCCTCGCGTACACCTACGCGCGCAAACACGCTGCCGATTCCCGCTTCGTGTTCGGCACGGGCAAGCTTGGCGACCTCGCGGGATTCACGAGCGCCATCGTGCTTGCGATGATTGCCATCCTGATCGGCTACGAAGCGGTGTCGCGTTTTCTGTCGCCGGTGCCGATTCACTTCGGCGAAGCCATTCCCATCGCGGTGGTCGGCCTGCTGGTCAACCTGGCAAGCGTTTGGCTGCTCAGTGGCGACCATCACGGACACAGCCATGGTCATAGCCACGGGCACGGTCATGGTAGCGACGAGCACGCTCACGAAGACGAAGTGCAGAAGATTTTCGCTCCGTCCGGCGTGTTTGCCGTCTCCGTCTTCGAGGATGGTGTGCCGCCCGTTTTCCGGATCACGCCGGCGACGGCGAACTCGCGACTCGACGCGTCGGCAGTGTCCGTCACAACCGTGCGGCCGGATGGGACGCAACAGGTATTTGCTTTTGCGGACCGTGGCGGCTATCTGGAATCGAAGGCAGATATTCCTGAGCCGCATACATTCAAGGCCATCGTGCGGATGCCGGACAGCGAACACGAGATCGAATTCGAAGAGCACGAGCACGGCCATGACGCTCATGATGCAGCAACCCAGGATCACAATATCCGCTCGGCCTACATCCACGTCATGGCTGACGCGGCGGTCTCCGTGCTGGCAATCATCGGCCTCGTACTTGCGCGCACGTTCGGTTGGCTGTGGATGGATCCGCTCGCAGGCATCGTTGGCGCGCTGGTGATTGCAAACTGGTCGTACGGGTTGATGCGCGACACCGGTGCAATCCTGCTCGACATGAATCCGGACCGGCGCATGGCGGAGAACGTCCGTCATGCTATTGAGGATCGCGGCGACCGTGTGGTCGACCTGCATGTATGGCGGGTGGGTCCTGGTCACATGAGCGCGGTCGTATCTGTCGCAACCAGCGAGTCACAGCGGGATTCGCGGTTCTATCATGCTGTGCTCCAGCGCTTCAAGGGACTGTCGCACGTGACGGTCGAGGTCCAGCCTGCCAACCTGATGGCGTGACCCATTTGGCTGACATTTGTCGACCCATGCCGCCGCCGGAACCATCGCTATACTTCAATGGCGGACTGGTTCGAGCGGTGGCCACGGGGCGACCTGAGGCTCCCGCGTCGGCGGAGCCCAGCTACGTACCGTGGACGAATTTGTGATCGGCCATAATGTCAAAGCAACATTGCTGGAGTTCATCATCATGAAGCCGTTTTGCTTCGCAGCGGCGCTCGTCGTGCTCATCTCCGGCTGCGCCTCGACATGGTCGCCTGCGAACAATCAGGTCCCCCGGCCAGGTCCGGCCGCCACGGATACCTACACTGCGCACACTAGCGGCAGTATGACGTCCGCTGACGCCACGTCCAGGCCGCCGAGGCTCAGCGTCGGCGTCAGCTATCCCGATACGCAATTGATTCTGCCGTGGTTTCTCAATGACATCATCGATCTTGTGAACTATCGCTAGTCTCCCAGCAAAACCTCCGTCACGCCCTCGGAAAACCGTTTGGGCCGACCTTCGATGAGCACCCGTTCCGGGTTCGATGGGTCCCGCTCCACCTTGGGAAGTCCGTGGGCCATCAGCGCGCGGGCACAACCTATCCAGTCTGGGTTCTCAGACCCTGTTGGCTCGTTGACAGAGGCCCATGACAGCGTGCCAAGCACATCGTCTCCGTAGCCCTGCGTCTCACGCCAGCTAGCGCCATGAGAAAGCAGAAGAGCCGTCAGCTTCGCGTCGCCACGCAACACAGCGTGGTTTAGCGCGCTCGCATCCCAGTCGCCGCCACGCGCAGCGATAGGCCAGCCGAGTTCGACCATGACCTCGACCGCAGCGCTGGATCTCCATGCTGCGGTATCGGGCAGCAGCCTAAGCCGCTCCTCCGGCAACGAACCCGGCAGTTCCGGGTGCCGTGCCTGAATGCGACGGGCCTCGCTCGAATCAGCGCGGGCACAGGCCGCCACGAAGTCATCTTCCGCGCTTGGATTCTCCTGCGCCCCGTAAGCGCGCAAGAGCTCCACGACCTCCGGTAAACCGACCTGCATCGCCAACCGACAAGCACTGGTGCCGGCAGGCGTGCTCGCCATGGGATCGGCGCCGGCCGCAAGCAGCAAGGCAATATGGCGAGGCGATCTGCGCACAGCGATCGCACGCAGCAGCGGAGCCCCCCAGGCTTTCGTGGGGTCCTTCTCCGGCCGGTTCGTTAGCGTCGCCGCCATGCGCCAGCAGCAGTTCGAGCGCGGCCGGGTCCGGCATGTCAAGCGCTCGCCGTAACGCATTCGTGCCGGCAACACGGGCGCCGTGCTGGAGCAGCAGGCGCGTGCAGCCCGGATTTTCCAGCGAGTGATAAAGCGATTCACCGTCATTCGGGTCGGCGCCGGCCTTCAGGAGCATCTCCGTGAGCGCCGGATCGCGGACCACTCCAGCCGCGCCATAAAGGGCGGACAGTGGCCCCGTTTCGTCGGGGGCTGCCAGCGAGGCCGGCGGAAACCGGTTGCCAATACGCTGGTTGGGATCGGCGCCGGCCTGAAGAAAATGCAGCGCGCACTCGCGTAGCCGTGCAATGAACTCGGGCAGTTGTCCCAGCCGCGAGTGTGTCACCGCGACAAGCGGCGGGAGGTTCAGCGCTCCCCCCGCGCGGTTGAGCCAATTCGGATCGGCCGTGATGGTCCGGGACACCACTTCGAGATGCCCCGCTGCACAGGCGACGTAAGCGTCGTTTGCGAGAAGGCCGGGATGTTCCTCCAGCAGTTGAACTGCGACGCGCGGCCGTGGCGCGTCGTAGGTGCCGGTGACGTCGCCGCCATAGGCGAGGACAAGCCAGCGGCGTATCAGCGTCGCCTGATCGTGATGCGCGAACGCGCTCGCTTCGACATAGCGGTTCAGATCCACCCAGGAAGGAAAGCCATACTCGCGCGCGATGCAAGACTGCGCATCGTGCAGGCGAAGCTGAAGCGCGATCACTTCACTATCGGTACGGTGCGCGGCGGCGGGAAGATGTTGGACGAAGCGCGCGATTGCTGTGGCGTTGCCGTTGCGGTAGAGACGCAACAACTCCTTCGCCTGCTTCTTCAAATGGTCGAGATTGGCCTTGGGAGGCAGCTTGTTCATTGCAGATCCTCGTGCGTATGGGGGCCGAAGGTCCGCAATACCGCCAGCACAAAGGATGGTGAGATACCTGACGCCATGCTACAGGTGGGTTCAACCCTTTCCGCGGACCCGGAAGCGGCCTGCACCGCTAATCCGGATGCTATGCGACGGCGCGCGACTCCGTCAACCCAGGCTGGCGACGGATGCCGGCCTGGCGTTGCCGTTCTGCTGCGTGGGCGGCGGCCCGTCCGCCCTATCGCAGCAGAACCGCGCGCACATTTTCACGGTCAAGCCGCGCTTTCGGCGTAGTACCGGTTCGGTGCCGGAAAGACGCCAGTCAACACTTCGATCAGGAATGGACCGTCAAATCGCGACGCCTCGCTCAGCGCATCCTCCAGATCATCGAGGTGCTCGACCAGGCGCGCCGCGACACCGAGCGAAGCGGCAAAAGCTCTCCAGTCATGACTCGGGAGCTTACTGAACTGTTCCGGAATGGAACCGTTTTTGATCGCATCGATATGGACGGCGCCGTGCGCGGCATTGTTCAGCACGACGTAGATTATCTTCACCCCGTATCGGGCTGCGGTCTGGATCTCCATTCCGTGCATCAGCATGCATCCGTCTCCCGTCACCACGACGCACGGGCGCTCCGGCGCAGCAAGCTTGACACCGATCCCGGCGGCGACGGCCCAACCCATCGGCGCAAGAGAGCTGGATGAAAAATAGTTGCCGATGCCCGACGAAAGCCAGTAATGGGCCATGAATATCCGGTGAGCACCGGAATCCACGACAACGTTGGTGTCCTTCGGCAGGAGTTGGCACAAGCGCTTGATGACGTCTCCCGGATAAAGCGAGAGATCATCGCCTGAATCCCGAGCACCGCTGTCCTCGAACTGGTAGTCGTACAGCGGGGTCTGGTTGACCTCGGCGACCCATGCCTTTCTTTTTGCCAGCACCGTGCGAAAGTCGGCGCTCCGTTCCGTGTCCATCTGGGACAGCAGACGGAAGGCGGCGCCGATCCCGGAGAAGATTCTGCGGCGCGCCACATGCCCCATCGCGGGTGCGTCGAAGCTGTCGTCGAAGAGGATCAACTCCTTCTGGGCAGCGAGCTTCTCAGTCCAGTTCATGCTGTCGCGCTGATTCAAGTCGCTGCCGAACACGACGAGGGCGTCGAGTTCATCCGAGTTGATCACGCGAACAGCCCGCGAGTGGCCCGAGAATCCATACACGCCGAGCGAAAGGGCATGATCCTCAGGAAACGCGCCCTTTCCGGATAATGTGGTCGCAACAGGAATGCAAAATTTTTCGGCTACCTCGAGCAGAATCTTGGCGGTTTCCGCGTCATTGCCGCGACTGCCGATCAGGAAAGCGACCCGCTTCGATTTAAGCAGATACTGGTTGCACAAGGCATCCAGCGCCGCACGGTCCGCTGGAACCTCGCATGCATTGAACTCGTCATGGTCGTACGGTTTCCGTGACACGTCCTGACCGTTCGAAACCTCCTGCCGTTGCACATCAACAGGAATACTGATGAATGACTGTGCCCGGCGCATCCAGTTCAGCCCGTCTGTCGCACGACGCATTTCGGCTTGAAGATTGTCCTTGTTCTTTAGCTCGACGACATTTTCCACCAGGCTTCTGACCACGCCGCTTTCGAAAATGCCGCTCAGCGTCGCATCCTGGAACGCGCCTTTGCCCTCCGCGCGCGACGAAACCCCTCCGGCAATATAGAGCACGGGAATCCGGTCTGCGTGTGCGGCCGCCATACCGGGCACGAAATTCATGGTGCCGGGTCCGGAAATCCCCACGCATACGCCAAATTTCCGGCTGGCCCGCGCATAACCGTCAGCCATGAAAGCACTGCTGGTCTCATGAACACAGACGATTCCGCGTATCGACGACTTGTCGATTGCGTCCAGCAGCGGGTAGATCATCTTCCCCGGGACCAGGAAGACGTGGTCGATTTTCGCGACTTGCAACGACTTCACGACCGTTTTAGATACATTCGAGGGAGCGTGTGATTCCATGTTTTTGAGTGCGATCCGAGCAGAAACCGTTAATCGGATCTCACTGCCCCTCATCCGGTCGTCGCGTATGGCTCGCGAAAGAGCAACGTGACGCAGCCGGCGACAACCGGCATGTGGAGACAGCGAGACGGCCTTGAACGCGCTGCATGTGGACGGCAGTCGCGTCTCGTGCTGCTGCATCGAGCCCGCCCGAAGCGGGCTCGTGTCTCCATCCGTGAGTACTCTTCCTCGGCTACAGCGTCGCTCGCATGCGCGGCCCCAATGGCTGAGGCTAGCGCTGCGAGGTGTGATCGGTCATGCGGCACGCGTGAATCGCGAACCTTGCTCCGTTCGACAACAGTGTCTCCGTTGAGCTTGAATCCCCGGACCCGTTCAGAATGTCTGCCAGTCGGGATTCTCACCGGCGCTGGTTGCGACCGCGGTACTCCCGCCCCCTGTCAGGACCGGTGTCGCCGTGGGCTTTTTCAACGCCACGGCAGAAGACGCCTGAATTCTCGGCGTCGCCCGACGCGGTTCCTTCCGGGGGGTGTCCACTCGTGACGCAAGGACTCGCCTGTCGTCGACCTTGAAGAAGGCGACCGCTGCACGCAGGCCCTGGGCCTGCTGCGCCATCGACTGGGCCGCGGCCGACGCTTCTTCCACCAGCGCGGCATTCTGCTGGGTGACCTGGTCCATCTGGTTGACCGCCTGATTGACCTGCTCGATGCCGGTGCTCTGTTCTTGCGACGCCGACGAGATTTCGCCCACGATGTCGGTGACACGCTTCACCGAGGCGACGATCTCATTGATCGTGCCGCCCGCGCGCTCGACGAGCGTCGAGCCCGCCTCCACCCGGCCGACCGAGTCGGCGATCAAATCCTTGATTTCCTTGGCGGCGCTGGCACTGCGCTGCGCGAGCGCGCGGACTTCACCGGCCACGACAGCAAAACCCCGCCCCTGTTCGCCGGCGCGCGCCGCCTCGACTGCGGCGTTGAGCGCAAGGATGTTGGTCTGGAAGGCAATGCCCTCGATCACCGTGATGATCTCGGACATCTTGGTCGAACTTGCGGAGATCTCGCGCATCGTCTCCACCACCTGCCCGACGACCTCGCCGCCTTGCTGCGCGATACCGGAGGCCGTACCGGCGAGCGTTGCCGCCTGCTTCGCGTTGTCGGTGTTGTGACGAACCGCGGCGGTCAGCTCTTCTATGCTGGAAGCGGTTTGCTGAAGCGAAGCTGCCTGCTCTTCCGTACGGCTCGAGAGGTCCAGATTCCCTTGCGCGATCTGCCCACTCGCAGTCGCCACGCCTTCGGCGTTCTCGCGGACTTCCGCCACGACCCGCAACAGGGCATCGCGCATCGCCTTCAGCGATGCCATGAGACTGTTGGTGTCGCCGGGCCGGAGCTCGATGTCGATGCTGAGATCGCCCGCTGCCACGCTTTTGGCCAGGTCGGCGGCTGTCGCCGGCTCGCTCCCCAACTGGCGTGTCAGACTGCGCGCCATCCAGATGCCGATTCCCACACCGATCAACACCGACAAGACCACTAGAACCAGCATCAGGTTGCGGCCGTCGTTATAGACCTTGTCGTTAGCTCCGGCCGTCTTTTGTGCATCGCCCTGTTTCACATCAACCAGCGTGCCCATCAGCACCAGGGTCTTGAAACCCTTCTGGTGGTATTCGCCCAACAGATAAGCAGTCAGGCTGTCTTTATCCTGTAGCCCGGCGGCGCTAATCCTGCCTTTCATTTCATCGAAGGCCTGAGTGAAGTCGTGCCAGCTCTGATCGAGATCGGCAAAAGTAGCCTTCCCTTTCTCGGTGTAGACGAGGGGCTCAGCCTGATTGAGGTGCTCGCGCGCCGAAGCCAGGGCTTTTTCAGCCTGGTCCAGCGAGCCGGTCCGCTGCTCGGCAGTGGACGCCAGAATGGCGTTGCGCAGATAGGTGCCGGCCCTCAGTACGTCGGCGTTCGCCTGCTGGATCAGGTTCAGCCCAACGAGATCCTGTCGATAGGTCATGTCTGCGTTTGCGCTGATTTCCGCCATATTGCGGACACCGATCACGCTGACGATGGCACAGATGGCCGAGACCAGGATAAAGGCGCTGATCAGTTTGGCGCCGAGTTTCATATTGCCGAGATTCATGGCTAGCTTCGTCGACCTGAAAAAAACGGAACATAGAAATAGATCCAACAACGCTCACGCGTCGCCGGATAGTCGGCCATGACAGTCGCCTTCACTCTGCGCTGGGCGTTCTAGCCGCGCATCCTCACCGGGCCGTCCGGAGATGCAACAGATGCCTCATGAATAGGGTTTACGGCAACACGAACGCTTTCTTCATACCAAAGAGCGCCTGCGACGCAGATTTCTTTTAACCTTTTCCTTTCGTTTTATTTATTTGTAAGGAAAAAAGACTAAGCGCCCCATAAAGGGGCGCAGATGCACGTTGTACGAGCAGATTGGCCGCCAGATGGGTGTCGGGATCGGCAAGCTCCCGCCCTAAGGAGATTCGGATGGCGCCACTATTACGAATTGCCTACGATTTGCGCGATCTCGTCACGTATCGCCCAGCATTTCCACCCGGTTGCGTCCGTTATTTTTCGCCAGATACATGGCGCGATCCGCTGCTTCTATCAGCGACTGCCCCAGTTCCGCCGCGTCGAGCCCACCGCCCACGATCGTGCGGGCCGCCACGCCAATCGAAACCGTCAACGCAATCCGCTCGCCGCTGTCATCCTGCAGATTGAGCTGTTCGACCGCATGGCGCACACGCTCCGCGGCAATCAGCGCATCGGAGCGGTCGCCCTGCAGCAGCGCCGCGAACTCTTCGCCGCCATAACGCGCGAGCGTATCGCCGAGCCGCACCTGCTGCCGCACGCACGCGGCGACCGCCGCGAGCGCGCGGTCGCCGGTCACATGACCATAGGTGTCGTTGATGCGCTTGAAACTATCGACGTCGATAAACAGGCACGCCACCGGCAGCGAGTAACGCGCCGCGCGCTGGATTTCCTCGCGCAGCCGCTCGTCGAAATAGCGGCGATTGGCGAGACCGGTCAGCGAATCGGTCATGCCAAGCTGCTTGAGCCGCTCGCGGTGCGCGACGTTGTCGAGGCTCGCCGTCACGATACTGGCGAAGCGTTCGAGAATATCGGTCGCCATCCCCTCGCCGAAGCGCGCCGGGTCCTGGCTGCCAAGACACAGATAACCGGATACCTTGCCACCCGCCGCCAGCGGCAACACAATCGCGCTGGCCGCCGCGCGCTCGCCGAAGAACGTCAGGCGCGACACCTCATCCATCTCACTCACCCGACCAAGCCAGGGCCGACCCGCCGGACATAGCCGCGAGGCAGCCAGGCCGCCTTCGCGGCCGGTTCCCAGGTTGTGCAGGTCGAGCGAGCGCAGCACGTCCGGCTCGAGCAGATCACGCAGTATCGGCGTGCGGTCGTCGAGCCACACGCTCACGCTTGCCAGAGCGAACTCCTGTGGCAGGCGGCTAAACAGCGTATCGAGAAAAGAAGCGAAATCCTGGGCACCGATCAGGCGCAACTCCACATCCTGGAAGCGACGCAGCGTGCGCTCGTTGTGCTGCACGGTGTCGACAAGCGCGCGCAGGCGGTCGGAAAGTGGCGTTTGAGCGAGATTGGTCACGTTAGCAAGGAGACAGCCCTGAGGGCGAGGCGGGATCGGCAGTCCCAACCGCTTTAATAACGGCGATTTTTACGCGGTCTTGAGGGTTGCGCCGTGCTGGTGCGTGCCTTGCCGGCCGCCGGCGAAAAGGCCCGCTCCGGCGTTTTCAGGAGGTCATTTAAAGCCGCTTTAAAACTATTCCGTTTTGGCAAAGCACAGTGCCATTAACAGGACCTCAAGAGAAATCATTTCAATCAATTCGCATCGTTGTGAAATCAAATTGACTTGAACATGGGCCCGCAATCGCGTGCGACACCCAAAAAGCACGTCGGTCTTTTGTTGTGCAGACAGTCAGAGCGATTGGCGAATACCAATCCGTTTGATGCAATGCAACAGGCATAAACCGCCAACAGCCGTCAGCAGCAGGCTTCAGCCGCCTTCTTTCAGTTCTATTTTCTCAAATAATGCAAACGAAAGCTGAGCGTCTCCATACATTCATACCCAAATGGTTCAATTCGGACGCTTCACACCACGTCCCCTAAAGGTCTGCACCCCTTTCGCGCAGTGTGCGCGTGGCCACATCCGCGCTTGACGCAAAGCCGGTGCCAAAGACCCGAACAACGAAAAACCACCATCTTTGGGAGTTACGTTAAATGTTGCGTCGAGCCTTGATTGCAGTATCCAGCGCCGGATTGGCGCTCGCTTTGTTTGCCTGCGGCGGAGGCAACAAAGTTTCGACTACGTCTCAGGACGCGCTGGCAACCGCTACCCCGATCAAGCACCTGGTCGTGATCTACGGTGAAAACATCTCGTTCGACCATTACTTCGGCACCTACCCGAACGCAACCAACCCGAGTGGCGAACCGGCCTTCAAGGCAGCCTCGGGCACACCGACGGTCAACGGTCTCACGGGCACGCTGCTGACCGCAAACCCGAACTTCACGAACACGGCGAACGGCACGGGCGCAGCTAACCCGTTCCGTCTCGACCGTACGCAAGCGGCAACGGCCGACCAGAACCACGCGTACACGGCCGAGCAGCAGGCCTACGACAACGGCCTCGCCGACCTGTTCCCAAAGTACACGGGTAACGGCACGAGCGGCGGCGCCGGCGCATTCGGCACGACCGGCCAGGTGATGGGCTACTTCGACGGCAACACCGTGACGGCTCTGTGGAACTACGCACAGAACTTCGCGATGAGCGACAACGCCTACACGACGGACTACGGTCCTTCGACGCCGGGCGCATTGGACGTCGTGTCGGGCGAAACCAACGGCTTCCAGATCGTCAAGACCACCAAGAAGCCGTCGACGCTGGCAGCTTCGTCGTACTACATCAACGACGGTCAAGGCGGCCTGACGCTGATCGGCGACGTGGATCCGGCCAACGACCTGTGCTCGAGCACGACCGACACGGGCATGCTGACGAGCAAGAACATCGGCGACCTGCTGAACGCGCAAAACATCACGTGGGGCGGCTTCATGGGCGGCTTCAACCTGACCGAAACCAACTCGAACGGCACCACCGGCTGCAAGCGCAGCACGATTGCCACGGCAGTTGGCGCAGCCACGGCTGACTACGTTCCGCACCACAACTGGTTCCAGTACTACACATCGACGGCCAACCCGAACCACACGCGTCCGAGCTCGACCGCAGCGATCGGCTCGAGCGTGGAAACGGACGGCAAGACGGCAGAACCGGCTAACCACCAGTACGACACGGACGATTTCTTCGCCGCAGTCCAGGCCGGCAACTACCCGTCGGTGAGCTTCCTGAAGGCACCGGCAGCGCAAGACGGTCACGCGGGTTATTCGGACCCGCTCGACGAGCAGGCGTTCGTGACGAAGGTCGTCAACTTCCTGCAGCAGCAGAAGGACTGGTCGAGCACCGCCGTGATCGTGACGTACGACGATTCGGACGGCTGGTACGACCATGCCTATACGACGCCGACGCACGCATCGTTCGACAGCCAGGCTGACCAGTTGAACGGCTCCGGCGTCTGCGGTACGGGCACGGCGCCGGCCGGTGTGAGCGGCGCAGCGGTCAACGGCCGTTGCGGTCCGGGCACGCGCATTCCGATGGTGGTGATTTCGCCGTGGGCCAAGGTCAATTACGTCGATCACACGCTGGTTGACCAGACTTCGGTGGTTCGCTTCATCGAAGACAACTGGCTCGGCGGCACGCGTCTGGGCGGCGGTTCGTTCGACTCGACCACGGGCAGCATCATGAACATGTTCAACTTCAGCGGCAGCGGCAATAACCCGACGCTGTACCTGGATGAGAGTCTGGGCACCGCGGTTGCGACTCCGCCGGCTCTTTAAAGCGGACTAGGCAGGTCCCGCTCCCGGCGAGTTTTTCGGCCCGGAGCGGTTGGTTGTGGTGCCGTGTTGCGGCTCTTGCGGGCGGCAACACGGTTTTCGTTTTTTGGTCGACTCAGCGTATTGAATCGAAATATGACCGAGCTTTCCACCTCGCCTCTGAAGACCCCTTCCCTTAGCGAAAAACCCGCCCGTCGCGGCGCCCGCCTGCTCGTGTGGGGACTGATTGGCATCGTTGTTGCGGCGATCGGCTTTAGCGCCTTCGCCTTCGCTTTTCCCGAGAAGACCCCCGACGCGGTGGGTGAGATCGTCGAGAACCTGAGCGGTGCAAATCCGCATCCGATCGTCCTGCAGCGCTCGCCTGCGGCGCCGCTCAGCGCGGTGGCGCTGCTTGGCAAGCAGCTTTTTTTCGATCCCGCGCTGTCCGCGTCCGGGCGCCAGTCATGCGCCTCGTGCCATAGCCCCGACCATGCGTACGGACCGCCCAACAATCTCTCCGCACAATTGGGCGGACCGAATCTGACGCTGCAGGGCTATCGCCCGCCGCCCTCGCTGATGTACCTCAACCGTCAGCCGAACTTCAGCATCGGCCCCGACAGCGGGGAAAGCGACGACCCGGTCAGCGTCGCGCAGCTTGCCACGCAAAACGCCGGCGTGCAGAAAGCGCAAAAGACCGCAGGCGCCGCGCCCGCCGCACCGCAAATGGTGCCGCAAGGCGGCCTGTTCTGGGACGGACGCGCCGACACGCTGCAGCAACAGGCGTCGGGCCCGATGATGAACCCCGTCGAAATGGCCAACACGAGCATCGAGGAAGTGGCGCAAAAACTTCAAAAGGCGCCGTACCGCGACGCCTTCACCCAGTTGTTCGGCCCGAACATCTTCAAGGACTCGCGCCTCGCGGTTGCGGAAGCGATGTTCGCGATCGGCCGCTACCAGTTCGAAGACAATTCGTTCCATCCGTACACCAGTAAGTACGACTACTGGCTGGAAGGCAAGGCACGCCTCACGCAGACCGAGCTGCACGGCCTGCGCCTGTTCAACGATCCGGATAAGGCCAATTGCGCCGGCTGTCACTTGTCGAAGCCGAGCCGCGACGGTTATGCGCCGCTCTTCACGGACTTCCAGTACGAAGCGCTGGCGGTACCGCGTAACCCGGCTCTGCAGCAGAACAAGTATCCGCATTTCTTCGACATCGGCATTTGCGGGCCCTTCCGCACGGATCTGACCGATCAGAAGCAATATTGCAGCATGTTCCTCACGCCGACGCTGCGCAACTCGGCCACCCGCCAGGTGTTCTTCCACAACGGCGTGTATCACACGCTCGATCAGGTCATGACGTTCTATAACGTGCGCAACACCGACCCGGCGAAGATCTATCCGCGCGGCCCCGACGGCAATATCCAGATTTTCAACGACATTCCGCCGCAATATCGGGCCAACGTCGACTTTACCGACGCTCCGTTCGATCGCAAGTTCGGCGACAAGCCGGCCATGACCGAGCAGGAAATGCGCGACATCATCGCGTTTCTGCAAACGCTTAACGACGGCTACGACGTCAATCGTTAAGTTCTGTACGGACCACGCCTTTCCGGCGTGGTTTTAAGTCTGGCTTAATTCTTCCCTGCAACCATGACGCTCAACATCCCCTGTTGAGCCGCCAGAGTATCGGCGGCGTTTTTTTACCTGAGGGTTGCCGCCGGCGCATCGCACGATGCCGCGCATTCCTGCGAGGGAACCACACCATGGTTGAAGACACGGTATTCGAATATCTGCGGGCCATGCCCGACCACGACTGGGTGCGCCAGATTCAATCCTGCACGGTCTCGGACCCGCTGCAGCATCCTTGGGGACGCTCATACCGGCTGGTCGAATGGACGATGAAGCACACGCCCGATTCATGCCGCCGCGTCGTACCCGCCGAAAGCACGCCGCTCGAAATCGCTCAGGCAGTCGTCTCGCATGTTCCGGGGCGTCGCTTCTGCCAGCACGGCGAGAGTTAGCGCAATCGTCGCTGCGTCGCGCTTCTGCAATATTGAGGGTGTTTCATATACTGACGAAAGGGATTTGAGCTGCGCTCGACGTTTCGCCGGAGATGGTCGCGCATATCTGATCTGCCATTCATCCCATCCCAGGAGCGCTCGCGTGGCTGACAAGGCAAAATCGAAACCGACCGCAAGCAAGTCCCGCCGCAAATCCTCCACCACATCAGCCAGTCCTGCGCCGAATCCCGGTTCCGCCGATAACCTAGCCAATGCGCTGGCCACTGCGCCGGCCACGCCCCCGGCACCTGCGCCCCGCGTCCTCCAGCAGCCCGTCTTCTCGCAACCCGAGCCCACTGCCGATCCGACCGTCTTTCGCGTTCGTCACCCGTCCGACAGCGACGTCTACAAGGAAATCGACAAACTCAACGCGGAGCACAAGCTGTTTCCGTTGCCGTTTCCGCCCCCGCGCGGCGGCACGGAG
Organism: Paraburkholderia sp. SSBN10T; assembly: GCF_056619545.1. Lineage (NCBI taxonomy): Bacteria > Pseudomonadati > Pseudomonadota > Betaproteobacteria > Burkholderiales > Burkholderiaceae > Paraburkholderia > Paraburkholderia sp. SSBN10T. The sequence goes on from NZ_JBWQQI010000003.1 coordinate 257,742, forward strand.
CCCCAGCTCACGCTCACCGACGTGCTGGGCGGCAACAAGGGAGCCATCAGGCAGATCGAGAAGCGCGGCCAGATGGTGTTTCACTCAACCGGCGATTGCGGCAACACCAAAGGACCGGCTACGCAAAACGAGGTGGCCGACAAGATGACAGCGGACTTTGTCGAAGCGGACGCCAAGGAAGTGCCCCAGTTCATGCTGATGCTGGGCGACGTGGTCTACGACTTCGGCGAAGGCAAGTACTACTACGATCAGTTCTACGAGCCCTACCGCGACTACCCGGCGCCGATTCTCGCGTGCGCGGGAAATCACGACGGCATGGTCTCGCCCGAAGCCCATGCAACGAGCCTCGCGGCCTATCTGCGTAACTTTTGCGCCGAAGGCTTTGTGGTCACGCCCGATGCCGGCGGCCTCTCGCGCACCGCACAGATTCAGCCCGGCGTGTTCTTCACCTTCGAAGCGCCGTTTGTCCGTGTGCTGGTGCTCTACAGCAATACGCTCGAAGACCCCGGGGTCATCGCCGATAGTCAGCACATCGGCGAATCCCAGCTCGCTTTCCTCGAGGCGGCGCTAAAGCGCGTCAAGACAGAAAATTATCAGGGTGCGCTGCTGATCGCCGACCATCACCCGCCGTACACCGTGTCCCGGCACGGCTGGAGCGTCGAGCTGCTTGCGCAGATCGACAGCATCTGCGAAAAGACCGGCGTCTGGCCGCATGCGTTCCTGTCCGGGCACGCGCATAACTATCAGCGCTTCACCCGCACCCGTAGCGCCGACAGCACCCAGATTCCGTATGTGGTCTGCGGTAACGGCGGCCACGGTCTGGCGAAACTCGCCAAACACGGGGAACCCGCGCTGCGCGTACCGCAGGTCATACAGAAGGCCGGCAAAAGCACCGACGAGGTCGTGCTGGAAAACTACGACGACGTCAATTTCGGCTACCTGCGCATCATCGTGAGCGAAGCGCAGTTGCGCATCGAGTATCACTCCGCGAGCGACGGCGTGAATGCCAAAGCACCGAACGACTATGTGACGATCGATCTGCACAGCCGCATGATCGGCCACTTCAGCGCGACGGACCTCGGACGGCCCAAGGCTGCGGCGGAGCTCAGGGCGATGATGAAGAAGCAGAAGGCCTAGCGCGCTCGCTGTGCAACTTCGTCCCGGTAGATCGCCAGTTCCTCCGCCAGTGCCTCGGCAACGCTCGCACGTTGCAGCAGCCGCTTGTAGTAAGCGGCAACAGCCGGCCATTCCGCCAGATCCACCCCGGTAAAGGACGCCCAGTTGAGCACGGCGGCCAGATAGGCATCCGCTACGCTGAAACGATCGAGCAAATAGTCGCTCGCGGCGAAGTGCTTCTGTAGTATGCCGAAGCGCAACGCGGCCTTGTCGCGTGCATAACGCTTGACCTCCTCCGGTGCGTGACGATCGAGCAGCGGAATGAACACCGCCTTATGCAGCTCCGTGCCGATAAAGCCCAGCCACTGCTGCAATCTGGCGCGCTGCAAGGTGCCGGCGGGCGGCGCTAGCTGCGCAGCGGGAAACCGGTCGGCCACGTAGGGCAGAATCGCCGTGTTCTCGCTCAGCAGCCAGCCCTCTTCCGTGCGCAATACCGGCACCTGCCCAAGCGGGCTAATCGGATAAAAATCGGAGCCGTCGCGCAACTGCTTCAACCGGGTGTCGACCTGCACGTACTCGACATGCGCGCCGGCCTCGTACAAGGCAATCCGGGTGCCAAGCGAACACGCCAGCGGGGCGAAGTAGAGCGTCATCATCGCGCGGCCTCCAGCGGCGCGCTCACGACAAGCCGCGGCATCAACGCAGGATTGGCGTTGTCGAGGCAGGCGGCGGCAATCGACACATATTCCACGCCCGTCGCATCCACGACGCCACGCGCAAAGGTGGCGGCCCCGCAGGTCCGGCAGAACAGATGGTGTCCGCCGCCCGTGCCGAACTGATAATCGCCAAGCTCCGATGCGCCGGCCAGCAAGCGAAAATCCTCCGGTTTGACGAGCGTCTCCGAGACGCGCTGCCTGGCGCAGATCCAGCAATGACAGCGGCGACGGCCGGTGTTCAGGTCGACCTCCGCCTCGAATCGTACTTTGCCGCAATGGCAACTGCCGTGGTAAGTCTTCTTCATGGCCCAATCTCCGCAACCGCTGATGGGAAAAGCTTCTACCTGATGTTGAGGCCCATTCTAGGCAGGGGCTCCTGCCAGCGTGTTGTCAGTAGGGAAGCGGATCGCGCCGCCTTCATGTCTTCGCGCCATGTCGCTGTACAAGATCGCCGATCCGGTTCCGCCAATCGATGCGCCGGTCCCGTTGCGCCGCGCCGGCGCCTATGCTCCAATTAGTCCACTTCGTGCTTCACATGCGCCTCAGGAATGTCAATTCCACTCGTCCGCCTTCCCTCGCTGGACCTGATTCGTGGCTTTGTCGCGGTCGGGCGGCGCATGAGCATTACGCTTGCCGCGCAGGATCTGTGCGTCACCCAATCGGCGGTCAGCCGGCAAATCCATGCGCTCGAAGAACAGCTCGGCGTCACGCTGCTGGTACGCGGCCATCGCGCCATCACCTTCACCGCCGAAGGCGAGCGGCTCTTTCGCAGCGCGGATGGCGTGGTCCAACAGATGCAGGATGTGCTCGGCGAGATCAGCGCGGCCGGCGTGCCGCGCCCGGTCACCTTGAGCGCCAGCATCGGCTTTACCGGACTGTGGCTGCTGCCGCGGCTCAGCCGTTTGCAGCAGCGTCATCCCGGGGTGGATGTGCGGGTCAGCGCCAACAACGGTCTCGTCGACCTGCGTCGCGACGGCATCGATCTGGCGATTCGCTACACCGCGGCGTCGCTTGCGCCCGCTGGGGCAATCCGGCTGTTCGGCGAATCGATCGCGCCGGTGGCGCATCCGTCGCTGGGCATCACGGCATTACGCTCCGAACGTGCAATCGCGGAGCATGCTTTGCTGGAGTTCGACGACGCTCGCCATCAGTGGCTGCAGTGGCGCGACTGGCTGGCCGCGCACGGACTGCAGCAGGCGAAACCGCAAGGCGTCCTGCATTTCAACCAGTACGACCAGGTGATCCAGGCAGCGCTCGCAGGCCACGGCATTGCGCTCGGGCGGCTCGAACTGATTCAGCCGCTGCTCGAGACCCAGCAGTTGATCCAGCTTGCGCCCGCGCTGCAATCGGGCGATACAGCCTATGCGTACTGGCTGATTCATGCGGACGACCATGCGCGCGACGAGGTGCATCAGGTCGCGGCATGGATCGAAGCCGAGGCGCAGGCGGGCGGCGCTTAATCGGCGCTTAGTCGACGTTTAACCCGCCGCCTCGCTTGCGGCAAACGCCAGCGCGTCGTCCAGCCGGTCGTTGCCCCAGAACATCTCCGCGCCAACCAGGAACGTCGGTGCGCCGAAGATACCCTGCGCTCGCGCCTGTTCGGTCTGCCGGCGTAGCTCCAGCTTGTTGTCATCGCTTAGCGCGTCCGAAATGATCTGTTGCGCGGGCAACCCGAGCTGCATCAGCACCTGGCTCATCGCCTCGAACGAGTCGATCTCGCCGTCCTGCGAAAAGTTCAGCAGCATCACCGCGCGGCAGAACGCGCCGATCCAGGGTTCTTCGGCTCCCAGCAGAGCCACCCGCAAGGGCAGCAGGGCGCGCCTTGGAAAGGCCGTCGGCTTGCGCCACGGCAGCGCATATTTTCTGCACTGCCGCTCCATGTCCTTCCAGACATACTCGCCCTTCTCTTTCTGCAGCACGAACGGCGACGTTTCGTAGCCCAGTGCCTGAAACACCGCACCGAGCAGGAACGGCCGCCAGCAAACCCGTACCTGGTGCACGGCCGCTTGCGCCTCGATACGCATCACGCTCAGGTAACTGTAGTTACTGCCGAAGTCGAACCAGAAATCCACGGTCCGTGGGGTTCGGACAGGCACAGGTGTTGTCATTGGGCGGGCTCCTTCACTCATAGACGACCAGACAGCGCAATTCGATACTCTCGCGGCGCGGCGCATCCGCGGGCCGCTGCGGATGATCGAAGGCCGCATGCAGCGTGAAGCGCGCCACGCCGCTGATCTGCGCGTCGTATTGTTTGAACACCAGCGCCTCGTGCCGGTCCATCGCGGAGAAATATGCCCAGCGGTGCAGCGCAGAATGGTGGGCCACGTAGATTTCGCCGGTGCGGCGCGGATAGAGCACGTCGCTGCTCACCAGATCGGCTGCCAGCACGCTGCGTGCGTCGCAGACGGCAAGCGGCGTGTCCAGCACCGGTCCGTTGATCGAACGCCATACGTTGACGATACTGTAGCGCCGCACCTTCGCGGCCAACACCGTGTCGGTCAGGACGCGGCCCAGGCGGCTGCGCCCGGAGGCCTCCGTGTAGTCGTTATGGATGCGCCCGTTGGCAGCCGCGACGCCGTCCTCGCCGCGGCGCCCGAACGTCAACGCCGCGCCTTGCGGTTCACGCCGCCGCACCAAATGGTCGAATACGTAGGCCTGCTGGGCGCCGGTCACGGCCAGCGCGAGTTCGGCCGCTTCGTGATAGTAGACCGCGCGCACCGCCTCGGCGTCGAAGAAGTCCTTGACGGCGCTCGGCGCGTCTCGGAGTTCGAAGCCTTCACGGTCGATCGAAGTGCCTTCCGGCAAACCGCGTGCGTCGGTAATCGGCATGTCGTGCGAGTCGTAGGCGCAGTTTTCGCGTGGGACGCCCGGCGGCGGGTCGTAGGCGTAGCTGACCGGTCGCTTGTGAGTGGGGGCCAGGTAGCTCAGGCTTGCGAGGACTGCGGGAGGGTCGTCAGGGCTGGTTGGGCTGGATGATTCATTGGCGACGCGCTGCGGGTGGGAAGGCGATTCGGCGAAGGTATGCATGGACGCTCCAGATAGAGGGCAGTTCGCGTCGGCGCAAGCGCGGCCGCTGCGCTTGTCGAACTGCTCGTCTATTCATTGAAGCGAAACCGCAGGAATGTCTCAAACGACATTTCGGTGCGATTCACATGAGTTTATGGAATGTGAAGGCGAAATTTCAGGTATCCACGAATGCCACACAACGCCTCGAATTTGCAATTATTGACAGACATCCCGTTTAGTTCGGCCTATGATTTAGCTCACCAGTCCAATCCGTGTATGGATACCATCATGGCCTACCCATATGACCTCCTGGCCGCAGCCGGCCTCCTCATCATCGTCGTGTCTTCCACGATCATGCTGGCGCTGTGCTAATGGCTTCTCCTGCCTGGTCAGGGGATATTCAAGGAACGGATTTTTACGTGCGCCAGGCGTCCGGACTGGATGTTTTGAGTGACCAGGCGCAGTGACGCTCAGCATTGCCAGGATTTCGGGGCGGGCGAGCGCCGCCAGTTGTGTTCCTGAACGGTCGCAGTTGCCATCAGAACCCGCTCGGTCACAGGCGACCACTCCTACAGAACGAAATGATCGCCCACCGTATTTGTTTGGATCGGTGACCCAAGGCGTAGAAGCTGTCGACTTACATCTCTTGTTCCCACCAGCCGCGAGTGTTTACATTAGCGGCGTCAGCGAGAGTTTCCAGCTCTGCAATGTCGTCGCTGGAAAGCATCATGCTGGTGGCTCGGACCAGACCATCAATGTAGTTGGACTTGGTGACGCCAATGATCGGCGTCGCGCCCTTGGCGATGGCCCAAGCTGTCGCGACATCGGGCGCTGCTGCACCCTGTCTCTGGCCGATCGAGGTGAGCTTGTCCGTCAGCGCCTTCAGTTGAGGCAGCATGCTATTGTAAATTTCCGCCCGGTTGCTGCCTTCCGGCAGCGGGTTCTCCAGACTGTACTTTCCACTCAGGGCGCCCTGTTCAAGCACCATATAGGCGAAGAATGGGATGCCTTGGCTGCGGCAGTAGTCCAGGATGCCAGTATCTTCGGAACTGCGGTAGAGGAGGCTATAGTGGTTCTGGATCGCTTCGACCCGGAACCCGGCACCGCCTAAGATCTGGTCGGCGAGTTTGATTTCGCTCAGATTGTGATTCGAAACACCGACATGTTTGACCTTCCCATTTTCGAGCAACGGGATCAGTTGGGGAGTCCACCGCGCTACATCGGCGGGATTGTGAATCCAGTAGAGATCAATGTAGTCAGTACCGAGGCGGGTTAGACTTTGTTCCAGCATGTCCGCTACCGGATCGTCGCTGGTTGCCGCAGCCTGTGGAGTGAATTTCGTGGAGAGCTGATAGTCATTGCGAGTGTAGCGTTTCAGCACCTCCCCGAGTACGGTCTCTGAACGCCCCATACCGTAGACCATCGCGGTATCCCACAGAGTGAAGCCCGCCGTATGCGCCTTGTCTGCGACTTCTTCCAAACCCGCCTGAGTCAGCCGGCTACCGAAGTAGCCGTCGCCAGTCTTGCCGCTGTCGCCCCACGCCCAGGTGCCTAGTGCGACCGTGGGAATCTTAAGTTTATCGATTGTCATGTTCGCTCCATACTTGTTCCGCGGCCAGGTTTGCTGTGACCTGGGCGCTGCAGACATTGTGATGTGCGGCGAGGCTGGGCCGTTAGCCCGATTCACCAAGATTACTGCCCAATCCTCCAGAATCTGCGGGTTCGCATTGCCACCCTCCCGCGCCCCGTGCGATGGTCCAATTCATGGAAAAACTGACCGAAATCGCGGCCGTGATTGCCCGGCATACCTCGAAGGATGGATTCCACGCCACTCCCATCGAACGTGTGACGCTTGTGCGATCCTCCACGGTGACGATGCCAATGCCGAATGTTTACCGGCCGCAACTATGCCTCGTCGTGCAGGGACAAAAGGAGGTCACGCTGGGCGACCGGGTGTTCAGATATGCACCGGGCCGCTATGGGATCGTCACGCACGACCTGCCGGCGACGGGCCAGGTGATGGAGGCGACGCCTGACAAGCCCTATCTCTGCCTGTACCTCGATTTCGATCCCGTCATGCTGGGGCAGTTGACGTCGCGTGTGCCGTCGCCGCCGGAAGCGCCCTCTCTGTCGATAGGCAAGACGGTTTCCCCCGCCGGCAACAGTCTGCTCGACGCGGCGCTGCACCTGCTGCGCCTGCTCGACGAACCAGCAGCGGTGCCTGTGCTCGGGCCGCTTGCCGAGCAGGAAATTCTCTATCGCCTGCTCGCCGGCCCCGATGGTGCCAGGATGCGCCACATCACCTCCAGCCAGGGTCGGGTGGCTCACGTCGGCCGCGCCATCGCCTGGATCGCGCAGAACTTCCGGGAAAGATTCAGCATCGAGAGGCTTGCTGCGGAAGTTGGAATGAGTCCTTCGAGCCTGCACGAACGTTTTCGCCGTGTGACGGCGATGACGCCGCTGCAATTCCAGAAGCAACTCAGGCTCCAGGAGGCCCGCAGCTTGATGCTGGTGCAGGACATCGACGCCAGGACTGCAGCCTTCTGCGTGGGCTACGAAAGCCCCTCGCAATTCACGCGCGAATATCGACGCCACTTTGGAGAACCGCCGGCTCGTGACATAGCACGCCTGCGCGCTTCGCCGGGTTTAGCAGTGGTCACTTGAGTTCTTGTTTCCGATTTACGCACGTCAATGCTTTAAAGACATGCCCTCGCACGTCCCGCCACAGGCGTAGGCAAAGTCGGCACCCACGACGCAGTCGCCAGCCACGCCAAAGCAGACAGTAGTGCAATGGCGAAGAACGGCGGGAGCAAACCAGATCGTTGCCGATCAAGCTGCCCAGCGGCACACCGGTCACCATTGCCAGCGTCAGCCCGGCGACATCAGGGTAATCGCCCGGCTGGCCACCAGCAAATGCCGACCTCTGGACTCTGGCTCGAAAAAATCAGCCTCTTATGACGCGAAAAGGAATGGCTCGACATAGCGGCAAAAGAAAAATACCGGCTGCCGACTCTGATATGTAAGCCGCCCTGTAAGCAGCCCGATGAAGGTGCGCGCGGCTCGTCCAGGCAATGGCGGCTTGATGAATGGTACCGCCGTCTGAACGTCGAAGTCACGGACGGAGGTGTCCGGTGTAGAACGTCTTTCGTTCGCTAAGTGCGTCTAGCCCCGAGGCGTCGTTTAACATCGGGGAGCGTGTATCACTCCCCGATCGAGGGCAGCGGAGCTGGAAGCTCATGCCAGACCTGGACCAGCCAACCCAAAGCGCTTCACTGAAACGTGACGGACCTGATGGGACGGTGCTCGGGAAGCCGGGCGATATTTCCAGGAGCAACGATAGCCATTCCCCATCCTAACCGCTGATGTGATCCGGCCCGCCCACTTCCTTGATGAAGGCAAGCAGGAGTTCGCTGAGCCGAACCGGCTGCTCCTGTTGGATCCAGTGACCGGCGCCGTCGATCAGCTCGATGCCCCCCATTCTCGTCGCCGCCTTCGTCCTCATGAGATCGAGCGCGCCCGGCGCCGAATAAGTGCCCCAATCGCTCTTCCCGCCAATGAAAAGCGACGGGACATCGATCGTCTTGCCCGAAAACAGGCGCAACTCAGCATTCAGGTCAGGATCGGAAAAGACGCGATAAGCCTGCAGAGCGCCTTGAAACCCCGTGCGGCCATACTCCCGCGTGTACACCCCAAGTTCCGGCTCGGTGAGCCATTTGCAGGCCTGGACCTCGGTGGGGGACGGTTGGAATGGAGCGACGGTCTCGGGCATCGTCTTGCCGAGATTCATGACGTAATAGGTGGGCATCTGTGCAAATTCTGCGGCGGTTAGCGCCTTCAACGGATGCGGCCTGTTTCCCGGCCAGTCGGCGCTCTTGACGTAAAAAAATGCACGAAGAAACGCGTGTAAGCCTTGAGGGGGGTGCCACATGTCGTGGTTCGCCTCCCGTGTACTCAGGTATTGCTGGTAATGCTCTCTCGGCGGGTCGAGCGCCGCCAGCGCGGCCGCTAACTTTTGGTTGCCAGTGTTCGGTTGAACCGCCGATACCTCGCTTTCCGCGATGTTGAAGGGAAGCGTCGGCGGACCGGGGAACGGTGCGCTCATCAGCACTACCGAGGGAAAGACGTCAGGTCGGGCCAGCGCACAATAGGCCGCCACGGGCGAGCCGAGGTCGTGCCCGACAAGCATTGCCGTACGCCGATACCCCAACGCCAAAACCAATCCGAGGGCGTCGCGCGTCATATTCAAGAGACTGAAGGGCGCTAGCTGGGCGTCATAGTCGTTCACCCAACCGATGGTGCGGCCAAAACCCCGCTGGTCGGGTGCCACAACATGGTAGCCGGCGTCAGCTAGGATTGGGATGAGGTGTCGCCAGCCGTAAGCCAAATCCGGAAAACCGTGCAGAAGCAGCGCGAGCGGCCGACCGGGGCTCTCGTAACCGGCTTCGAGAATATGAACATCGAGGCCGTTGACCCCATGGACCATGCGCGAGCGGACCCCCTTGGGAAGCGTTCCTTCGGCATATGTTGATGTGGCCAAATCAGTTCCTCCTGTGGGGTTTGCACGGACCGGTCGAAATAAAGCCGCAAACAGACTGGCCGCGCCCATCGCCAAGACGGCTCGTCGGGACGCCGATGGCTTATTTTGGGAGAGGGACATCGCTAGAGTCCAATATATGGTGATCGCCATAGTAACGTCAAGCGAAACGTGGTACGTTCTCGCCATGACACGAAAGACTGACGCCCGCGGTCGCGCGATTGCTACGGCCGAACGACTATTTCGCATCCAAGGCTACACTGCGACTGGATTGACCCAGATCCTTGAAGAAAGCGGCGCGCCTAAAGGATCGTTTTATTTTCACTTTCCACGCGGAAAGACTCAGCTAGCAGAAGAAGCAATCGATCATTACGTTGCGAGCAGAATTGCTGTATTGCAGAATATCTCGGCCAATACAGAGGGCGACGCTCTGAGTTTTGTTCAACAGATTTTCGGCACATTCGCGGCCGAAATGGTTGCCTCTGATTTCCAATATGGATGTCTGATGCAAAATCTGGCGAATGAACTGCCTGCGCTCGACGCTGAGCTGACCAAGCGGGTAGCACGCGGATTTGCTGATTCGACCGAGATTGTTGCGAAGCATTTCAGGGGGTGCGGTTTCACTCCCGCGCGCGCCTCCTCTACCGCAGCTGCGTTGGTCGCCGCCCTCGAAGGCGCCCGAACGATCGCCCGCCTGGAACGCACGCCGGCTGTGTTCAACGCACTGGAAGATGTTAGTGTCCAAAGGTGCGCTGCCCCCGAGGGCGATCCGGTCCGATGTTCACGGTCGGATGAAATTGGCACCGATCATCCTGTGAAGAGCGTCGGCCTTTAAGAATTTCCTTTCGCAGACGCCCAACCGCCGGATGAGTGTCTTAGCATCGTCTATTGCGGGCCCGCCACAATCAGTTTGGCTTCGGCTTAAGCAGGAAGATGTCACGCTAATGCTCTCGACTGCGTTCGCTTGGGTCACGCTGAGGCAGCCGGGCAACTTGAACGCATGGAGAATGGGCATGCAGGCTAACTTGAAAAACGCCGAAGAGGTCGGCCTGCCGGCGAACTCACGGCTGAGCCGGTCGTACCTCAAGGCTGATTTTATCGACGCGTTCGCGGTGGACCTGCCAGCGACTGCCTCCAACGACGCAGAGTCTCTCGCTCGATACATCTTTGCAGGGCAACCCCGGTGGATCGCGATGCTGCTGGGAGTTCGCGACATTGCCGTATGGCCATTCGGCCTTAAAAGAGCGGTCAATCTGAAAGTCGCGAAGGGCGACCGGCTAAGTATTTTCCGCGTTTTCGAACGGCATGAAGACGAGATCATTCTGGGCGAGGACGACACACATCTTGATTTCCGCGTGTCGGTCCTCGTGCAGCCTGCATCTGAGGACCGGCCCCAGCGACTGATAGTCACTACGCTTGTCTTCTACAATCGTCTGCTGGGTCGGGCCTATCTTGGCCTTATCGCTCCTTTCCATCGCCTCGTCGTGCGAGCCTCGCTCGACCGGGCACAGAAGCTCGGATGGCCCGGCCGGTAGCAGCGATTCCGATCAACGCTCCTTCCAGCGGGCCATAGATGGCCAGACGCTCGAAGTCGCGGGTTCCTGAGAACGGCCAGGACCAGGCGTAGCTATCCATTTCCACCTGATCAGTCACGCGCTCGCCCCTTCATTAGCAGACACTCATGGCTACCTGATGGTTTTCCTTATCAACACCGTCTTCGGGTTGGTAAAGAGTTGACGACCTTCAGCACCATGTTCCGTACCGAGGCCCGATTGCTTGTGCCCGCCGAACGGAATGTCGACGCCCTGGGTATGGATCTCGTTCACCCAGACCATTCCCGTTTCCAGACGGTTCGCTACTGCAACTGCGGCCTGGGTATCGCGGCCCCAGACCGAGCCGCCGAGGCCAAACGGGCTGTTATTGGCGCGATCGATTACATCGTCGACATCGTCGTAGGCGATGATGGGTACTATGGGGCCGAACTGCTCCTCCTGTACGATTTTCGCGTTCTCCGGTGGGTTGTCGACAACCGTAACTGGAATAAAGTAGCCGGGGCGGCTTTCGTTGACGTTCCCACCAAGAACAACCTTCTGGCCGTTAGCCTTGATGTCCTCGAGAAAATCTTTCACCTTCTCGTACTGCATCCTGTTCTGCACTGGTCCGATCGTAACCTCAGGATCGAGCCCGTTGCCAAGCTTTTGTTGGCGGGCATAGTCAACGAACGTCTTTACGAAGTCGGGATGGAATGATCGATGAACGTAGAGACGCTTGATGCCGACACACCACTGGCCTGAGTTTCCGATAGCCCCCCAAAACAGTTGGGGGATGATCGATTTGTAGTCCGCGTCGGGGAGCACAATCGCCGCGTCGTTACCGCCCAACTCGAGCGTGACGCGCTTCACGGTCCCAGCAGCAGCGCGCAACACGTGCTTTCCCGTCTCTGTAGAACCTGTGAAACTGATCTTGGCGATGTCGGGATGATTTGTCAGCAGCGGGCCAAGTTCATTGCCACCCGAAACAACCGACAGCACGCCTGGCGGCAGGACGGATTGCGCAATCTGTCCAAAGCGCAGTGCGGATAACGGAGTAAAGGGCGAAGGCTTGATCACCATGGTGTTGCCAGTAATCAGCGCAGGCGCCACCTTCCAAAGTGCAAGCAGCACCGGGAAATTCCACGGTGTGATGGCACCGATCACACCGAGCGGCGTATGGTGCAGCTCGACAATGTGTTCTTCGGTCTCCTCGACGACCTCGATCGGTATTCGACGGGCGGCAATCTGACGAATCCACGCGATGGACTGATCGACCTCCGGCTCCGCCATGGTCTTCAGCGGCTTCCCCTGTTCAAGGGTCAGCAGGCGTGACAGTTCATCCCGATGTACTTCGAGTGCATCGGCGTAGGCGTCGAGGTATTTCTGGCGCCCGTCGTAGCCAAGCGCTGACCAGGCTTTGAACGCATGCCTGGCCGCTGTGACGGCTTCTTCAAGCTGCTCCGCTGAGGCTGCTGGAGCCACGGCGAATGCTTCACCAGTAGCCGGGTTAATTACGTCAAAGTTTTCTTGCGACTGCACAAGATTACCAGCGATGCTGAGGTAATACGGGCCGTGGAAAATGTCAACGGACTGAGCTGCTTGAGGTAGTGCAGACATGAATTGTTCTCCGATGTATGGACGCTGAGATGCCGCTGGCGCGAATGCCCGCAACGGATAAGCGGAATCTTCGGCGCTTGGTAGGAGTGCTTAGATTTAGAAAGATGAAATTTTTTCATTCAGCCGCTACTACGGAAAACGCCGGCTGGGCGCTTACGCTGGGCCGCTCCTGCATTCTTCCGTACCACGCCAGCAGCGCGGTGCACTCAGCTGGTACTTCTAGCTTGACGATAGAAGCGAAGACCAGGCCACCGATTACGGTGATGTCGGCCATCGAAAATTCGTTGCCCGCAACGTACGGCTGGTTTCGGAGAACAGTATCGAAGTAATGCATCCCGCGCAGGGCCTTGTCGCGCTGCCTGAATCCCCATTCGGGGTTCTGGTACAGCTCGACCTGCGGCCCCAGCCCAGGCGTCCCGTGATGGAAATACACGCTTATTGCGTCGAGCAGTTCCAGTTCGGCACGCTTGCTCATCATGTGGATCAAGCCTTTTTCGAGCGGCGCCCTACCGGTCAGGGTCGGCGTCCCATCAAGTCCGTCAAGGTACTCCGTGATGGCCGTGCACTCGGCAATGCAGGTTCCGTCATCGAGTTCAAGCACCGGCAGCGTTCCCGAGTAGTTCTTGCTCGCAATGAACTCGGGCTTTTTGTGCTCGCCCGCGTACAGATCGACCGTCACGAACTGCACTCGCGATTCCAGGTTCTTTTCCGCCAACGCAATGCGAACACGCGTCGGATACGGCCCTTGCGGGAAGTCATAAATCGTCGTCGTCGACAACCGATTGTCATCGATGCTCGTTGCAATAGCACTCATTTGGCTTTCCTTCTGCAATTGGGTTGTGACGAACGCACTCTATCTAGCTAACGTTCGTTAGGTTTACAATATGCGCTACAATCCGGGCTGTCAACACTGAATAGTCGATGCGGAGAATCTTACAAGTGAGGAACGAATCGAACACAAGCTCCAGGGAGCGGATCCTTGCGGCGGCCACGAAGATTGCTCAGGCCCACGGCTACAGTGGGCTGAATTTTCGGGATCTCGCGGAAGACGTTGGTATCAGACCCGCCAGCATCTATCACCACTTCACGAACAAGGCTGACCTCGGTGCAGCGGTGGCACGACGCTATTGGGAGGACTCGGCAGCGGTTCTTGAAGCCCTGCAGGCAGAATCCTCGGACCCGTTGCACTGCCTGCACCGCTATCCCGAAACCTTTCGCAAGGCGCTGGAAAACGCAAATCGCATCTGCCTGTGCAGCTTCATGGCTGCCGAAAGCGATGACCTTCCTGATGAAGTGATGAAAGAAGTCCGAACCTTTGCTGAGGTGCAGATTGCCTGGCTGAGCAACGCTCTCTCAGCGGCGAAGGTTGTTGATTCAAAACGAAGTGATCAACGGGCTCGCGCTATCTTCGCCGCCGTAGCTGGCGCACAGCTCATTGCGAGGAGCCGTTCGGACGTCTCCATCTACGACACATTGATCGACGGCTATCGTGCTGCCGGTCTACTTCCTGCCTAGCACGCTTGTGAATTGCGTGATACACCCTCACTCCGCATTGTTGCTGCAGCCGGGCGGCTCTTGCGTGAAGATTCGCGAACTGCTTCCATTGGTTGAACAAGGGGTGGTGACGGTGAACAGATGAACCGCTTCCAAAGTTGCAGGAGCGCCTGCGCGCCTTCCCGGTTATCGGCGTGAATCATATTCCCACTGATGAGCTGGAGTGCCGTATATCCTTCTGGTTGGCTGGAATACGTCGATGTTTAAGTCATCTCGCACCGTAGAAATGACGGTACTGCCACGCAGCCTGCCTTATCAACTCGTCGTCGGGCCACGGGCCGCTTCCAAATCTGCCTATCGAAAGAGGCCCCAGATCAATAGGGGGTGCACCGTCGACGATCCACGCGGCAAGCGCTTCCCCCAGTGCCGGCGCAATGGAGAGTCCCGCGACATTGCAACCGCTCGCGAAGTAAAACCCGCGAATTGCGGGCGCGGGTCCGACGATGTGCTGGCCATCGGCCGTCATCGTTGGCAGCCCACCACGGTGCTCGCGGACCCCGGCCTTCAGAAGGACCGGAAGCTGGGCTTCTACATCCCGAGCGTAGTGCCAGAGAACCTTGGCATCGAGCGACAGATCCTTGATGTCAAAGTTGGCGTCGAAGCCACTCATGTCGAAGAATCTCGGATTTTCCTCGTAGACTCCCCAGAGAAATCCGCCGTCGCAAGGTCTCATATACACCGCGGCATCCATAATTCGGATCATCGGCAATTCGGCTCGGGCATCAGACACTGGCTCGGTAACGAACAATTGCTGCGCTGTCGTAACAAGAGGTACTCGAATTCCGCTGGCTTCAGCGATTTGTCGCGTCCAGGCGCCGGCTGCGTCGACGACGATAGGAGCCCGTATGCGACCGCATGTGGTGTCGACCCCGCTCACCTCGCCGTCCGAAATCAGGATGCGCGTAACCGCAGTGTTCGGCAGTAACACTGCACCGTTTGCTTGCGCAGCACGAGCGAAGCCGACGGCCAGTTGGGCGGGATTGAAATACATGTCGTCGCCGACGCGCATTACCGCAACGACCCCCGTCGTTTGAAGAAACGGGTTGAGCCGGTGTGCCGCGTCGAGGGAGAGTTCCTCCACGTCCAGGCCGTGGCGCCGGCCACGCAGGATGTCTTCCTGAATGACCTCGGCGTCGACCGGTCGCCGCGCGACCTTGAGGCTGCCCGACTGCACCCAATCCAGAGGCTGACCGGTGTCCGCAGAAAATTGCCTGATCTTGGCAGCCGCCAGCTTGATCAGGTCGACCATCAAGTCACTCTTGCGCATGCAACTGACCATGCCAGCCGCTCGCGGAGAGGTTTGTGAGCCGATTTCGAGCCGCTCGAGCAGCGCGACCCGGTGGGTGCCCCGCTTTGTCAGATAGTAGGCTGTCGCCGCGCCAAGCCCGCCAGAGCCAATGACGATCACATCTGCGAATTCGACCATCGCTGCTTCTCCTGTCTATCACGCCGCTCGAGCCGTCAGGCGAAGGGCGCTTGACCCATGGTATACCTCGGAACAAAGAAGAAAGCGGCCGCGAGCCCCACGGCACGGGAGAAAACTCGTGCCCATACATCTGGTCGAATGCGATATCCCGATCATGCTGATGTCTTTTCTCAAACCGGTCTATTTCTGCAAGCATTGATTTGTGGTCAGCCACCGGGCTATCTCTTTTGTAGCAGGGCGCGAACCAGACACTCACTTGTTCCTCCCGCGCAGCATCTAGCTGCGTTCGTCATGGCAGGCTAGCCGCGCTAGCGCGCCCTCCCCCGCACCGCAATCCCCGCCGCATGGCACCGTCCTCACACGAAATCACCAGATCAGCGACAATCAACTAGCTAACTTGCCGTTCAGATAACTCTCGAGCCGCGCACGCCCCCTTCTCGCGCTTGCAGCCACTCGACGCGCCCTGCGGAATCAGGCAACGTCCGGCCTCCCGCAGCATGCGGCGAAGATGAACCAGACCGGCCAGGCGTGCTATTAGCAACCGTCACCCGTGCGCCCACCGCAACGCGCAGCGTTGCCCGGCGCATCGACTCCCCTTACCGTTGCAAAACGAACAGGAGTTTCCCAAATGATGAATCGAGACAACCCCGTTTGGCTGATCACCGGCTGTTCCACAGGCTTCGGCCGCGAACTGGCGAAACTGGTGCTGGAACGCGGCTGGCGTGCGGTAGTCACCGCGCGCGACCCGTCGAAGGTGGTGGACCTCGCCGAAGGTCACGCCGGGCGGGCGCTCGTGTTGCCGCTCGACGTCACGAAGCACGCGCAGGTCGAGGCAGCCGTAGCGCAGGCTCAGGAGCACTTCGGCCGCATCGACGTACTCGTCAATAATGCCGGCTACGGCTACCTGGCCGCCATCGAGGAAGGCGAAGACGAGGCCGTGCGCGAGATGTTCGAGGCCAATGTGTTCGGCCTCGTCGACATGGCCAAGGCAGTGCTGCCCATCATGCGCAAGCAGCGCAGCGGGCTGATTGTCAACGTATCGTCGATTGGCGGCCTCACCAGCTTTGCGGCGACCGGCTATTACCACGGCACCAAATACGCGGTGGAAGGCATTTCCGAATCGCTGGCGACGGAGGTCAAGCCGCTCGGCATCGACGTGCTGATCGTCGAGCCCGGCCCGTTCCGCACCAACTGGGCGGGGTCGTCTATCAAACAATCGGCGACGCAGATCGAGGACTATGCAGCCACCGCGGGCGAGCGCCGCAAGCAGACTGCCGCGCGCAGCGGCAACCAGGCCGGCGATCCGGTGCGCGCCGCGCAGGCCATCATCGACGCCGCGCTCTCCGACACGCCGCCGCTGCGTCTGCTACTCGGCAAAACCGCGCTCGAACTGGCGCACAAGAAGCTCGACTTGTTGCGCAAGGACTTCGACACGTGGGAGGCCACCACGTTAGGAGCGGACTTCCCGGAAGGCACGAAGGGCACAACCGTGCCCCTGTGATCCGGCGAGCTACCCGCCCGCCGGCACCGCCCGCCGCTCAGTCGAGCCGCGTATCACCAGTTCGCCCGGTAAGACGAGCGTGCGCGTCGACATGGACGGATCGGCCAGTCGTTGCGTCAGCAACTGCATCGCGTTCTTGCCGATCTCATAGACGGGCTGTGCAATCACCGTGACGCCCGGCGACACGAGTTCGGTCCACGCATCGTTGTCGAAGCCGGCCAGCGCGACTTCAGCCAAAGGCGTGGTGCTGCGCACCCGCATGGCCCGATAGGCGCCGAGCAGCAGCAAGCCGTTGCTCGCCACGATCGCATCGGGCCGCGCGGCGGGCTCGCCTGCGAGCCAAGCGCCGACATGCACCAGCGCGCTTTCCGGGTTCGGCTCGACAAACTCGGCCTGCGCCGGCAGATCATGCCGGCGCAGCGCATCCATAAAGCCTTCATGGCGCTCGCGCCCGGTGGTACTGGCATTGCCGAACAGGCCGGCAATGCGCCGGTAGCCGCGCTCGACCAGATGCTCGACCAGCCGCGCCGAGGCATCGCGATTGTCGAGCACCACCGCATCCGCGCTGCCTGCCGGCGCGGCACGGTCGATCATCACCACCGGAAAGTCGTAGGCCTGAGCCTTGAAACGCTGCGCCGCATCGTGCGTGGGCGAATAGATCACACCGGTCACGCGCTCCTCCTCCATCAGCCGCAGATACATGGCTTCTTTCTCGGGGTTCTCGTCGGTGTTGCAGAGGATCACGCGCAAGCCTTGCTGATACGCGGCGTCTTCCACCGCGCGGCTGACCTCGGTAAAGAAGGGGTTGCGCACGTCCGAGACGATCAGGCCGATGGTCGCGGTGTCTCCCGAACGCAGCCGGCGTGCGGCCGCGTTGGGCCGGTAGCCCAACTGCTCGATGGCGCCCAGTACGCGCTGGCGGACCGTATCGCGCACCGGGCCGTTATTCGACAGCACGCGCGAGACCGTGGTGACCGACACCCCTGCCGCCTGGGCAACATCCTTGATTCGTAGATTCATGAAAGTGGTATCGATTCCTTAAACCGATCGGTATTTTCCCTGGATTCCGCTTTTGCCTGAGCTGTGGCCATCCGACGCCGAACACTTGAGGCGCGGCCTTCCCGGACCATTCTACCTGGCTTTGTGCCGTTCTCAGCGAATTTCTCCAGAACGGCCAAAGCTTGACTCTCAATGTGGTATCGATTCCAATACGATCACTTTAACGATTCGATCCAGGAGACGCAATGCCGTCGCTGCTTACCGCAGAGTTGGTCCGACTCAACGCCCGCGCCAGCTCGAAACACGACGCGATCGTCCAGGCCGGCGAGTTGCTGGCCGCTGCGGGTTTTATCGAGCCCGGCTATCTCGAGAGCCTGCACGGCCGCGAGAAAGTCTCGAACACCTATCTCGGCAACGGCGTCGCGATTCCGCACGGCATGCAGGAGGACCGTCACCTGATCCGCCGCACGGGTGTGGCGGTGCTGCAATTGCCCGAAGGCGTCGAATGGCACGACGGCGAGCGCGCCAACCTGGTGGTCGCGATTGCCGCGCAGTCCGACGAGCACATCGCGCTGCTGCAGCGTCTGACGCGTCTGATCGGCGATCCGCAGCAACTGCGCTTGCTGGTCGAAGCACGCGAGCCGCAAATTCTGGTCAACGCATTGAATGGCTCGGCCGAGCCGCGCGTTAGCGTAATCAACACCACGCCGGCCGACTTCGAACAGCGCGTCGAGCTGGTGCTCGACTACCCGCACGGATTGCATGCCCGGCCCGCGAGCGCCTGGGTGGCCACCTCGAAGCGCTATCAGGCTGCCTTGCGGGTGCGCAACGGCGAGATCGCCGCCGATCCGAAGAACCTCGTCAGCCTGCTGCAGCTCGGCGCGACCGCGAATGCGCGGCTCGTGCTGTCCGCCCAGGGCGTCGACGCGAGCGATGCGCTCGCGGCCCTGAAGCGGACCATCGAGGCGCTCTCGGCCGAGGAGCACGAGCGCGCCGCGGCGGCCCGCGCCCGCCGTCAGAAGGCACAGCCGGTGCTGTGGACACCGAAGGATCCGGCCGACGTGTTCGAAGGCGTCAGCGCGGGGCCGGGTTTCTCGCTTGGCCGGGTGCGCGTGCTGCGGGCCACGCAACTGGAGATTCGGGACCAGCCCGGCGATACCGTCGAGGCCACCCATCGACTCGACGAGGCGCTGCGCAACACCGCGAGCGAACTCGAAACGCTCACCCGTGAAACCTCGGCGCACCTAGGCGCCGCAGAGGGCGAGATCTTCGCCGCGCATCGTGAACTGCTGAACGATTCCGCATTGCTGGGCCACGCCGCACGCCTGCTGCTCGACGGCCACGGCGTGGCCTGGTCGTGGCATCAGGCGGCCGAGCAACAGGCTGCACGCCTCGCCGCCTTGCCCGATCCGCTGCTCGCTTCGCGCGCCACCGACCTGCGCGACGTCGCGCGGCGCGTGCTGAAACATCTCGGCGAAAACGTCGCCGCAGAAACGCGCCTCGACGCGCCCGCCATCCTGATTGCCGAAGACCTCACGCCGTCCGACACCGCGATGCTCGACCCGGCTGTGACGCTGGGCTTTTGCACGGTGTCCGGCGGCCCGACCTCGCATACCGCGATCCTCGCCCGCACGCTCGGCGTGCCTGCCGCCGTCGCCTGCGGCGCGGGGCTGATGCAGATCGCCGACGGCAGCGAAGCGGTGCTCGACGGCACCTCGGGGCGCCTGTATGTCGGCGTGTCGGCGCACGACCGCGAGCGCGCAAGGCAAATGCAACTGCAACTTGCCGAGCAGGCCGAGCGCGCCGCGGCCAATCGCGCGCTGCCCGCGGCGACACTCGATGGCCACGTGCTCGAGATCGGCGCGAACATCACGCGTCCGGAGCAGGTACGCGACGCCATCGCCAACGGCGCGGACGGCGTCGGCCTGATGCGCACCGAGTTCCTGTTCCTCGAACGCCACGACGCGCCGAGCGAGGATGAGCAATACGACACCTACCGCCGCATGATCGAAGCGAGCGGTGGGCGTCAATTGATCATTCGTACGCTCGATATTGGCGGCGACAAGCAGGTGTCCTATCTGAACCTGCCGCACGAATCAAATCCGTTTCTCGGCGTGCGCGGCGTGCGGCTGTGCCTGCGCCGCCCCGACCTGTTCGTGCCGCAGTTGCGCGCCCTGTATCGCGCCGCGAAGGAAGGCCCGCTGTGGATCATGTTCCCGATGGTCTCGACGCTCGACGAAGCCCGCCAGGCCATCGCTCTCGCGGAAACCGTGCGCGCCGAACTCGACGCGCCCAAGGTGCCGCTCGGCATCATGGTCGAGACGCCCTCGGCCGCTGCGTTCGCGGATCACTTCGCGGCGCTGGTCGACTTCTTCTCGATCGGCACCAACGACCTGACGCAATACGTGCTCGCCGTGGACCGCGAGCATCCGGAACTCGCGCGTATGGCCGAGAGCCTGCATCCGGCCGTGCTGCGCATGATCAAGCAGACCGTCGACGGCGCGCGGCGCCATCGCAAGTGGGTCGGCGTGTGCGGCGGCCTGGCGGGCGATCCGCTCGGCGCGTCGATACTCGCGGGTCTCGGCGTCGATGAACTGTCGATGAGCGCGCGCGATATCCCCGCCGTGAAGACGCGGCTGCGCGGCGCGCGCCTCGATGCCTTGCAGGCGCTGGCCCGGTGCGCGCTCGATTGCGAAGACGTCGAAGCCGTGCGGGCGCTCGACAACGCTGAGATCAAGGCCGCCGCATGAACACCGTTGTGACTGTCACGCCAAATCCGGCGCTCGATCAAACCGTGTGCGTCGAAAATCTGGCCCTCGGCGAAGTGAACCTCGCCGCCTCGCTCGAATTCAATGCCGGCGGCAAGGGCGTCAACGTGGCCGGCTGCCTCGCCGACTACGGCTTCGAGACCATCGCCACGGGCCTGCTCGGCTCGGACGATGCCGCTGCATTCGATGCGATGTTCGCCGAGAAGAAGATCGTGGACCGCTTCGTGCGCATTGCCGGGCGTCCGCGCATCAACGTGAAGTTGGTGGATACCGCCCGCCACCAAACCACCGACATCAATCTGGCCACCTCGCGGCCGAATGCGGCCGATGTGGAGGCGCTGCAGCAGCGCATCGTCGAGCTAGCCGCGCCGGGCCGCTGGTTTGTGCTGGCGGGCAGCCTGCCGCCGGGCGTCGAGGTGTCCTTTTACCGTCGTGTCACGCGGGCCTTGCATGCGGCCGGTGCGAGTGTTGCGCTCGATACGAGCGGCGCGCCGCTCGCCGACGCGCTCGCCGCCGCCGAAGCCGAAGAGTTGCCGGACCTGATCAAACCGAACCGGGCCGAACTGGAAGCGGCACTTGGCCGTACCTTCGCCGACGACGATATGCTGGTCCACGCGGCCTGCGAACTGGTGGAGCGCGGCATTGCGCACGTCGTGGTGTCGCTGGGCGAGCGCGGCGCATTGGGCGTCACGCGCGCCTCAAGCGCATTGCCCGCGTCGGACGCCCTGAACGCCGCGTCCACTTCCGGCAACGCGGGCGGATACGCGGGCTGGCACGCCGCGCCGCTGCATGTGCCGGTGGCGAGCACCGTCGGCGCGGGCGACGCGCTCGTAGCCGGACTGATTGCGAGCCTCGTCGAAGCGCGCCCATGGCAGGAACTCGGTCAACGCGCCACCGCCTTTGCCGCGGGCAAGCTCGCGCGCGTCGGCCCTCATCTGCCGGATCACCCGACTCTCGACGCGCTCGCCGCACGGGTCCAGGTGGTCACCTTCAGCGTCGCCGCGGATGCGCGGCGCGTCACCCCACACCAAGCCGTACCCACCTGAGAGAGTCATGGACAAGCTGATTGGACTGGTGTCGTCCCCACAACACAGCGCAACGCCGGCCGTCGCCGCACAAGCGCTGGGCCGCGCCGCGCAAAAACGCGGCGCCACCCTCGCCGTCGAAACGCGTAGCGCGCTCGGCGTGCAGGATCCGCTCACCGTCGAGCAAATCGCCGCGGCGCACAGCGTGCTGATTGCCGCCGACGCCGGTGCCGAGGTCGACGAAACGCCGTTTGCGGGCAAGACGATTCATCGCGTGTCGCTCGACGACGCGATCCGCGAAGCCGATGCGGTGCTGGCGCGCGTGGCAGGAAGCAGCGCGGCCACGCAGGCGGAAGCGGCGTCGGCTGCGGCATCCGCCCTTGCGGACACGACGCCGCGTACGCTGAAGATCGTGGCCATCACCTCGTGTCCGACCGGCATCGCGCACACCTTCATGGCCGCCGAAGGCCTCGCGCAAGGCGCGAAGTCACTCGGCCATGAGATTCATGTGGAAACCCAAGGCTCGGTCGGCGCACAAAACCGCTTGAGCGACGCACAGATCGCCGCGGCCGATCTCGTGGTGATCGCCGCCGATACCCAGGTCGACAAGAGCCGCTTTCGCGGCAAGCGTCTCTATGAAACCGGCACCAAGGGCGCTATCGGCAAAGGCGCGGCGCTGATCGAACGGGCCATCGCCGAAGCGGTCGTCGAAGGCGGCGCCGGCAACGGCACGCCGGCCGGATCGCAGCAATCCGGCATGGCAGGCGCGGCGCTGGCCGATCAGGTTGCGGCGGCCAAGAAGCAGCGCTCGGCGAAGTCGTCCGGCCCGTACCGCCATCTGATGACGGGCGTGTCGTTCATGCTGCCGTTCGTCGTCGCGGGCGGCCTGCTGATCGCCATTTCGTTTGCGCTCGGCGGCATCTATGCCTTCGACGACGCGCATAAAGACACGCTCGCGTGGGCGCTGTTCCAGATCGGCGCGAAGTCCGCCTTTGCACTGATCGTGCCGGTGCTCTCGGGGTATATCGCGTATTCGATCGCCGACCGGCCCGGCATCACGCCCGGCATGGTGGGCGGCATGCTCGCCGCGAGCCTGGGCGCCGGCTTTCTCGGCGGCATCATCTCCGGCTTCCTTGCCGGTTACACCGCACTCCTGATCAGCCGCAAGCTCAAGCTGCACCGCAACCTCGAAGGCCTCAAGCCGGTCCTGATCATTCCGCTGGTGTCGACCCTGGTGGTCGGTCTGTTGATGATCTACGTAGTCGGCACGCCGGTGGCCAGCGCACTGCACGGTCTGGAAAACTGGCTGCGCTCGATGCAGACCGGCAGCGCCGTGACGCTCGGCCTGCTGCTCGGCGCGATGATGGCCTTCGACATGGGCGGCCCGGTCAACAAGGCGGCGTACGCGTTCAGCACGGGGTTGATCGCAAGCCAGGTGTACACGCCGATGGCCGCCGCGATGGCTGCGGGCATGACGCCGCCGCTCGGCATCGCGCTGGCCACCTGGATCTTCCGCAACCGCTTCGTGCTGGACGAACGCGAAGCCGGCAATGCGGCAGCGGTGCTCGGCATGGCGTTCATTACCGAAGGCGCCATTCCGTTTGCAGCGCGCGACCCGATGCGGATCATTCCAGCATGCGTGGTGGGCTCCGCGATTACGGGGGCGATTTCGATGGCTGCAGGCGTCGAACTGAAGGTGCCTCACGGTGGCATTTTCGTGCTGCCGATTCCGAATGCGGTCACGCATCTGGGCATGTACGTGGTGGCGATTGCGGTCGGCACGCTCGTCACCGCTGTGGCGGTCGGCTTGCTGAAGCGCCCGCTCGGCGCAACCGCCGCTGCGGCTTCAGCCTAAACCCAAGTTGACTCCGGCACCCGAGCGTTCAACCACGCGCAGTGACAGGATTGTCATGGCACACGAGCACAGCGAGACGTATAGAGGGTTTCGCATCCGGGTGGAAGGCGTCTCTAACGATGCTCACAGCCTGCAGATTCGCCGTACGCTCGCACGGCAACTGGGCGAGCGCTACGCCGCGCGTTACGAGCACGAAGCGCCAACCGCGCACCCCGCCAATGCAGCGGAAGACGCCTTCGCCGACGCGATCCGTGACGCACGGGAAGCGGTGGACCGCTTGCTCGGCGGTTGGCATCCGGCTTACGCTTAGAGACGGACCGGCTCACAAGGCGAAGGCGGCGCGACACCCACAGATTGAGCGTCGCGCCGATCCTTTCTTTGCTGCCTGGTTGCCGAACCTCGGTTAGCGTCGACGCGCCGCCCAAGGCGCCGTTTAGATCACCAGCCGCGAAATCTTCGAGCCTTCCAGCGACACGCCCGCCATCAGACCTTCGTTGGTCAGCACGAACGCCTGCACCGGACTCGTCGCGGTCGAGGTGTCGACATTGCCGTTTGCGCCCACCTTCAGCACGGCCACGGTCGCATCGGCACCGGCCGCCCAACCCTGGCTTTCACGGAATTTATTGAGTGCGTCCTGCGTCATGAACAGCATCACGATCGCCTTGGATTGCGCACCAATCTGCAGACCGAAGGATCCCGCTGCAATGCTGTAGTAACCGGAGGTGTGTCCCGCCACGCGCAGCGCGCCTTGGCCATATTGGCCGCCCACCCAGAAGCCGGCTGCGATAACCGAAGGGAATACCAGCACGCCCTGCGCCTTGGAGACGAGCTCGCGCGAACCGTGCACGGTGTCATAGAGACGGGACAGCGTCGAGTCGACCCCTGCGTTAATGGTCTGACGCTTGCCTGCATCGACGGACGATCCGGTGTCGGATGACGGCGGAGTCGTCGTACAGCCAGCGAGAGCGAGGCCTGTCGAGGCAAGCGCCAGGCTGGACGAGAGGATGAATTGTCGGCGACGCATGGTTGACTCCTTCTCTTATGTGAATGGGATCGCTGAGCCGCGCTCGGTCGAGAACGATGAGCCCGCCATTCGCGGCTACACGTCTAGCCGCAAAATGCGGGCCACGTCGCGCCGCAGGTTGCCACGCAGGCGCCGCAACGCAATCAGGGCGGTCAAAGCGAGGCGGAAATCAGGAAGATCGGCGAAGGGGAAGGTGTGCTGGGAAGCGTGCGTCAAGTACGAATAGAGGAAAAAACGACATCGGCCCGGTACGGCTTACCTGTGGACTTGCGGGACATCGTCATCGGGGTGGGCTATGACAGCGTGGCGTATTCGCCCGGCTCGGCCCGGCACCCGGATACGTCCGAGCAAGACCGCGAAGCGGATGACGTGCGGCGCCTGGCCGCTCGTCATTTGCGGTCTCGCTAGCGCCGCGGCCGCCGATTCTTCCGGTTTTGCACCAATAGCGCCACCACGCCGCCTAAGGCGAGCGTCGCCACATAACCGGCCATGCGCACCACCCCCTCGCCATACGGGCCGGCAAACACCGCGGCGAGCAGCGCCACGACAAAGACCGCGAGCAATCCGAGCAGTGCTTTCATCTAAGAGCGCCTCCGCAGTTGGCCAAAAAACCGGCGTCACATCTAAATAAGAAGCGCAATGGATGAAACGCGCAAGTGCGGCAAACCCGAGACAATCCGGTCGCAATCGAGCCGAGGTCTGGATAGACGTCCGTGGCATCCATCAGGCGTTTGAATCCGTTGTGTTGAAGAACCGTTCTGCTGTCGAAGTTAAAGCAACGGGGCCGCAATCAAGCGGTGACGACGGGCTGGTTGCAAGCGAACGGCGTGGCGATAGCTTACTCAATGATCGCGCCGTTCGCTGCAGCCGCCATCAGCTTAGCTCCCAAAATACAGATTGCAGAAGCTGACCGGACCGACGCATCCCGCGCCCTTGAGCGGCGCATGGGCGCCACTAGCGCTGGAACCCGACATGCCGGCGCCCACGCCCGTCGCTTCAGCGGCCGCGCTATTCGCTACGCGCTCGCTGTCCTGCGCGGAAATCTTCGCTTCGGCTGCCTGGACGTCGGCGGGATAGGTCGCGTCGCCCGATGCGGCCGGGTTGTAGCCGGCCTGCTCGACCCGAACGAGGTCTGAATAGACCTCAGCACGGGTCACACCCTGTGCAAAGGCGTTCGAGAACACACTCGTCGAAGCAAGGAAGGCAACCGACAGGGTAATCTTGGCAAAGTTTTTCATTTCAAACTCCTAACTGATTGTGATTGAGTGACGTACTCGTCAAGGTGAACATCACGACTGCAACTGGTATTCCAAAAAATTTACAAACAAAAAGCTGTTCATACAGGCTACTTCACTTACTAATTCGCACTACTGTTAAATTTAGATACGCCAGCGATCTTGCCGGTGTTTGCCGACGATGCCTGCGCCTGTTGCTGCAAACGCGCCACCTGTTGCGCGAAGATCGGGTTGACGTCCGGATACGACGTGTCGGTCACATAGTTGAGACCGTTTTGCTGCGCTTCGATCAGTTCCTGATATACCTGAGCCCGTGTTTTGTCTTCGGCGAAAGCGCTCGATGAAGCGAGTACGGCGATGGACAACACGGCAAATGCGATCTTCTTCATGATGAACTCCAGTGAGTTTGGGGCGGCCTACGTGATGGAGAACCCGACTTGGCCGAGGTTTATTCCCGGCAAAGCGAAAAATGCGTGTAACGGAGCGCCGCAATGCGCCTGGAGTGCCCTTCAGGCGCGAAACCAAAGGACTCCGGGAATAAATCGCATTGCCATCGTGTTAGCTGGTTCGAACAGGGCCATCTTTACATGCGCACAAGCCGGGTTGGATGCGTGGCGTCAAGCGAAGGGATGGCCGCAGCGAAGCAAGACACGTATGTCAATTCAAGACGAGCAGGCAATGCACAACGTTTTGACGATCGAGGGCAGCGAACAGGTCGCAAGGCACTTCGTGCGCGCGCTGACGGAAGGCGGCTTCAGCGTCGAGGTGACCGATTCGGGCCGAGCGGGTGTGACCCGCTTGATGGCGCACCAATACGACGCCGTGGTCCTCGAGCGCTGGCTGCCCGATCTGGACGGCCTGGCGGTGGTCGCCACCCTGCGCGGGATCGGCATGGAAATCCCGGTGCTGATGATGAGTGCAAGCGCCGACGCCGGGCAGCGCATCGAGGGGCTGCGTGCCGGCGTTGACGACTATGTCTGCATGCCCTGTTCATCTGAAGAAATCCTCGTCAGAATGGAAGTGCTGCTGCGCAGGCGGTCGGGTCCGCCCAGTCCCGACACGGTATTGCGAATCGCCGAGCTGGAACTGGATCTCGTGCATCGCAAGATGGCGCATCTGGAAAGCGCGGAGCGTCTACAGCCCACGGAGTTTCGCCTGCTCGAATTCATGATGCGGCATGCAGGCCAGGTTCTAACCCGCACCGCGATCCTCGAAGCGGTATGGGGAATTCACTTCGACACCGGTACCAACCTGGTGGACGTGCATGTCGGAAGGTTGCGCAAAAAGGTGGCCGCGCTGGGTGCGCGTCCGGTGATTCGCACGATCCGCGGCGCGGGGTATCGGTTCGGATAGAAGCTTTTGCACCGCCGCAATCGGGCAAACGACGCTCGTCTGCGCTGAGCGCCGCGCGGGGCTACCAGTCGAGCACCACCGCATGGCTGGTTCGACTCGGCGCACCACCCGGTCCGGCAGGGTCTGGGTTGCCGAAACGCGGCAGGTCTCCATCCGCACGGGCGCGTTCGACCTCCATGCGCACCTCGGCGCGGGTTTTCGGCGCCTGAGTCGAGACTGCCGGTGCTGCGCTCCACGTTGGCTCGTATTGCGTCACCTGCACGGCGGGTATAACCGGCGGCGGGGGTGCAATGGATTGCCCGAAAGGCGGCGCTTCGGCTACTGGCTGAACCGGCGCGGGCACCGGCAAAGCAACGGCTACTTCAGGATTTGCCGGGACAGGGCTCGATTGTTCAGGATTCGCATTCGTATCGACTGCCGTTTCGACTTCAGGAACACGCCTGCTCTGTGCGTAATGTGACGTACGGTCCACACGCTCGTGGATCAGCGCTGAACCACTGCGCCCATGCTCGCTTCGCGGCGAGAATCGCGATGCAAGCTGGCTCGAACGCGACATTGCCGGCGCTCCGGGCCAATGCTCCCCGGACATTGCATGGTCCACCGCCTCTTCGCGCGCCTGCAATTCCCTGCGCAGCGCAGCAACCCGCGGATCGTCTTGGTAAAGCGTCTGCTCTGCGCCCAGCAATACCTTCGCCGAGGCTAGATCGTTGCGTTGCAAGCTGGCGCGAACCGCATCGAGCACGGCCACATGACTGGCGTCCGAACGGTTGCCGGCCGGGACGGACACCTTGCCTGTCGCCAGCGAGGCGGCCTGGGGGCTATCCGGGGTGCCGGCAGACGACGCGTCCCGATGTTCAAAACCGGCTGGATCGTTGGGCAAGCCGCCCTTGCCGGGACGCAGCATAAAGACCGTTATCGTAAGCGCGCCCATCAAAAGGCCAGCCAAAATCGCTACCTTCGGATGGCCGATCGGATTCGTGATCATGACGTCGGTTCCGTAAACTCTTGCATAGCGAACGCGCGCCGTCGCGTTGCGCTATGCCCACGGTATGCCTCTACCTGGATTACGTACGGAGTCGGACATCGATCGGATGCGCCAAGCTCTAGCCGCTATCCGCCAGAATCAAGGTTGCGTGCGCATCGGTTCCCTGACCTTGAGATTGCAGCGGGCTGCGCGGATTCACGAACGCGCCTCTTCCGGCCGGGCGGCGGGCACGGCGCGCTCCGCCGGTTCGACCACTTCGGCCAGGTCTCGTCCGCGCGTTTCCGGCAGCATCCATGCCGCTGCCACCACCAGGAAATACGACAGCGCCGCACACGATCCCATTGCCGCTCCCAGCGGCATGGTCGCGCTCAGCACGCCGACCAGCGTCGGCATCACCGCACCCAGTGCGCGGCCCGCGTTGCCGCATAGGCCCTGTGCCGAGCCACGGATGCTGGTCGGAAACAGCTCCGCGATATACGCTCCCGTGCCGGCCGCCGTTCCCGATTGCAAGGTGCCGAGTACGAAGCCGAACAACATCGTCACGGTCAGGCTGATCGGTGCAAAGGTATAGATCGCCACCGCGATGGCCTGGCAGCAAGCGATGCTGATGAACGTCAGGCGGCGTCCAAAACGATCGGCCATCCAGCCGTTCAGAAACGCACCGGCGAAAGAACCGAGAATGTTCAACGCCAGATAGCCTCCGACGTTGTTGATCGACAGATGCAAGCCGAGTTTCAGATAGGCCGGCAGCCACGTGATCATCACGTAGTTGCCGCCGTAGATACCGAACGTGAGCAGGATGGCCTTGAGGGTGGTGCCGCGCAGCGGCGCCGCGAACACATCCCACATGCTCGCGCCGCTGCGTTTTTGCTGGGCGCGCGTGCTGGTGTAGACGGGGGCTTCCTGAATATTGCGCCGGATCCATAGCACCAGTACTGCGGGCAGGATTCCTAAACCGAACAGGACGCGCCATGCGATGGCCGCAGGCAAATAATCGAACATGACCGTAGACAGCAGCACGGCGATGCCGTAACCAACGGCCCAGCCCGCCTGCAACGCGCCCACCACCCGGCCGCGCACTTCACGGTTGATGGTTTCGCTGATCAGAACCGCACCCACTGCCCATTCGCCGCCGAAGCCGATACCTTGCAGACTGCGCGTCAGCATGAGCTGCCAGAACGAACTGGTGAAAGCGGACAGCAGCGTGAATGCGGAAAACCACATGATCGTCCACTGCAGGACACGCACGCGGCCAAAACGGTCGGCCAGCATCCCCGCGCCCCAGCCGCCCAGCGCCGCCATGATCAGCACGGTCGTGCCCAGCAGTCCCGCCTGCCCTCGCGTCATGCCCCAGAGGGCGATCAAGGTCGGAATGGCCAGCGCATACATCTGGGTGTCCATGGCGTCGAGCCCCCAGCCGCTGAAACAGGCCCAGAAGGTACGCTTCTCGGGCGTCGACAATTGCGTGAACCACTTCAGCATTTCGTGTCTCCTGTCTATCGGAGTTAGCGCTTCAGCACTTGCTCCGATCCCATCCAAGATGGTTGTGATGGGGTCGACGGATATCGTCGACCCTTTGTCTTTAACGGCCCCAAGCGGCTATTCACGCCAGATGGCATCCGCCAGGCTCCGCCACTCGAACTTCACCGCTGCGTCGTAGGTGAGTCCACACCGTTGCATCGAGTCGACGACAGCGTCCTGCAAACGCGCGGTCGCATCGCTCATCAACGGTTCAAGGCCCACTTCGCGCAATGTCTGCGATACCTCGCGCATCTCGGCTGCCCGGCGTCGCCCATGCTCCGCCACCCGGCTGACGAGATAACCGGCGGGGTCGGCGTCGGCGCCCAGTTTTTCGAAGGTCTGCCGGAGAGAAGCGAGCACGAGTTCTTCCGCGCCATAGCGGCGCGCCGCGCAGAGACACTCCACCGTGAGCGCTTCGAGACCCTTGATCATCACGCTGCGGCACATCTTGACCGACGACGCGACGCCGATCTCCACCGCGATGGCTTGCGCCTTGAAGCCGAGCCGCTGCAGGGCCGGCTCCAGTTGCGCGGCGTGCCTGCCGCCCAGCAACATGGGCACCGCCAGGCCGTAAGGCGGCACAGGCGCCATCACCGCGGCCTCCACGAAGTCTGCGCCCACCCGCTCGATGACTTGCTGGCCATGCCGCTTGGTGACAGGGGAGACGGAATTGAGATCGAGAAAGACCTGGCCAGGCCGGATGGTCTTCGCGGCCGCCTCGGCTACCTCGATATCGGAACTCGCCGTAACCGCCGAGACGATCAATTGCGCGGAGCCGATGCAATCCGCGAGATCGAAGGCCGCACGAACCCCGGCCTCCTCCGCCTTGCGGCGCATGGCCGGGGCTTCATGCCCATGCAACTTGATGTCGTACACCGAGACGCCAAAGCCGTTGCGTGCCAATCCCGCAGCGAGGATTCCGCCCGCCTCGCCGAAGCCGATAATCGCAATGCGTTCGATATTGTCCATGGCGAAGTACGAGGGAAGGGGTTGCCGCCGCGGCGGCCGCGCTCCGGCGATAAACAGAATAGTGGCACGTAGACGGTCATATGTGCTACCCGGCGAGGTTGCGATCTCTTTTGTTTGGCATCTGTTTTGTTTATCCCCACCATGCCATCCTCGTTCGCCGGCCCCGTTCCACCTCGGTGTCCGGAATCGCCACAAGCCCTTATTGAAACGGTGTTTTGCGGCGCTTGTGTCTTGACTGCCCGTAGCGCGACGGCTACAGCAAGCCGGTTTTCGTACGTCGAATCTGGTTAACCCGCACTTTCCGGCGATGGTAGGTTTTCTATATCTTCGCCTCTCAACGTAGCGTGGTTCGTGTTCGACGCGAGCCGATACGGAACGGGACCCCGCCAAAAAAACCAAAAACTGATTTATTCGATTTGCAGTACTAAAACAAGTAAGGAGATCTTCAAGCATGAAAAAAAAGCAGCTCACATTGACAGTCCTCGCGGGGGCCTGCATGGCGACAACGGCGCACGCGCAGAGCAGCGTCACCCTGTTCGGCATGGTGGATACCGGCATTACCTACGTCAGCAACCAGTCTGGCCAACATAACGTCAAGATGGACGACGGGGTCAACGGGCCGAATCTTTGGGGTTTCCGCGGCGTCGAAGACCTCGGCGGCGGTACCAAGGCCATCTTCGAACTGGTCGACCAGTTCCAGGTAGACAACGGCAAGTTCATGCCGAATTCAAGCCTGTTCAGCCGGCTTTCGTTTGTCGGGCTGACGAACGACAAGCTCGGCAAGGTCACCTTGGGGAACCAGTATGACTTCATGACCGACTCGCTCTATTTCGCCGGCGACGATCCGGCGGAAATCTCCGGGCACTTTTACGACTTCCGCGCCGGTCCGTTCACGAAGCTCGATCTGCCTAGCAACGCAACGGGTGCTTTCGACTGGGACCGCATGGCCGGCGAACGCGTAACGAATTCGGTCAAGTACGTCTCGCCCATCTTCGGGGGTTTCAGTGGCGGCGCGATGTACGGCTTTGGCGGCGTGGCCGGATCGATCGGCGCGGGCAATTCCACGAGCTTCGCGCTCAACTATGCTGCCGCATCGTTCGGCGCCAACGCGGCCTATACCAACATCAAGTACTACACGGCCGGATCGCCGCAGGTCAGCGTGCGTAACTGGGGGGTGGGCACACACTACCGCTTCGGCGGCTGGGTTGCGAACGCGTTATTCACGACAGTCCACAACTCCGCCAACGGCGGTTCGGTGTACGAAGGCTCGGTCGGCGCGCACTATAACTTCACGCCGGCACTGAGCGCCGGCGCGTCGTACATGTACATGAAAGGCAACGCAACCGTCGACAATAACCATGCTCACCAGATCGCCGGCATCCTCGACTATGCGCTCTCCAAGCGCACTGACGTGTACCTGCTTGGTGTCTATCAACGGGCCAATTCCGGGGCGGATGCGCAGATCAACGGTATGAACAGTTCGGGTGACGCATCCGACAGTCCGACTCAGGCCGTTGTCCGCGTCGGCCTGCATACGCGCTTCTAAGCGCCAGGTTTCCCGGCGTGCCGGGATCGACGGCCGCGATCGCGTTTATGCGATCGCGGCCGTTGTCATTGGAGTCTGTCTTGCGATGAACGCCACTGGCCTGCCGGCAGCCGCTTTAGGCGCGATGCCACTGCGGCGATGCTGGCTCCATGCCATGACGAAGCTTGACGGAATCAGCCTCGCGCGAGGCCAGAAAGGAGAGCAGCGCCGTTGCGGCTTCGTGCTGTGTGGAGGTCGTGCATATCGCCGCCGAGAAAACGGTAATGACCTCGATCTCAGACGGCAAAGAGCCGATGACGTCAATGCCTGGCAGGTGCATCAACTCGCTCAACTGCTGGAAACCTAACTCGACCTCTCCGCGCGCGACAAGTCCGCCCACCGGCATACCGGGTGTGGCCTGCACGATACGCGGCGCGATCGTCTCGGCGATGCCCCACCGCTCGAACAGACGAGTCAGGTGCGAACCGCTCGGCCCCGTCGAATAGCCGATGCTGCGCGCGGCCAGAATGGCGTCGCGAAGCGCCGCTTCGGTGCGTACGTCGGGGCGCGGCGCCCCGGCTGCCACCGCAATCGCCACGCCCGAACGGGCGAGGTCGACCCGGCTGGCCGAATCGATCCGGCCGACTTCGGCCAGCCGGTCGAGCGCGTCGGCCGCCAGCACG
Organism: Paraburkholderia sp. SSBN10T; assembly: GCF_056619545.1. Classification (NCBI taxonomy): domain Bacteria; kingdom Pseudomonadati; phylum Pseudomonadota; class Betaproteobacteria; order Burkholderiales; family Burkholderiaceae; genus Paraburkholderia; species Paraburkholderia sp. SSBN10T. The sequence continues at coordinate 290,686 of NZ_JBWQQI010000003.1, forward strand.
ACCATGTCGAACGGCTCCCCGTCCTGAACGCGGCGGGCCGCCGCGACGCCGCCGACCGACTCGATGACGACCCGCTGGCCAGACAGCCGTTCATATTCTTCGACGAGCTCGGCCAGCACGTTGCGGGTAGCCATCGAAGAGATGCCGGTGAGCGGCTGCGAGGTTTGACCCATGACCCTGTTTGCTGCCATGTTCAGTCGATATAGCGCAGCCCGGCCTGTCGCAACGATTCACGCATGTTGTACATATCCAGGCCAAGCACGCCGCTGGCCAGCTTCGCGCGCTTCTCGGTTTCGAGTGCTTCGCGTGCAGCCGCCTTGTCGAGAACCTTCTGCGCGGATGCCGAGGGCACGATGACCACACCATCGTCGTCCGCGACCACCACATCGCCCGGATTTACCAGCGCCCCGGCACATACCACGGGGATGTTCACGGACCCGAGCGTCGCCTTGATCGTTCCTTTGGACGAGATCGCCTTGCTCCATACCGGGAAGTTCATCTCCTCAAGCACGCGCACGTCGCGCACGCCGCCGTCGATAATCAGCCCTCGCGCGCCGCGCGCCTTGAAGCTCGTCGCCAGCAGGTCGCCAAAAAAGCCATCGGTGGAATCGGCTGTAACCGCGGCGACGACGACGTCACCCGGCTGGATCTGTTCCGCCGCGACGTGCAACATCCAGTTGTCGCCCGGCTGGAGCAGCACCGTGACGACGCTGCCGCCGACCTGCGCGCCGTGATAGATGGGTCGCATATAAGGCTTCATCAGGCCCACGCGCCCCATCGCCTCGTGGACAGTCGCGGACCCGAGCGCACCGAGTTTGGCGGCCATATCGCCATCCGTGCGCTGAATGTTTCGATATACGACTCCCAGTTCATACATGATCACTTTCCTTTCGTTGTGAGTGCTGCATCGAGACGCGGATAAACACGTCGCGCGTTACCTTCATAGATCTTGTACCGCTCGTCTGCATCGATATGCGCGGCCTCGATGTAGCGCTTCGTGTCGTCGAAATAGTTGCCCGTCTCCGGATCGATGCCACGCACGGCGCCGATCATCTCGCTCGCGAACAGGATGTTGTCCACGGGAATGACGCGCGTGAGCAGATCGATGCCAGGCTGGTGATAGACGCAAGTGTCGAAGAAGACGTTGTTGAGCAGATGATCCTTCAGCAACGGCTTTTTCAGCTCCTGCGCAAGCCCACGGAAGCGGCCCCAGTGATAGGGCACGGCGCCGCCGCCATGCGGGATCACGAAGCGCAAGGTCGGAAAATCGCGGAACAGGTCCGAGGTGAGGCACTGCATGAAGGCGGTGGTGTCCGCGTTCAGGTAGTGCGCGCCGGTGGTGTGAAAGCAGGCATTGCAACTCGTACTGACGTGGATCATCGCGGGGATATCGTACTCGACCATCTTCTCGTAGATCGGATACCAATAGCGATCCGAAAGTGGTGGACTGGTCCAATGGCCGCCCGACGGATCCGGATTCAGGTTGATGGCGACGTTGCCATATTCCTCCACACACCTGACGAGTTCAGGAACGCAGGTAGCGACATCCACGCCGGGGCTTTGCGGCAACATCGCGGCCGGAATGAAATGATCGGGGAAAAGCCGGCTCACGCGATAACACAGCTCGTTGCAGATCGCGGCCCAGGTGCTGGAGACTTCGAAGTCGCCAATGTGATGCGCCATGAAGCTCGCGCGCGGGCTGAAAATCGTCAGGTCGAGACCGCGCTCGCGCATCAGCCGCAACTGGTTGCTTTCAATCGACTCTCGCAACTCATCGTCGCTGATGTGCAGCTCGGACGCCATCGGCATCGCGGACGGGTTCCCAATGGCCGCGATCTGGCGGTTGCGCCACGCCTCCAGCGCTTTCGGCGCGGTAGTGTAGTGGCCGTGGATGTCGATGATCATCGTCGCTCCCAAAAAACTGATTTCATTGCCGGTGCGGTGTCACACGTGACACCGCACCGGCTTCCTTAGTGTGCCGCGTTTGGCTGCACCGCAGCCTCGCTGCTTTTCGTGCGCTGAGCCAGCAAGATGGCGATCGCAGCCAGCGTAGCGGGAATGGCCAGCATGGCCAGAATCGCTCCAAACTGCCAGCCGAGCCCGAGCAGCGCGCCGCCGATAGCGGACCCAAAGATGCTGCCGAAGCGGCCCATGCCGAGCATCCAGCTCACCCCGGTTGCGCGCGCCGCGGTCGGGTACCGGCCCGGTGCGAAGGCGTTCAATCCTGTCTGCGCGCCGCTCATGCAGAAGCCCGCCAGGAACACCAGCAAGGTGAGCGACGAGGACAAGGCGCCAATCCACCCCAACCCGAGCACGCACAGCGCGCCGCCGACATAGGCAGCACTGATCACGGGCGCCGGCCGGACCTTGTCCATCATCCAGCCAACGAGGATCGCGCCGATCGTTCCGCCGATCTGGAACATCGCCGTGGTGTTGGCGGCAGTAGTCACGCTCAGGCCGGCGTCCTTCATCAACGTGGGCAGCCACCCGGTCAGCAGATAGATCACGAGGAGACCCATGAAATAGGTCGCCCAAAGCGCCACCGTCATCAAGCCATAGCCATGCGAGAACAGCACGCCGATCGGCTTGCGCGTAGGCAGCCGCGGTTCGTTGGAGACGAACACCTCGTCACCGGCAAACTTCACGCCGCAAACCCGGCCCAGGACCGCGCCGATACGTGCGGACGGTGCGCCGCGCACCGCCAGCAAACGGGCCGACTCCGGCAGCAGCCACAGTTGCAGCGGGACCAGCACCAACGGCAAGGCACCACCGAAAATCAGCACCGATCGCCAGCCATGTTCGGGAATCAGCCAGCCGGCAGCGAAACCGATGAGGGCCGAGCCCAGGTTGAAGCCGGTGAACATAATCGTGATCAACAGCGAGCGCTTGCGCTGAGGTGCATATTCCGACAGCAGCGTCGTCGTGTTAGGCATCGCGGCGCCGAGGCCGATCCCGGTCAGCAGTCGCAACGCGGCCATCGCCATCGGCGTCTGGGTGAATGCCGTCGCAATCGTAAACACGCCAAAGAGGACAACCGATGCAATCAATACCCCCTTGCGCCCGATACGGTCGGAAGCGGGCCCTGCGGCGAGAGCGCCGATCACCAGACCAATCGGCGCCGCACTCATCACCAGGCCGAACGCGGGGCGAGAAATCCCCCAGTCGTGAATGATCGACGGCGCCACAAAACCCATGATGGCCACGTCCATCCCATCGGCAATCACCACGAGAAAACACAACGCCACCAGTAGCCACTGGTAAGGCGTAATGGGTCGCTCGTCGATAAAGGCCTTGATATCAATCACTTTTCCGCTTGTCATCAACTGTCTCCGGTCTCATTTAATATGCTTGCGCTCTTTGCGTTTGTGCTGATCAACTCTTTGCTTTACCCGCGCTGTCCCAATCGAGTTTCCCGCCGGACTTGCCCGCCACCGAGTACAGCGCGCCGGGCGCGTTGCGGGTGCGCTGAAAGGCTTCCAGCGTTTCTCCGCGCATGGCAGCGTAGATGTGCAGGTTCGACACACCGGTCACTGCCCCAAGCTTTTCGAGCATGAAGAAGATCACGCCGTAGTGCAGCAGGCCGCGCCAGTCGCGCCGGCGAATCAGGTCCCGCTCCTCCGCGGTCAAACCGGCGGCCTCGAAGCTGGCCTCGGGATCGCGCAGGAAGGCCTCGCGATGCGCCGGCTCCACCATCCGGTGCAGGTATTCGTTGATCCGGAACGCCTTCACTGCGATCTCGAGCGTGAAGGGATAGGTTCCCTCGAGCTTCTCGACGCCCGCCAGTTGAAGCGCCATTTGCTGCCGGTGACGTTCGACGATGGCGGGGTTCGTCTCTCCAGCGGTGCTCTCGTAGATGGCGGTCGCAATGCCTGCCATCGACGGCAGGTAGTAGCTGCGATGCTTGCAGACGACATTCGCCGACAACGCCCCTCGCATGGTGAGCCACATCACGACCTCCGCGCCCTCGAATCCGCCCAGTTCGGCGTACTCAGCGATCGTCATCCCGGCCAACTGCTCGGGGTCGCTTTCGAAGAGATCGAGAAAGCGCTGATCCCAATCCGTATTGTTGAAGCCGGCACGCTCGCCATGCACCTGGTGCGACAGGCCACCTGTTGCGACAATCGCGACTTTAAGATCCTCAGGATAGCTTTCGATTGCTCGTCTTAGCGCCTGTCCGAGTTTGTAGAACCGGCGTGCGCTGGGGATCGGCAATTGCAGCACGCCCATCTGCAGCGGCACGAGCTTGACCGGCCATTCGGGCTGGTGCGGGAAAAGCATCGACAAGGGCGAAAAGCAGCCATGATCGAGCGCCTTGTTCTGAAAGAAGGACATGTCGAACTCGTCGGTCATGAGCGAGTTCCCGATGTGTGCGGCCAGACCTGGATGACCTTTGATAGCAGGCAGATCGCGCGCGCCACCACCCTCGTCGGCGACGGGCCACTCCGGCCCGACGCCTAGCGCAAACGCCGAATAGTGATCGAAGAAGAACGAGGTGACGTGATCGTTGTAGATGGTCAGGATCACGTCGGGACGCTTGTCGGCGAGCCACTCGGCCAACGGTGCGAAATTCTCGAAGATCGGTGCCCAGACGGGATCGTCGCGCTTGTTCTTGTCGAACGCAAAACCGATGGTGGGTGTGTGCGAGGCAGCAATGCCTCCGATGATCCGTGCCATACCTGTAGTCCTTGAAAAGCTCGCTCAAACCGCCAGAAGAACCGCTAGGCCCTGGCGAGTGCAGGATGCGGTCGACGGCGGTGCACGCTCGCGGCGTGTCTCGATGCGTTGCGTCACCGGTCGGACGAAGCCAGCATCCTCTTCACGATGAGAGCAAGCGGAACCGTGAAGCAGAAATGAGACATGAAGCCGCCGATGATCACAACCGGATCGTAGTAATTGGGGTGGTTGTCGGAAGCGATCGAGATCGCCACATGCATGACGATCCAGGCAAAGATCGCGTAGAACAGCGCAACAAAGGTTGCCTCGTACCCGCGCCGGCGGAAGTACGGCCAGATCACGGCAAACAGGATGCCCCATGCGATCGAGAAGACGAAATGGATGGCTGTGCCGAGCACATAGGCCCATATGCCAATCGATTCCTGAAATGCCTTGCCAAAGACCAGCCCCGTAGCGTTGCGCGGAATGCCGGCCAGCGGCATCAAATGCTGTGCGCCCACCCAGACCAGCGCCTCGTAAATCCAGATGCAGACAGCGCCTGCGAGTCCCCCGGCAATGCCTGCCCGAACGATCGCCTCGCGCCCCGGTCCCGCCGCCGCACTCGACGTCCACCCCTTGTTGAACCCGCTACCGCTTGTACCAGGATCGCTGCGCATCTCTGTCTCCTCGAATATTTCGAGCAAAGATAAACAAGTCGCATCGGACCGTGAAAGTACGGGTTAACGCCAGGAAAGCACGAATATCCTGGGATCTTCGCGGCTGCCCGCGATGTCGCCAGACGGCTGGAAACACGCCGGAAACCACGCCCGTCAATGCAAAGGCCGAATCGGCCCAGGTTTCCAGCAGAAGCCGGAGCGACGCCTGGAATCGAGGCATCCCATAAACAAATCAGATGACGAAAGTAGGAAGTCGCAAGACGCGAGACGCGAGTGGTTGGGGCGTTAGCATCTCGCTATACTTGCGCCAAACGAAACAGCTCGATCTGATTGCCGACGCGGCATCGCGCCGTCGCCATCACCGTTGCCTGTCATCGAACTCCACGCACCGGCATCTCATCCGTGAGCAACAGCGAACTTCTCAATCTCGCCCATCTGCGTGCCTTCAAACTCGTTGCCGATACGGGCAGCGCGACGCGCGCAGCCTCGGCACTGTTTCGAGCTCAGTCCGCCGTGACGCGCTCGGTGCAGGAACTGGAGGCAGCGCTCGGCGAACAGCTTTTCGAGCGCAAACCGTCCGGGATGTTGCCGACACCAGTCGGTCGTGCCGTGCTGGAGCGTTGCGAGCGGATCTTTGCCGAACTCGAGGAACTCGCGCGGTGGTGTGCCGTGCGGCAGGTGCGACGGCGCGCCCCAGCGGAAGGTACGCTGCCCGCCTATCTCCTGAACGCTCGCCGGCTCCAGTTGTTCGTCGCGCTCGCACGTCATCGGCACATGCCGACGGCAGCCAGCACGTTCGGCATCAGTCAGCCGGCCGTGAGCAGCGCAATCCGGGTTCTGGAAAGCGGGTCGGGGCTCCGCCTGTTCCATCGAAGCCCGCGCGGCATTCTGCTCACCACCGAAGGCGAAACATTCCTGCTGCATTTGCGTCGCGCATTGAACGAGCTGCGGCATGTGCCGGACGACATCGCCGCGCTGCACGGGAGCATCCAGGGCGCGGTAACGGTCGGCGCGCTGCCGCTGGGCCGCACACTGATTCTTCCCGAGGCGATCGCCCGGATGACGGCGCGGCATCCTGGCGTGCGCGTGGTCACCGATGAAAGTGCATACGAAACGCTCGTCGCCGGGCTGCGTGCGGGCGACATCGACTTCATTCTGGGCGCGCTGCGTAGCAACGATGCGGCGAGCGGTCTCCAGAACGAGCGGCTGATGTCGGAAGAGATGGTGGTGCTCGCGCGACGCGATCACCCTCTGGCAGGCGCACAGCGGCTGACCATTGCGGACCTGCGTAATGCGCAATGGATCGTGCCGCGCAGCCACGCTCCTGCGCGCGCCCTGTTCGAATCGCAGTTCCGTCGCATGAAGCTGAAGCCACCCATGCCCACCGTCGAAACCGCGGACCTCGCTGTAATTCGCGGCCTGCTGCTCGGGACGGACATGGTCGCGGCGCTGTCCGCGCAGCAGTTGTACCACGAGTGCGAGTCCGGTCAGCTCGTGGTTCTCGACATTGCGCTGCATAACACGCAGCGCGACATCGGGCTCACGTTCCGTGCCGAAGGGACCCCCTCTCCCGCCGCACGCGCACTTATCGATGCGATCCGGCTGGCAGTCACAGACGTCGCACGCACACTGCGAAACGCCGATCGCAAATGACCTTTGCCGACCGCCCGCCCGTTTGGGAAACGGCATCGCCCCGTCGTTTTCGATTTCGGTAATAAAGCCTGATCCTTGCCGTTATTCGTCGGATCAATCGGCGGCGCCGACTATATGATCGGCGGTGGGCAGCCACGGCGCTTGCGTCGTGACGCCCCAGACACGCTCCAATAAAACACCGATAAGCAAAATGACAATAAGCAAACTTCGAACGCTCGCGGCACTCGTCGCCGTGTTCGCCACGGACCTCGCCGCGCTCACGCCCGCTCATGCGGCACTCGGCAGTACCCCGACATACACCGTCAATGCCACAAGCAGTGCTACCGCGCGACTCGCGCAAGGCGCGAACAGCGCAGCAGCGGGTTACACCGTGAACCAGACCACCCTCTCATCGGGCACCGTCGTCAGCGAGTATGTGGCCGCGAACAACACCGTGTTCGCGCTGAGCTGGCACGGTCCGACGCTCGCGCCGCTACAGACGCTGCTCGGCGATTACTTCCCGTCCTACGTGCAAGGCCTCGCCGCGGTGCATGCGGCGAACGGCGGCGGCTATGGACCGGCCGCGGTGCGTCAGTCGGCACTGGTGGTCGAAAGCGGCGGTCACATGGGCGCCTTTTACGGACGCGCCTATTTGCCCCAGGCGTTGCCGCAAGGCGTGAGCGCCGACGACATCAAATAAATAACCAATAAAAAATCGAGGAAACACTATGCGCCAAATCGCGTGGATCATCGCCGCGACGCTCGGACTCTGCATGGCAGGCTGCGGCGGCGGGGGCGGAGGAAGTGACGCCACAACGACAGGCACGGCTACTGCGGCGAGCGGAACCGCGTCGACGACCAGTTCGAGTTCGACGTCGAGCACGACATCGAACTCGAACACCAGCACCACTTCGACCAACGTGCTCGCAGCAGATGCAACAGCCGTGCCGACGACTGCCGGCCTCACCAACACGCTGGCTGTCACGGTTTCGGGCACCGGCATCAAGAATCAGCCGATGGTCAGCGTCACGATCTGCGGCAGCAATACGAGCGCCTCGGGTAACTGCACGACGATTCCGAACGTGATCGTCGACACCGGTTCGTATGGGTTGCGCCTGTTCCGCTCGGTCATTCCGGACGCGACCTTCAACGCGCTCGCAGCGGTACCGGACTCGTCCAGCCAGCCGCTCGCCGAATGCGCCGGCTTTGTCAGCGCCTACGGCTGGGGCACCGTGCACCTTGCAGACATCAAGCTGTCCGGCGAAACGGCTACCGCCGTACCGATTCACGTGCTGCAGGATCCGTCACTGACGACTGCCGTGCCGAGCGCCTGCAAGTCCGGCACCGCACTCACTACACCGTCCGCGCTCGGCGCAAACGGCATCATGGGCATTGGCGTAAATCTGCAGGACTGCGGAACACTGTGCGCGCTCGTGCCGCAACAGGGTCTGTACTACACGAATGCGGGCACGGTCACGACGGTGCCCGTCAACCAGCAGGTGGCAAACCCGGCAGCAATGCTGTCGCAGGACAATAACGGCGTGATTCTGGAAATGGCGCAGGTCGCCGACGGCGGCAGCTCGACAGCGACCGGAACCTTGGTCTTCGGCATCGATACGCAGACCAACAACACGCTATCGGGCACAGGCGCAACGCTGATCCCCAACGCGGCCAACGGCAACTTCACGGCGACCTACAGCGGCACCACGTACACCAACGAAGCGTTCTTCGATTCGGGATCGACCGCGCTGTTCCTCCAGGATCTGTCGATTCCGCACGACAGCAGCAGCTTGCTCTATGTGCCGACCACGACGCAAGGCCGCACGGCTACGCTGAACGTCGGCAGCTCGAGCACCGTGACGCTCGGCTTCAACATTGCGAACGCGAACACGCTGAGCGCGTCGGGCAACAACGCGTTCAACGACCTCGGCGCATACGCTACGGGCACGCTCGATTTCGGCCTGCCGGCCTTCTACGGACGGCATGTGTACTACGGCTTCCAGGGAAGCACGTCCACAGGTGGCGGTACCGGGCCTTATGTCGCCTATGTTTCGAACTGAGTAGCGTTTACCGGTTTGACGCTGTGCGTTGGCGGGTTCCTGTGGGACTTGTCAACGTGCGGCGGCACTGTGACATAGGTTGCCGAGGAAGCCGAGATTCCGGACATGAACTCCGCCTTAGCCGCGGCTTGCACGGGCTGGTTCACTGGAATCGGCAAAACGAGCTCCTTACATAGGTAACGCATGCAATCAATCGGATTGCATGCGGTATTATGGCCAACGCCTTTGATATTCAATGGGACAGCAACTCTACCGCTCCCTCCATCAGAGGACGTGAGCTCAAGATCCCAAGGACGGAGAATACGATGACGGCCGAAATGTGGAACGCGGTTGACGACTATCTTTCTCGCGGGCTGGTCAAGTCCGACCCGGCACTCGACGCAACGCTAGAGGCCAGCACGCAGGCCGGCCTGCGTGCGATCAACGTGGCACCCAATCAAGGCAAGTTTCTGCACCTGCTGGCGCGAATCCACGGCGCGCGCAGGATTCTGGAACTGGGCACGCTCGGCGGATATAGCGCCATCTGGCTCGCCCGCGCGCTGCCCGAGAACGGCGTGCTCGTTACGCTCGAAGCCGATCCGGGCAATGCCGATGTCGCAAGAAAGAATCTTGCTGTAGCGGGTCTGGCCGACAAAGTTTCGGTGATCACCGGACTGGCGGCTGAGAGCCTCGAACAGATGGTCGCCAGCAAGACACCGCCGTTCGACTTCATCTTTCTCGATGCAGACAAAGCCAGCTACCCTGAATACCTCCGGCTCACATTGCAGCTATCGCGGCCGGGCACCGTGATCGTCGCAGACAACGTCGTGCGCAACGGCAAGGTTGCAGACATGGACAACGACGAGCCGGACGTCATTGGCGTGCGCGAGTTTTTCGACATGCTCGCCGCCAACCCGGCGACGGATACGACGGCGGTGCAAACGGTGGGTTCGAAAGGTTGGGACGGCTTTTCGATTACGATCGTTTCGGCGCCGCCAAGTGGTGCGGGTGGCGCGTAATCGGTCCAATCCATCACGCATTCAGACACTCATGTCGCTTACCATTTTCGGCACCAGCCGCTCACGCGCTGAACGTGTTCTCTGGATGGCAACCGAGCTTGGCCTCGAGTTCGAGCATGAACCGCTCGACTGGCGCGATTGCCGGCAGAACGCGCGCTATCGCCTCGTGAACCCGGCCGGCACGATCCCGGCAATCTCCGACGATGGCTTCGTTCTCACGGAGTCGCTCGCGATCAATGTCTATCTGGCGCAAAAGGCCGGCAAGCTTTGGCCGGACGACGCCAAAGAACAGGCGTTGGTCCTGCAATGGAGTTTGTGGGCCGTGACTTCGCTTGAATCAGCCTATATGGTGTGGGCATGCAACACGATGTGGCTCCCCGAGTCGGCGCGCGACGCTTCGCTTGCGAGCTCCGCTGCCGCCGAGATGCAGAGCCCACTCGACCGGTTGGAACTGGCGCTTGCCGAATCCGAATGGCTCGTCGGAACGGCGTTCTCCGTAGCCGATCTGAACGTCGCAAGCGTCATTAGCGCCGTGCGTCACTTCGAGCGGGAGAAACGGCCACACGTCACGAACTGGCTCGACCGTTGCTGCGGCCGGCCTGCTTACCAGCAGGCTGCCAGGCTACCCTAAGCCCGGCTGAAACGCGTCGACGAGTCGTGCGCAACGGCATGCCACTTTATTGGTGAAATCCTCGGCGGCGCGATGAAACCCTCCATCAAGCTCCTAAAGCCCAGTCTTGCAGACTTGCCCGGCTATGTTGCCGCCTTGAACGTAGGCTGGTCGCCGGACAACGTCCGCCCAGCCGAAACGGCACGCGAACACCTCGAACGAATCGACACAGATACCGCCGGTTTCGTCGCGAGTCTCGATGATCCTGAAGCGGCAGGCGGCCCGATTTCCCTGCCCGATGGCTCGTTTATCACCCGCTTGCCTAGCGTCATCCGCTGGATATCGGATGGCGAGTTTTGCGGCTCGATCGGCTTTCGCTGGCAACACGGCAGCTCGGCGTTGCCGCCGATCGTGCCGGGTCATATCGGATACTCGATCGTCCCGTGGAAACGCAACCGCGGCTACGCTCGCGCGGCGCTCGCAGCGTTGCTGCCGTACGCCAAACAACGAGGACTGTCGTATGTCGAGTTGACCACCGACCTCGATAACCTTGCGTCGCAAAGGGTAATCGAAGCGTGCAACGGTGTGCTGATCGAGCGCTTTCGTAAGGACGAGGCATTTGGCGGCGCCGAGGCGCTCCGCTTTCGAGTGCCTCTGGACAGAATCAACGCAGCCGACGCATAGCGCCTGGAAGAAGCGCACAGGATATTGCCGCACCAGCTTCCCACACCTGCACAATCGTTCAAGACAGCGCGCGACGCTCGAGCCTAGCATCCCGACTTGATGCCTCGTAGCAGGCAGCCACTTCAGCAAGAGATGGAGGCAGACATGAACGTTGGTTTTATCGGCCTTGGCGTGATGGGACAGCCCATGGCGCTCAATCTGGCTCGCGCAGGCACCAGGCTGATCGTATGGAACCGCTCGAGCGAACGCAGCGAACCCTTGCGCGCAGCAGGCGCCACGCTCGCAAGCAACCCCACCGAGGTTTTCCAGCAAGCCGCCGTGGTGATCCTGATGCTGGCCGACGGCGATGCGATCGACGCCGTGCTTGGCCGCGGCACGCCGGCGTTCGGTAACAACGTCGCGCAGCACACCATCGTCCACATGGGGACCACCTCGCCCGAATATTCGCGCGGACTCGAAGCCGCGATTCGCGAGGCCGGCGGAAGTTATGTGGAAGCCCCTGTCTCCGGCTCGCGCAAGCCGGCCGAAGCCGGGCAACTTGTCGCGATGCTCGCGGGCGACCCCACTGCCGTCGAACGCGTGCGTCCTCTGCTTCAGCCCATGTGCCATCAGACGATTGTGTGCGGTCCCGTTCCGAGCGGCCTGCTGATGAAGCTCGCGGTGAACATCTTTCTGATCACGACGGTCACCGGCCTCGCGGAGGCGGCCCATTTCGCGCAGCAAAATGGGCTGGATATGGAGCAGTTTCGCGCTGTCGTCGACGCCGGTCAGATGGCCAGCAGCATCTCGCGCGTCAAAGTCCTCAAGCTGGTGACGCGCGACTTCGATGTGCAGGCCGCCATCACCGACGTGCTCAAGAACAACCGGCTGGTCGCCGAAGCCGCACGCAAGTCCAAGGTCGCGTCGCCGCTGCTCGACGTCTGCTACGCGCTCTACGGTGAGACGCTGGCGCTCGGACACGGCCAGGAGGATATGGCGGCGGTAATCCACGCATTCGAAGCCAGAACCGATTCCGGCGCTTAGAGTCGCTTATTTGGCCCCCCTGCTTGCGTGCAGCTTTCTTTATTGGTATAAATGCGAATCATTATCATTCACCAACATTTATACCGGGGTTAACCGGGATAAGTCGGCGGCTGCATCGTTTGCCCCGCTATCCCGAAGTACATATGAAAAAGGCTCCATGCCACCAGCGTCGCCTGACGGGAACCAGGCCACGCGATGAATTTGCGCGACGCCGCGTCACGGTCAGCGCCTTGCTCGCAATAGCGTGTCCCGCGCTCACCTATGCCGCCACCGATCTTGACGACGCGGCGTCAAATCCCGCGCAACCCGTCGCCGCAGCGCCCGCAGCGGCCTCGTCGGCGAACGCGTCCAGTCCGGACGTGGCCAACGGCTCGACGCTTCCGTCGATCTCGGTGAAAGGAGTCAAGGCGAAAACCGCCAGTCCGTATGCCGCGAAGACTGTGCAGACGGGCCAGTATCGCGGCCTCGATGCGCTCGAGGTTCCCGCCACGGTCAACGTCGTCACCAGCGACCTGCTGCAGGCGCAAGCGGCCACCGGATTGTTCGATGCGCTGCGCAATGTGGCAGGTGTCACGCGTCAGCAGTTGAGCGGCATCTCGTACGACCAGTTGTCGATTCGCGGGATCGCTCTCGACAACCGCCAGAGTTATTACCTCGACGGCGTGCTGCCGATCGACAACAACATCTGGATGCCGATGCAGGACAAGGAGCGGGTCGAAGTGCTGAAGGGCGCGGCCGCGTTGTATTACGGCTTCACGGTCCCGGCCGGGATCGTCAACATGGTGATGAAGAGGGCAGGCGACACGCCGGTCACCTCAGCTTCGGTGCTGGTCGATTCGCACGGCTCGGTCGGTGTACATGCAGATATTGCGCGACGCTTCGGGGTTGACAACCAGTTCGGGATTCGCGTCAACGCGATGGACGAGCACGTCGAAACGCCAATCAACGGCGACCGGGGCTACCGCAAGTTTGAGAGCGTCGCCCTCGACTGGAAGGCGACCAACAAGCTGACCTTCAAGTACGACCTCGAACATATCGATCAACGAGTTGTCGAACAGGCTGGCATCACGCCGCTCGCCGCTGTCAACGGAGTCATCACGTTGCCAAAGCTGCCCGACGCGTCGACCTTGCTGGTCCCGAACAACAAGCCGACCACCTCGACCGCCATCGCGCAGATCCTGCGCGCCGACTACCTTATCAACGACAACTGGAGCGCGAACGTCTCGATCGGGCAGTCCATTACGCAGCGTAACCGCTGGTTGTGGATTCTGCAGAAGTACAACGTCAATACGGGCGTTGGGACCCTGCAGGGCAGCCAGCAGAACGGCCAGTTTTACGAGAACAAGGACGTGCGCGCCGAGTTGAACGGTGTGTTCGACACGGGCCGCATCTCGAACGACGTGACGTTCGGCGTGGTCGAGAACTGGCTGTTCCAGCCGGACTTCACGACGTACTACTACACGGCCACCCAGAATCTCTATTCGCCGATCAGCATCACGTCGTTGAAGGCAGCGGGTTCGAAGGCGTTTTATGCGCAGCACATCAGCAATCGGGGTGCTTACATCTACGACCGGATTGGCCTGACGAAGGATCTGGATTTCACCGCTGGCTTGCGCTACTCGGATTACCACGCAACACAAGCGCAAACTGCGACCCAGGACGTGAACCACACGTCGCCGTCGGCGAGCCTTGTCTACAAGCTGACGCCGCACGACAGCATCTACGCGAGTTATATCGAAGGCCTGGAATCGGCGGGCACTGCTCCCGCTACCGCGTCGAATGCCTATCAGGTCTTGCCGGCAGCGGTTAGCAAGCAGGAAGAAGTCGGCTATCGCCACCGCTTCAGCAATGACTCGCTGCTGTCGGTTGCGGTCTTCCAGATCCGTCAGCCGTCCGCGAGCACGGGCGACGACAACGTGTACGCACTGAATGGCGTGGGGCGTTATCGAGGCATCGAGTTTTCGTACCAGGGCGACATCACGCGCGATCTTTCGATCGTAACGACCGGTATGTGGTTGAACGCAGAACTCGTCGACAGCACGGACTCGACGACCCTTGGCAAGACACCGGAAAACACGCCGCGCTATACCGGCAGCATCTTCCTGAACTACCTGGTTCCGCACGTGTCGGGCCTCTCCGTGAACGGCGGCGCGTACTTTATTGGCTCGCGTCCGATCAACGATGCCAATCAGGCGTATATCCCCGGCTACACGCTGTTCTCCGCAGGCGCGCGTTATCAGACGCACATTCTCGGCAAGAACGCGACGTTCCAGCTCAACGTCGACAACGCGTTCAATAAGCACTACTGGGCGTCCTCGGGATCGAGCCAGCTAGGTATCGGCCTGGAACGCACGATCTCGCTGACATCGACGTTCGACTTTTAAGGACCAGGTGATCGGCGCAGGGGTTTCGCATTCAACCGGATCAGATAACTTATGTTTGACTTTTCGTTGCATCACATCAGAGGAACTATTGCACTCGCGGTCGCGGCTATCGGCATTGCGAGCGGCAGCGTCGTGCATGCCACTCCCACGGACGCGAATGCTACTGGCGCTGTGAACAAAGTGGACACGCAGCAGATCACGGCGAACAAGAACGTGCTCTATGTGACGCGTCTGAAGCATCGCGACCGCGAGGAAGACGACAAGGTCCGCGCGCATCTCGAACAGCGCGGAATGATCGTCAAGATGGTGGACGAAACCGCGCCCGTCAGTGAAGCGAACGGCGAGGACCTCGTGATTATTTCGTCGGTAGTCAGCGCACGGGATATGGTCGGTACCGCTTTCCGTGACATACCGGTGCCACTGATCACATGGGAGTCGGACCTGTTCGACTCGTTGCGCTTCACTGGACAGAAGAAGGGCGAGGACTTCGGCGAACTGGCCAAGGAGCATTACATCAATGTCGTCAACGCACCGAGCCCGCTTGCGGGCGGCGTGTCGGCGGGCAAGCACTGGGTTTATCCGCGCGACGACGAAATGGGATGGGGCAAACCCGCACCGGGTGCGACGGTCATCGCGACAGAATGCGGCGAGCCGACCCATGCGGTGGTTTTCGGTTACGAAAAAGGAGCGACGATGGACTACGACTTCATCGCGCCCGCGCGTCGCGTCGCATTTTTCCTGGGTAACCGTTCGTTCGAAAAGCTGAGCACCGATGGCATCGCGATGTTTGACGCGGCGCTTGACTGGGCTCTTTCCTCGTCCCGGTGAAATTTCCCCGCGTCTGTAACAGTCAACTAACACCCTAAATTACGAATGAGTTCCCTTCAGACGCCCACGGAGTCGCCCGCTCAAAAGACTCTCTCACCAGTTTCCGTGAGCCAAAAGAGTCGCACAAATACGCGGTCCCGCCGGAGCCAGGTTCTCAAATGGCTCCGCAAGGTTCACGGGTGGGTTGGACTTTGGGGAGCAGTCCTCGGGTTGCTCTTTGGGCTGACAGGTTTCCTGCAGAATCATCGGGCGCTCATGAAAATCAAGGTGGGTGACGCGCCCATCGTGTCGAAAGTGCAACTGCCAATATCCCCTGACAAGCTTAAAGGGCCGCGTGATCTTGGTCGCTGGGTCCAGACAGAAATGCAACTTGATCGCGCGGCTTCCCGCGTCACGCGCGACCCCGCACAGCCTGTTACCTGGGGCGACCGTTCGGTCATCCAGCCCGAGCACTGGTCGGCCCGCTTCACGGCTCCGCACTACCTGGTCGACGCCGACTACTGGAAAGGTGGAACTTTTGTGTCGGTCGAACGAAGGGAGCAGAATTTCATCGCCGTAATCGAAGCACTTCATCGTGCGAATGGTACGACCGCCGGCTGGATCTTGCTCGCTGATACGGTCGCCGGAAGTCTGGTGCTGCTCTCGATTACAGGGGTCATCCTTTGGACCGAGCTTAATCGCCGGCGAACTTTGGGTGCGCTCATCTTTTTTAGTTCGATTGTCGCGATGATAGCTTTTGCCATGCAGTCGATCTAAGTTCAAAAGGACCTGGCCTCGACAGGGCGAGCCGCGTGTCGGCATGAAACACGCCGCTAACTCTGTACTGGGCTTTGATCAGTATGTGGCATTCGCCTGGCAGGCAGTGCCAGCGTTGCCCTCTGAAATTGAAGGTCTGAACGCCGGATACCGTCATACCGATCGCATACGTGTCGTGACGGTGCGGCGCAAACGGCCGGCCGTGGAAGCTCGATTCCCTCTGCGCCCATGCCGTTCCTGATGCGGTCTGCTGCGGCCATCTCGTCCCATCCTTGCCGTGCGGTTCGCGGCGGCGATCTGACTCGCCGCGCAATCTTAGCACTCGATGCGAAGCGGCGTTTGAGAGGATGCTAGCGGGTTTTGCAGGCAGAAAACCGCAAAAGGATAATTTTCTTCAATACACCTCACGCTGCCGCCCGTTACCTTCTGCCTTCGAGAATTTCGAAACAATCTGCAGAGGGCAATGAATGAGCGTCGTTCTTTCCATGGCAGCGTTTTCGCTGGCTATGTCGATTTCTCCCGGGCCGGTCAATATCGTCGCGCTCAGCGCCGGCGCTCAACACGGGCTCGGTGCAAGCCTGCGGCACGTCACCGGCGCGACCTTCGGTTTCACGTTGCTGCTCCTGCTGACGGGCTTCGGTCTGCGCGAGCTGCTCAGTCACCGGCCGCATCTCACCCAGCTCATTCAATGGGCTGGCGTGGCCTTTCTATTCTTCATGGCTTATAAGTTGGCAACTGACGACGGAACGCTCGGAGACGCTCAAGCCCAACTTGGCAAAGCGCCATCCTTGCTGTCCGGCGCGGCAATGCAATGGCTGAATCCAAAAGCCTGGCTCGCGGCGGTCGCCGGCATAGGCGTCTATGCGGCCACCGGTGATCGCGCAGAGGTCTGGCGGTTCACGGCCGTCTACTTCGTGATCTGCTATGCCTCTATCGCGTGTTGGGCTTATGCGGGGTCATGCCTGCGTCGGTATTTGGGCGATCCCGCGCGGATACGCTTCTTCAATCGCGTGATGGCGCTCCTGCTTGCCGGTAGCGCTCTCTACTTGCTCAAGGCCTGAACCACCGGACTTGCCCTATCCGGAACCCGGCATTCATCCCCGGTATTGACCGGGCGTCGCCGCTACGAATTTCCTGAAGGCTCGCTGCAAATGAGCCTGATCGGCAAAGCCTGCTTCGGCGGCCACCTCGGCGATGGCCCGTCCGCGTCTGAGTTGCGCACGGCTATATTCGATGCGGCTATTCATCAGGTATGCATGAGGCGTCATGCCGTAGCGAAGCTTGAACGCGCGGATCAAATAGGATGCGGAAAGATCCGCCGCGGCGCAAATTTCATCCAGCAACAGGGAGCGCAGGCAATTGTCCTTGATGTATTCCGCGGCACGCGTCAGCCTGCGGTTTTCGCTGGTCTTCAGCACCGGCGCCAGACCGAGATACCGGTGCACTTCCGAAAAGAAGTGGACGGCCGCGCTCTGCCTTTGCAGCGTGTCCGACTGTACGTCGCTGAGCATGTCGTACAGATGGTTCAAGCCGTGGTATAGAACCGGCAGCGTTGTCAGCGTGGCGGAAAACGCATGAAAATCACCGTTTAGGTGTATGCCCAGATCCCGTTGAAGGTCCCTAAGCCAGACTACATCCGCGTAAATCATGCGGTAAGCCCAGAGCCGATTGTCGATCGGGTTACAAGCATGAACCTGTTCCGGGTTGATCACCACCACCGCGCCCGCGCCGATGCGTTCAAGCATCCGTCCATTCAGATAGGTACTCTCGCCGCCGGTGACCGCGCCGATTGAGAACGTCGAGTGCGAATGCCTGCCGTAGCAAACGCTCCGGCCATCCTCGATCGAACGGGCTTCGATAAAAGGCAACGCATCATCCCGCCAGAAGATAGGCGCCATCGGTTCGTTCGTCGCTAAGCTCACGCCGTTTGCCATGCTCGGTCGTTATCCAGCATCCATGATATGCGCAACTGCTCAAAATGGTTCGCCGCTTCAGTGTGTACAGTCTGCAGTGTCAGTTACATGAAGCGCGGAGGCAGGACTGGCAGCAAGTGGGCGCCAGCAACAGAGCAAGGATACGACGAAACGAACGCGCGCGGATGTAACCGAACAAGTTAACACCAATCCGAAGAAGTTAACAGTCCCGGCGTGAAATTTCGCAACATCCCCTGGCGCTCGGATGCCGTTCCTGGCAAGCTACGGAAATCAGCCGCTGTTCTCAGGTTTTTCTCCTGGCGTATCGCCAACGAAAGTGGTGTAATCATCACCGTCTGCAGGTTGCCTGGGACTGCCACACTATCCGTCCGGATCGACAGTTCAAGGCAGGCGCGCTAACCACCGCGTCATCACGCCATACCTGAGCTGAAACGCAGCGACACATGGCAGTCATACAACGGCCCCGCCAACAACCGTCTTGTTTGATTTAAAGAGTGGAGGTACCCCATGTCGACCCATGCACACTCACGTGAAGCGAGCGCTGCCGAACGGTTCGTTCGTGCAACCAGGCAAGTTGATATTGCATTTCGCGTCGTGAGGGGAGAGGATGTGCCGCAGAGTCGGCAAATCGAGCATTCGCTCGCGTTGCGTCAGCTCGAGCAGGCATTGGACGAACTCGCAGAGGCTCAGGATTACTTCGATTCGGCCGTCGGCAAGATCGCACCCAAGCCGAAGCGGACCAACTAATCCGGCTGCCCCGCTATTGTTTCCGGCTTATCAGGAACCATGTCTACGACGATTGAACGACTTGACGGCGAAGCTCGCGAGCGTCTGATCCGCTGGATTCGCCACCGCATGGACGAGTTTGGCATTACGTTGCCCGCCCTCGCGCAGTCTCTCGAATCGGACCGCAAGGAAGAACAGGCGGTGGCTTACCGCGACGCGTGGGGCAACACCTGGAACGGCCGCGGTTCGCTGCCCGAGTGGTTGCAGCGCGCCGTCGCCGCTGGGCAAAGCATCGAGCATTTTCGCTGCGGCGAAAATGCATAATGCGGCTGGCGTATTACGTGCGCAGGTTTGAGCGCGACACGGTCAAATGCGGCTTTCAAATACGGCGGTCAACTAAACCGTGCCGTGCACACCCTTAACTGGGCGTCTCCCACCCCAGGCCCAGACTCTTCTGCAACGCAACGTAGTCCTTGATCAACTGCGCGTCGCTCTGAATCCGGTTCTGTTCCGCTGAATAGCGGGTCCGCTCGGCATCGAGCCAGTCCAGCGCCGTAGTCGTACCCGCACGGTAGCGCTGCTCGGTCAATACGGCAGCATGCGTCGCCGAGTCTTCCACCTCACGAAGGCTTAGCGCATTCTCGCGCTCGTGCCCATAGCGCGACAACGCCACATCCGCATCCTTCAGCGCGCCCAGCACGGTGCTCTGATACTTTGCCTCGGCCTCGTCGCGCCCTGCCTTGGCCTGATCGACGCTCGCCTGGGTGCGGCCGAAATCGAGCACATTCCATTGCAGGTACGGCACCCCGAGCCAGGTATAGTTGCTCTTGCGCAGCAGATGGCCCGGATCGGAGGCGCTGAAGCTCAGGTCTCCAAACAGCGTGACCTTCGGAAACCAGTCCGCTTCATGCTCGCCGATCTGCGCGTTCTGCGAGGCAAGCCGCCGCTCGGCCGCGCGGATGTCGGGACGCTGGCGCAGCAAGCGCGCGGGGTCGCCCACCTCCACTGTCGCCGGCAAGGTGGGAAGCGGCTGCGGCGCGGCCAGCTCGGCATCCAGCGCGCCGGGCTCGCGGCCCGTCAGCACGGCCAGTTCGTCGAGCGATTCTTCCACCTGGGCGTCGAGCGGAATGATGCTCGCCTGGGTGTTCTCGACCTGCGAACGAATCCGTTCGACGTCGAGATCCGACGCGACGCCACGCGCACGGCGCTGCTCGGTGAGCGTCAGGATGTGCGTTTCGAGTTCCGCGGATTGATGCGCGATCGCCACGCGCTGCTGCTCGTCGCGCAAGCCGACATACGCCTGGGCGACCTCGGCGGCCAGTTGCACATGGGAATCCGCGAGATCCGCCTGCGACGCGTCCGCCTCTGCCGAGGCGGCTTCGATGGCCCGCCGCGTGCCGCCGAAAATATCGAGCTCCCAGCTTGCATCGAAACCCGCAAGATAGAAGCCGATCGGCCCGCCGCCACTCGACGCCCCGCTCTGCCCGCCTTCGAGCGAAGCCAGATCGGGGGAGCGCGAGCGCAAATACCCCGCGCTCGCCTGCACCTTGGGCAATTCATTGCGCTGCTGCGCCGTGAGCCCGGCGCGCGCTTGCCGCACGCGCGCCTCGGCGGCGTGCAGGTCCGGGCTGTTCTTGAGCGCGGTATCGATCAGCGCGTCGAGTTGCGCGTCGTTTAACGCCCGCCACCAGGCCGCGGCGACCGGCGCCGTCGCCACGGTTCCCTGCGGCGCCCGGTTGAACGCGCTTGCTTGCGCTGCCAGCGGTGCGGCCTGCGGCGCGCCATGGTAATCCGGCCCCACCGTGCAGCCCGCCAGCAGCAGTGCAGCGGTCAGCGGAATCAGGCCATGACCCAGAGCAGTGTTGAATGACTTCATGTTGTTTTCAATGTCCCGCCGACGGCGCACCGGCAGCCGGCCTCTTCAGAAAGAACGCGAGCGGAATGCAAAGCAGCAGCGCGACGCCGAGCACGTAGAAGGTTTCGGAATAGGTGATGACCGTCGCCTGCTGCTGCATCTGCGCGGTCAGTTGCGCGAGCGCCTGGAGCCTGGCGTAGGCCATGTCGCCGCTTTGCGCGAAAAAACTCGCGGCGCTCGCCGTAATATGGTCCTGCCCAACCAGCGAGTTCGCACTTAACGAATCGCGGATCACGTCTTCATGGAAAGTGTTGCGCCGGTCGATGAAGGTGCCCAGCAGCGCCAGGCCGACCGAACCACCCAGGTTACGCGCCATGTTGTAGAGGCCGGCCGCATCGCCCGCCTCCTCGCGCGGCACGGCCGCCATCGACGCCTGATTGAGCGGCATCATCGCCAGCACCTGACCCACACCGCGCAGCAGTTGCGACCACGTGAAGTCATGGCCGACGCTTTGCGCGGTGAGCGAGATGTCGAGCATGCAACTCGCGGCGAAGCAGCAGAGCCCGGCGATCACCATCAAGCGCGTATCCACGCGACCCATCAGGCGCGGCAGCACCGGCATCAGCAGAAATGCGGGCACGCCGGACACCAGCATCACCGCGCCGGACTGCTCTGCGTTGTAACCCGACACGCCGCTCAGAAATTGCGGCAGCAGGTACGACACGCAATACAGACCTGCGCCCACCGTGAAGACGATCATGATCACGCTCGCGTAGCGCGTGTTCTTCAGCAACTTCAGGCGCACGATCGGCGCCTTCGAGACGACCTGCGCGATCAGCAGCAGGCCGATACCCACCGCAGAAAGAATGCTCAACCAGACGATCATCGACGATTCGAACCAGCGTTCGCGCTGCCCTTCTTCGAGCACCACGGTCAGCGAACTCAAACCCGCAGCCAGCCCGACGATGCCGAGCCAGTCGGCCTTGATGAACTGCGTCCAGTTGGTGTGGTCCTTCTTCAGCCCCACGTACAGCAGGATCACGAGCGCGACGCAGACCGGCAGGTTGACGAAGAAACACCAGCTCCAGTCGATATTCTCCGCGAGCCAGCCGCCCACCACTGGCCCGAGCAGCGGTCCGAGCAGCACGATCAGCCCGAACATGGTCATGCCGATCGGCATCTGATGACGCGGCAGACGCGTCGCGACAATAGTCTGCGCAGTGGGAATCATCGCGCCGCCGGTGAAGCCCTGGCCGATGCGCCCCGCGATCATCTGCGGCAGGCTGTGCGAGATGCCGCACATGATCGAGAACACCGTGAAGAGTGTCGCATTGCCAAGCAGGAAATTACGCAGTCCGAACACACGCGTGAGCCACGCGGCGAGCGGGATCATCACGATCTCGGACATCAGGTAACCGGTCGAAATCCACGTGCCTTCGGTGCCGGTCGCGCCGATTTGCCCCTGGATCTGCGGCAAGGCCGAGTTCGTGATGGAGATGTCGAGCGTCGCCATCAGCGCGCCCAGCGCGCCGGCGGCTACGGCGATCCAGTCGGCCGCGCTGGCGTTGGCGGGATGCGCCGGCTTCGTCGAAGCCGGCGTGCTTGCCGCCTCATTCGCCGCAGTTTGCGAATCAGCCACGCCCGTTTTCCCGTTCGATGCGCTCTGCCGTGTCGCGAGCGCCGTGCGTGTCCACGTCCACGTTCACGGACAAGCCAGGCAGCAGCACCTTGCGCGTTTCCGGGCCGGCCGCGATACGGATCTTCACCGGCACGCGCTGGACGATCTTCGTGAAGTTGCCGGTGGCGTTCTGCGCCGGCAGCAGCGCGAACTGCGAACCGGTGCCGGGCGAAAAGCTGTCTACCGTGCCGCGCAGATCCTCGCCGGGCAAGGCGTCGACGCGGATCGTCGCCGGCTGGCCGACGCGCATCAGGCCGATCTGCGTTTCCTTGAAATTCGCCGTGAGATACACGTCCTGCACCGGCACGATGGTCATCAGGCGCGTGCCCGGCTGCACATACTGGCCGACGCGCACCGAGCGGTCGCCGACACGCCCGGCAATCGTGCTGCGCAGCACCGTGTCCTGGGCGTCGAGTTGCGACTGACGCGCGCTGGCGAGCGCTGCTTCAAGTTGCGCGCGAGCCTGGGCGATCTGCGCCTGCAGGTTCGCAATCTGCCGCTCGGCGACCTGCAGCGCTGCGGCATCCGCGGCGCGCGTCGCGCTGGCCTGGCGCGCCGTGTTGCGCAAGTCGGCAACGCGCTCGTCGGTCTCGGCTCCGGTGACGGCAAGCGGCTCGTAGCGTTTGACCTGGGCAATAGCGTGAGCCTCGTTGGAAACAGCGCCGTCGAGCTGCGCGCGCGCCTCGCCGATGCTCGCCTGCTGCTGAGCCAGCTCGGCTTCGCCGCGCACGATGTCGGCCTGGCGCGCGGCCACGGTGGCGTTGGCCTGTTCCAGCGCCGCCTGATATTGGCGGTTGTCGAGCCGCACGAGCGGCTGGCCGAGCGCAACCGTCTGGTTGTCGCCGACCAGCACTTCCGCCACGTAGCCCGACACTTTCGGCGCAACCGTCATACTATCGGCTTGCAGGTAGGCGTCGTCCGTGCTCTGGATGAAGCGCCCCACCATCCACCAGCGCACGCCCCAGGCGGCGGCCGCGAGCAGGGCCAGCAGGCCGGCGGCCATCAGCAGCCGACGCGCGGTGGGGCGGCGGGCCGGGGTCGCGCCTTTGGCTTCATTGACGGGAAGGGTGGCCGACATGACGACTCCAAATTTTTTCCAATTGATATAATTATTCCAGTTGGCACATTTCTGTCAATTGATATATTTTTACATCGCTTACGAAAACTTTGAAGGATCAAACGGATGTCCCCTCCCCCGAGACATCGCCACGCCATCGACGGCGGCTACCAGCGCGGTGAAGAAACGCGGGCGCGCATCGTGCTCGCCGCGCTCGACCTGTTCGGCGAACGCGGCTTCAATGGCGCCTCCACGCGCGACATTGCCGAGCACGCGGGCGTCAATACACCGGCCATCGGGTACTACTTCGATAACAAGGAAGGGGTCTACCTGGCGTGCGTGGAGCACATCGTGACGCGGGTGTGGACAGAGATTTCGGCGCCCGTCGAAGCCGCCGAGGCGGCACTGGCGAGCAATGCCGACGACGAGACGCTGATCGAAGCGTTTTGCGCCATCCAGGCACGCATTGCCGAGTTCATGTTCACCTCGACCGAATCGGACAAGTGGCGCCTGTTCGTGGCGCGCGAGCAAGCTGGGCTCGGGCCGTTATCCGGGTTCGAGATGATAGAGAAGAAGGTCAGTAGCCATCTGACCTGCGTCAGCGCGGCGATTGTGGGGCGCTTGCTCGGACGCCCAGCGGATGACGAAGAGACCCTCATCCGCACGCTAACGCTCAACGGGCCGGTGGTTGTGTTTCACACTCACTGCCGCAAGTCGCTTCGGGTGCTCGGGTGGGACAGCTTCAACGCCAGCAGGCTGTCCACGCTGATGGGCATCGTGAAAGAGCATACGGTCACGCTGCTGCACAGCATGATTGAGATGAAGCGTAAGAGGACGCTCGCTGATTCGAAAGCGCAAGGTGCCAAAGCGAAGCCGGTCAAGCGCGCATCTTGAGGGACTTTTACACGGATGGGGTTCGCTCGCCGCCCAGGCCATGCGTTCCCATCCTCATCGAGGATCGGCTCCGCAGCCTAAAGCGGGTTCACCTCAACGCCATGCATTCGCCGCGGCACAAATACACTCTGCAAAATCCGCCGCTGCTGTCTGCTGATTGCGGCTGCTCCGCTCGACGAGCCCGACTTCACGCACGAAGGTGTCGTCGCCAAGCGGCACGGCGGCCACCGTCTTCGGCATAAACAGCCCCGCCGCCTGCGGCACGATGGCGACGCCAACGCCGTGCGCAACCAGTCCGATGATGCCTTGCAATTCGTCGAGCTCGACCACATCGTGAACCGTCACACGGATTCTGCGGAGAAAACGGTCCACGAGGCGCCCGCCAAACGAATTGCGATCGTAGCGGATGAAGGGTTCCGATTTGAGTAACGAACGCCACGGCTGCCCGGCCAGTTCGCGCCGCACGAGCAACGTGAAAGGCTCCGACATCAGCGTGCGCCACTTCAGTTCGGCCGGCAGTGCGAACGGCGGTTTGATGGTCACCGCCATATCCACCTCGCCCGAATCCACCTGGGCCAGCAGATTGAGCGACACACCCGGGATGACGCGAATGCGCCAGCCCGGCGAATCCTGGCGAAACCGTTGAATGGCGCTGACCAGAAACGAACCTTGCGCCGACGCGATCGCCCCTACGCGCAGCAAGCCCGACTGTTCCGCTGCGCCGCCCCGGTCGGTGAGGCGCGCATACACCGAGAGCAGTTCTTCGGCCACCTCAACGGTATGTTTGCCCGCCGCGTTGAGCGTCGCGGAGCGGCCGGTCCGATCGAACAACGGATATCCCAGGTCTTCCTCCAGACGCTGGATTTGCGCGCTCACCGCTGACTGCGTCAAGCCGATGTGCGAACCGGCGCTCGCAAAAGTGCCGTAGCGCACGACAGCCAGGAAGGTTTTGAGCTCGCGCATCATGATGGGATTGATCGATTTTATTGTCGCTGAGGGCAAAAATATATCGTTATTCGACTATTTTTGCCATCCTTAGACTGGTTTGCATGACGCCACTTTGAACCCTCTCAGGATCTCAGCATGACCGACACTACGACCGCCCTGCCCCCCTTCCATCTCGCCTTTCCGGTTCACAGCATTGCGGCTGCGCGCGAGTTCTACGGCGACCTGCTCGGTTGTCCCGAGGGCCGCAGCGCGCAGGACTGGGTCGATTTCAACTTCTACGGCCACCAGATCGTGGCCCATCTTGCGCCGGAGGAAATCGGCCATCGCAAGACGAGCGCGGTGGACGGCGACGCGGTCCCGGTCCGCCATTTCGGCGTAGTGCTCTCCATGGACCAATGGCAAGCCGCGGCGAAAAAGCTCACCGCAGCCGGCATGCAATTCATCATCGAGCCTCACATCCGCTTCAAGGGTGAAGTGGGCGAGCAAGCCACGATGTTCTTCCTCGATCCGTCGGGCAACGCGCTCGAGATGAAGGCGTTCGCCAACATCGATTCGTTGTTCGCCAAGTAAGCAGTCAAACAGGCAGTGGCCCGAGTTCAACATCCGTTTGCTGCTGTGCGAACGGCTGAAGGAGTGCAAGCGTGAACGCCGCGATACCCGCAAATGACGCCGCAGATGCCGTCGCACCTGACGCACTCGCATGGACGATGCATGCGTCCGGCGATCGTCTGCTGATCGTTGAACTGCAAGACGAGGACCGCGCCGCAGCCAATCGCCGGGCACGTGATTTCGCGGCGCGGGTGGCAGCCGAAAACTTGCCGTACGTCAGCGATATCGTGCCGGCCATGACGACGGTCGGCATTCACTACGCGCCTCATCGGGTGCCACTGGACAAAGCCGGTCATGCGCCTTATGACGCAATCGTCGCCGTGCTGAACGGTTTGTTGAAAACGGTCGCCGCTACCGGCAGCGCAGCACCGCGTGTGGTCGAGATTCCCGTTTGCTACGGCGGCGAACATGGACCGGATCTGAGCGAAGTTGCCCACGCCTGCGACCTCTCCGTAGCCGAGGTCATCGAACTTCACAGCGGAGCGCTCGCGGATGTGATGATGCTCGGTTTCGCACCGGGACATCCCTACCTCGGCATGCTCGACGCCAGACTGAGTCCGGCGCGGCGCGCGACACCCCGCACTGCCGTCGCGCCTGGTTCGATCGGCCTTGCCAACCGGCAAACGGTCATTTATCCGCTGATGCTGCCAGGCGGCTGGAATCTGATCGGGCGCACGCCGCTCGCGATCTTCGACCCGGCTCGGGAGACGCCTTGCCTCGTCAACGCAGGCGACCAGGTTCGCTTTGTGCCGATCACGCCGCAACAGTTCGACGCGCTGAGTCAGAACGCCGGAGTGGCGCGATGAGCATTGAAGTCATTAAACCCGGTGCGTTGAGCACCTTTCAGGA
Organism: Paraburkholderia sp. SSBN10T; assembly: GCF_056619545.1. Classification (NCBI taxonomy): domain Bacteria; kingdom Pseudomonadati; phylum Pseudomonadota; class Betaproteobacteria; order Burkholderiales; family Burkholderiaceae; genus Paraburkholderia; species Paraburkholderia sp. SSBN10T. The sequence goes on from NZ_JBWQQI010000003.1 coordinate 317,541, forward strand.
CCTCGGCCGCACCGGTTATCAACATCTTGGCATCCCCGTGAACGGCGTGATGGACGAGCGCGCTCATCGCCTCGCCAATGCGCTGGTCGGCAACCTGCCGTCTTGCGCGACGCTTGAGATCACGTTGATGGGGCCGGCGCTCAGGTTTCACGAGGCAGCCGCGATCGCGATCAGTGGCGCCGACCTCGGCGCCCAATTGAATGGCCAGCCTCTCGCAATCGACCAGATGGTTGCCGTAGCCGCGGGAAGCGAGCTTACGTTCGGCAAACGTTGCCAGGGGATGCGCGTCTACCTCGCGGTGCGCGGCGGATTTGCCGTCGAGCCGGTGATGAGGAGCGCCAGCACTTACACCCGCGGCGGCTATGGCGGCCATGCAGGACGTCCGTTGAAAAAAGGCGACCTGCTTGCGATCGGTCCATCGGCACAGTCCAGCAGGCTGGTGAAGCTGTCGCAGGCAGCAAGAAGCCTGAGTACGACGTTCGACGATGACGTCGTGTTAGCACCAGACGCCCCCATCCGCGTGATTCCCGGCCGTGAATGGTCCTGCTTTTCGTCGCGCGCCCGCGAGGCACTGGAAGGCGCGCCGTATCGCATCTCACCGCAGTCCGACAGAATGGGCTATCGCCTCGAAGGCGAGAAGCTCGAGTTGAGCGCGCCGCGCGAAGTGATATCGGAAGCGGTCGGCTTCGGTTCGATTCAGGTGCCGGCCGACGGTCAGCCGATCATTCTGATGGCGGACCGGCAAACCACCGGTGGCTATCCGAAGATCGGCCATGTTTGCGCAGTCGATCTGCCGCGCCTCGCGCAAAAGATGCCCGGCGAAACCATCCGCTTGCAAGTTGTCGATCTGGGCGCGGCTCAGCGGCTGATGATCTCTCAGGAACGAAGCTTCGCTGCTCTGGAGCAGCTTTGCCAGGCATCAAGCTGATGCACGCCAGCGCCCCTGCGAGCGGGTGTGGTGTGAAGTAGTTCTGCCGGGCCGGGTAGCAATGCCCGTCCAGCCTGACTCTGCATAAAGAATTTCGAGCAATACGCTTTTTTATTAGTTAATACAACTAAGTCATCACAGCACTAAAACATTAACCCCGTTGCGCGACACGCGCCACCCGCCCCGGAACCGATCATGTCGAACGCTTCAACTGCAAACTTCGATGTAGACACGACGCCTTCAACATCGACGGCCAGGCATGCCGCCCGCAAGGCGGCGATGGCCGCAGCCGCCGGAACGGCCATCGAGTACTACGAGTTCGGCGTGTATGGCTATATGGCCGCCATCATCGGCCCGCTCTTCTTTCCCGCCGGCAACGCTACGGCAGCCCTGCTCTCGGTGTTGGCGATCTTCGGCAGCGCTTTTCTGATGCGCCCGGTTGGCGGCATCGTGCTGGGCCGCCTCGGAGACAAGCTGGGGCGCCGCAGCGTCCTGCTTGTGACGGTGATCGGCATGGGGATCGCCACCGGGGTGGTCGGCCTGCTGCCTACCGCCGCTATCGCAGGTGGGCTCGCTCCCATCGCACTACTGATGGTTCGTCTTGCGCAGGGCTTTTTCGCCGGCGCCGAAGTGACCGGCGCCGCGGCCTACGTCGCGGAATGCGCGCCGCGCGGCCGGCGTGGCTTCTACGGCGCGGCTACCCCGGTCGGCGTGGCCATCGGTGGCGCGCTCGCCGCAGCCGTCTGCGGTTTGACAACCGGGTTCATGAGTGCCGCGCAACTGCACGACTGGGGCTGGCGCATCCCGTTTCTGATGGCGCTCCCGCTGGTGCTGGTCTCCGTTTATGTGCGCACGCGCATCGAAGAATCCGCCGCGTTCAGGAAAAGCCTCGAAAACAGCGAGCCGCCCAAAGCCCCGCTGAAAGAACTCTTCGCGCACCACCGCGCCGCGATGCTCAAGGTCTTCCTGATCTCCTTTGGACAGAATGCCGGCTACTGGGTAGGTTTCGTGTTCATGAATATCTACATGATCACCTACCTGAAGTACGACAAGACCAGCGTGTACTGGCTCATGTCCGCGGTCAGCCTCTCAATGGCCACGTTGATGCCGCTCTGGGGCGGCCTGTCCGACCGCATTGGCCGCCGCAAGGTGCTGGCCATCGGCTTTGCCGCGTACAGCGTGCTGGTCTTTCCCATGATGATGCTGATGAACCACCAGAACATCGGCCTGGCGTTCCTCGCGATGTTCATCGTCGCGCTACCGATGCCGATCGTGCAATCGGTAGGATACCCAACCTATGCGGAACAGTTTCCCACCCGTGTGCGCTATACCGGCATGGCCTTCAGCTTCAACTTCGGCACGATCCTCGGCGGCGGCGTGACGCCCTATATCGCCACCGCGCTGATCGGCAACACCGGCAATCTGCTGAGCCCGGCCTTCCTGCTGGTAGGCGCCGCCGTCATCGGACTGCTGGCGCTGACGAAAACCCGCGAAACCTCCGCTTCGTCATTGCAATAGCGGCTCAGCGCAGCGCCGGGCGACCCGTCATCCGCCGGCGTCAAAACAATCGCATCGGGAGTCCGTCCTATGAGCCACCACACGCGCAACCCGCCCGAGATCCCGCCGCCGCTCGCACGTGCGCTCACGCCACAGGGCGCCCGCGAGCGCATCCGCGCGGGTTTCAACGGCAACACGAGTGGCATGGCGCCCGGCTACGCGCAAGGCAATCTGGTCATCTTGCCTCAGGCATGGGCAGCGGATTTCGCAGGCTATTGCAGGGCCAATCCCACGCCCTGCCCGCTGATCGGCATGACCGAAGTCGGCGAGAGTCTGGTGCCGATGCTGGGTGACGCCGTGGACTTGCGCACCGACCTGCCGCGCTACCGGGTGTGGCGCGACGGCGTGCTGGTGCAGGAGCTCGATGACATCTCGGCCATCTGGCAAGAGGATTTTGTCGGCTTTGTGCTCGGCTGCTCGCTATCGTTCGAGCATGCGCTCGAGCAGGCCGGCTTGCGTGTGCGCCATGTCGACGAGGGCAAGGTTGTCCCGATGTATCGCACCTCCATCCAGACGAAACCGGTTGGACGATTTCGTGGCCCGATGATCGTATCAATGCGTCCCTACACGCCGCAGGAGGCAGCGATCGCTTATGAGGTGTGCGCGGGTTTGCCGGGCGCACACGGCGCCCCCGTCCACATGGGCGACCCCGGCGCAATCGGCATTCGGGACATCGCCGTTCCCGACGAGGGCGAACCGACGGAGATACGCGAAGGCGAGCTACCCGTGTTCTGGGGCTGTGGTGTGACACCGCAGGCTGCGGCCATGGAGGCACGGCCGCCCATTTGCATTACGCACGCCCCGGGTCATATGCTGGTCTGCGATGTACCGGTGGAAAAGCTTGTGCTTCTTTAGGTTGAGGTTGCACGAAGCGTGTCATGCCGCCGCAATGACCGCACCGCCGCCAGTCGTAAGGGCTTTCCGGTCGGCGACGCAAGCTTGAACGCAGCCACCCCCAGGGAAAACCCCGATCCTCAGCCAGGGCGAATCATATAAACATATATATGAATTCACCAAGCCATCGCGCCCAATACGATCGTGGACGACCGCATTCCCCGGTATCACCGCCTGCGCGACCAGTTGGCCGCGCGCATCGCCGCGCTTGAATGGCAGCCACATGACCCATTGCCTACCGAACAGGAACTGGCGCTCGCGTATGACCTCGCAGTCGGCACGGTCCGCAAGGCGGTAGACCTGCTCGAGCGCGAAGGACTCGTCGAACGTTTCCAGGGGCGCGGTACCTTCGTGCGGCGCGCCACCTTCGACCGCTCGCTGTTCCGCTTCTTCCGTTTTCAATCGCCCACGGGCGAACGGCGTGTTCCCGAAAGCCGCATCCTCGAGCGGGTCGTCACGCGCGCGCCGAAGGCGGTCGTGGCGAAGTTCGGTTTGAAGACCGGCGCCAAGGCAATCCGGCTGGTCCGCTTGCGGCTGATCGACAACGCACCGATCGTCGCCGAACAAATCTGGTTGCCATACGAGCCGTTCGCCGCGCTGGCCGACTGTCCGATCGAGGACTTCGGTCCCTTGCTCTATCCGTTCTACGAACAGCGCTGCGCCCGTGTGGTGGCGCGCGCCGACGAACGGCTCACCGTCGAGACCGCCAATGAAGAGGATGTCGCCACGCTGCGGGTGCCGGCACATAGCCCGATTGTCGTGATCGAACGGGTGGCCTTCGGCTATGACGGCGTACCGCTCGAATGGCGTCTCTCGCGTGGCGCCGCGCAGCACTTTGCGTACGACATCGAGATTCGCTGAGCGTCGTCGCGCACTTTCGGGGTTCAACCATCATTAGCGCCGGCATAAGGCGCGTGGAGTCCAGATGTTTTCCTGGTATGGCGAAGTATCAAAAGACGAACGGCGCACGTTCTGGGCCTGTTTCGGCGGCTGGGCGCTCGATGCGCTCGACGTGCAGATGTTCAGTCTCGTGATTCCGGCGATCATCGCTGAGTGGGGTATCAGCAAGACCCAGGCTGGCCTCGTGAGTGGCGTCACCCTGGTGGCATCGGCGCTGGGCGGCTGGATTTGCGGCGCGGCAGCGGATCGCTTCGGCCGTGTGCGCACCTTGCAGATCACGGTAGCGTGGTTTTCGATCTTCACGCTGCTGTCCGCGTTCGCACAGAACTTTCCGCAGTTCATCGTGCTCAAGGCCCTGCAAGGTTTTGGCTTCGGCGGCGAATGGGCGGCCGGCGCGGTGCTGATGGCCGAAACCATCCGCAACCAGCATCGCGGCAAGGCAATGGGGGCGGTGCAAAGCGCCTGGGCCGTGGGCTGGGCTGCCGCGGTGCTGCTCTATGCCGGCTTGTTCTCGTTCCTCTCGCCGGCAATCGGCTGGCGTGTCATGTTCGGCATCGGCATCCTGCCTGCGCTGCTGATCATCTACGTGCGACGCAATATCAAGGAACCGCCTGTCCCGGCGGCAAAAAGCACGCAAGGCACGCACGAAGGCAAGGCCGCTTCGGTCGAACGCGTTCCCCTCCTGTCGATTTTCGCGCCCGACGTGCTGCGCATGACGCTGATCGGCGGCCTGCTCGGCGTCGGCGCACATGGCGGCTATTCCGCACTGACGACCTGGTTGCCGACCTTTCTGAAAACCGAGCGGCATCTGTCGGTGCTCGGCACCGGCGGATATCTTGCGGTGATCATCCTGGCGTTCTTCTGCGGCTGTCTGGCCGCCTCCGTGTTGCTAGACGCCATCGGGCGGCGGCAGACTATCCTGCTGTTCTCGGTCTGCTGCGTGGCAACGGTGATCGTGTACGTCTTCCTGCCGATGTCGAACCACGCGATGCTTGCCTTAGGCTTTCCGCTCGGTTTCTTTGCCGCCGGTATTCCGGCGAGCATGGGCGCGCTTTTCAACGAACTCTATCCGCGCGGCACACGCGGCACCGGTGTCGGCTTCTGCTATAACTTTGGACGCGTGGTTTCGGCCGGCTTCCCGGTCATGGTCGGGCATCTTGCCGGCCAGTTTTCGCTGGGCTTTGCGATTGGCGTCGACGCCGCTATCGCCTATGCGATCGTCGCGGTCTCGATCCTCATGCTGCCGGAAACGCGTGGCCGTACACTGACCGAAGAACCCGCAGCCTGAGCATCACGAATGAGTCTTTCCAACCGCACGCCCGCCTCCCACACTGCTACTGCTTTGCCGGTCACGGGTATCGACAGCCATGCGCACGTGTTCGTGCACGGCTTGCCGCTCGCGCCCGGCCGGCGCTATGCGCCGGCCTATGAGGCCCCGCTCGACGCATATCGCGCCATGCTCGCCAGCCTCGGCCTCTCGCACGGCGTTCTGGTCCAGCCCAGTTTTCTCGGCACCGACAACGGCTTCCTGCTGTCCTGCCTCGACGCGCATCCCGAGCAGTTACGCGGCATCGTCGTGGTGGATCCGGCGCGCGATATCGGGCAAATCGAAGCGTGGCACGCACGCGGGGTGGTCGGCGTACGCGCCAATCTGATCGGCACGGCGCTGCCCGATTTTGGCGATGCGGCATGGGCTCCGTTTCTCGAGCGCATGGTGGCCCTGAACTGGCATCTCGAGGTCCAGATCGAGGCGGCACGGCTATACGCTATTGCACCCGCGCTGCTCGATAGCGGCGTGCGCATGGTCGTCGACCACTTTGGCCGCTTCGATCCGGCGCTCGGCACTCGCGATCCGGGCTTCGCCAGCCTCCTCTCGCTCGGCCCGACGCGGCAGGTGTGGGTGAAAGTCTCGGCCGCGTATCGCGTGAGCGCGAGGCGCGATGACCCGGCCGCGGCACTGGCGGCGGCCGCCAGTGCGTGGCCTGCGCTGCTTCGTGAATTCGGCGTCGACCGGCTGGTGTGGGGCACCGACTGGCCGCATACGCAATTCGAAAACGTGCAGAACGCCCGGCTGACCCGCGATCATCTCGAGGTTCTCGTCAACCAGCCGGAGCATTTACGCGCCGTGCTGATCGACACGCCTGCGTCGCTGTTCCAGTTCCGCTAACTTCTTGCCACGCTAAACCAAGAGACCATCGTGTTCAACAATCTATCGGTCAAAACGGGGCTGACGCTCGCCACTGGCATCTTTGTCCTGCTGGTTTTTGTGGTCGGCGCTTGCGCGTTTACATCGCTCGCCTCGACCAACCAGGCACTCAGCGGCATGTACCAGCACGACATGACGGCCACCAACGCGCTCTCGCGCAGCTCCGAATTGCTGCTGCGCTGCCGCTCCGCCAAGAATCGCTACGAGTCGTTGTCCGGCCAGCAGAAAGACGATGACGCGGCACGCCAGTTGCAACTTGCGGACACCTATTGCGGCGAATCGCAAAAGCAATGGGACGCCTTCATGGCCGTGCCGGTTTCCGACGACGCGCTGCCGCTCGTCAAGGACGCAGCGGACAAGCACGCGGCCATGATGAGCAAGGGCATCATGCCGGAATTCGATGCCTTGAAGGCCAAGGACTTCGACGCGTATCACCGCATCCAGTTGCAATACAGCAGCCCACTCTATAACGACTTCGACAAGCTGTCCCAACCGTTGCTCGACTATGCAGCCGCGCGTGCGGCGCATCGCTTTGAAGCGGCGCAGGCCCGCGCCCAGACGATGAACATCGTGCTGATCGCCTGCGCATTGCTCGCCGTAGCCTGCGGCCTCTTCGTGCGCGGCGCGCTCACCCGCGTGGTGGTCACGCCGATCAACGAGATGGTGCTGGACTTCGAACGCATGTCGAACGGCGATTTGCAGAAAGAGATTGTTGCGCGCGGCACGAACGAAATCGGTCAGTTGCAGGCGGCGCTGCGCCGCATGCAGATGAAGCTGGCCGGCACCGTGCAGCACATTCGCACGTCGACCGAATCGATCACCGTCGCGGCGAGCGAAATCGCCTCCGGCAACGCCGACCTGTCGGCACGAACCGAACAACAGGCCGCCTCGCTGCAAGAAACGGCGGCGAGCATGGAACAGATCACCGGCACAGTGAAACAGAATGCAGACAACGCGCGCCAGGCCAGTTCGCTCGCACGCAACGCATCGGACATCGCAGGCCAGGGCAGCACTGTCGTCAACCACGTAATCAGCACGATGGAGGAAATCAACCAGAGCTCCGCGAAGATTGCCGACATCATCGCGATCATCGAGGGCATTGCATTCCAGACCAACATTCTCGCGCTCAACGCCGCTGTTGAAGCCGCACGCGCCGGCGAGGACGGCCGGGGCTTTGCGGTCGTCGCGGGCGAGGTGCGCAGTCTCGCGCAACGCTCATCGGCGGCAGCCAAGGAGATCAAGGCCCTAATCGACAACTCGGTGGAGCGGGTGCAAGCGGGTACAGGCCTCGTGGATCGGGCCGGCAAGACGATGGAAGACATCACCGCCGCGGTGCAGCGCGTCACCGATATCATGGGTGAAATCTCTGCCGCGTCCGAAGAACAAAGTAGCGGGATCGATCAGATCTCGCGAGCCGTCACGCAAATGGACGACGTGACGCAACAGAATGCGGCGCTGGTTGAAGAAGCAGCAGCGGCGTCGCAATCGCTGAAAGACCAGGTGAAAATCCTCAAGGAAGCGGTGGCGATTTTCCGCGTGGACGGACGTGCGCTGGCCGCGCGGTGATGGAATGTTCCGGCTGCGCGGTTCGGACCTTGCGGGGCGAAACTCCACGGTGCCCCCGCATTGAAACTGCCTGGCGCAGCGGCATCCGGTGCGATGCCGCCGGCACCACTTACAGCGCGGCGATCCGCGCGCGGAAGTGCTCGGTTCCGGCAACGATCTTGTCGAGCACCGCATCGAGCGCCCAGAAGCGTTCGCGCACGTCGTAGTCGATCACGCGGCAGCGGATCGAGCCGAACGTGCCGATGCGCTGGTGATACATCTTCGCGAGCGCCGGATAGCCAAGCGCTTCAGATACGGCTGTGACGACCAGGAAAGTCGACAACTCTTCGGCCAGCGCCGCATCCCGTGCGCTTTCGCTGCGCAGCCACTGATACAGATCAGGGTGGAAGTTGGTGAAGACGCCGTTGAAACCTGCCGAGCCGGCCTTCATCGCATCCCACGCGATCGCGGCATTGGCATTCAGGATCTTCAGCGGCGAACCCTCGGCCAGCGCAACGCGACGCTTCACGGTAGCGAGATCGCAGCTCACGTCCTTGAGCATCACAAAACGGCCGGTCTCGATACAGGCCTTCAGTTCGTCGTCGGAGAGCAGACGCCGGTACGGCGCAGGGCACTCGTAAAGCCCGAGCGGAACATCGGACGGCAAGCGATCGAGCAGACGCCGCAGGTTGGCCAGAAAGGTCGCAGTGCCTTCGCGCTTCGGATCGAGCCGGTTGGTGACCAGCACAACGCCTTGCGCCCCCGACGCGGCGGCGGCTGTCAGTTCCTCGGTCTGCGCATCGAGATCGTCGCTGATATGGCCGGACGCGACCACGGGCACCCGGCCCGCCACCTTGTCGACCACGAAGCGCGCGAGCGCGGCCCGCTCGGCGAGGCTCAGGAACTGCATTTCACTCGACTGCGCGACGGCAAACAACGCGTCCGCGCCGTGTTGCAGATACCACTCGATCAGGCGTTCGAGCCCGGCGTAGTCGATGGCGCCGCTCTCGTCGAACGGCGTCAGCATCACCGGGACGATGCCCTCGATGACACCCGCGGGCCTCGATATATTGCTCATCTACCTCTCCTTGGAAAATTCGCTTTCGTTGCAATGCGCGACCGGTGGCGCGAGCCCATCAAGCGGGCACATGCGCCGCGGCCTGCGCGGGTTCGTGTTCGGGAATCGGTTTGCGCACCAGCAGCAGATAGGACATTGCCCCAACGAACGCGATGCCGGCCGCGGTCAACAGCGCCGGTACAAACGACGACGCCTGGGCGATATAGCCGGTCATGATCGGCGCCAGCGCACCACCAAGAAAGCCGCCGAAGTTCTGGATCGCGCCCAGCGAGGCGATCCGGCTCGGCGGCGCCGCCGCTGTCGCCAGCGCCCACGACGAAGCGGACGCTGCGTTGGCGAGGAAGATCACGACTGAAATGCAGGTAAGCGCGATCGCATTGCTCTCGACGAGCGCGGCCGGAATCGTGAAGGCCACCATGCCGAGCATCGCGACGACCACCGCGTTTCGGCGGCTTGCCACCGGCGTACTGCTGCGTTTGGTGATCAGATCGGAGAACCAGCCCGCCAGCAGCGAGCCGACAAAGCCGCACAGGAACGGCACGGATGCCGCAAAGCCGGTACGTATCAGGCTCATGTGCCGCTCGATGGTCAGATAGCCCGGCAGCCAGGTCAAATAGACCCAGTTGAGATACACCGAGCCGAAGAAGCCGATCAGCATGCCCCACGTGGTCCCGTACGAAAACAGGTTGCGCCACTCGGCGAACGTGAGCTTGCGGGACGGTTTGCCGGCGGACTGCCCGTCCTCGTCGAGATAGCGGCGCTCCGCGTCGGTCATCTGCGACTTGTCCGGATCGCGATAGACTGCAAACCACACGAGCGCCACGACAAGACCCAGCGCACCCGTCGCAATGAAGGCCCAGCGCCAGTGGAACGAGACGACGAGAATCGACAGGCACAGCGGCGCCAGCGCCGTCCCCAGGGGCGAGGCTGCATTGAAGATGCCGGTAGGCGTGCCGCGCGAGCGCAACGGAAACCAGTTGCTCACCACCCGGGCGGCCGAAGGAAACTGCGGGGCTTCGCCGATGCCGAGCACGATCCGCGCAACGATGAAATATCCGAAGCTCGAAGCCACTCCGCCGGCCGCCTGCGCCAGCGACCAGATGATGAGCCCGGTGCCTAACAGCCGGCGCGGTCCGATGCGGTCCACGAGACCGCCTACCGGCAACTGGCACAGCGCGTAGCTCCACGAGAACGCCGACAGCAGCAATCCCATCTCGCCGAGCGAAAGCCCCATGTCGGCGCGAATCAGTGGATTGGCGACCGCGAGCGTGCCGCGATCCAGATAGTTGACGATGCCGCTCACCATCAGGAGCGCGAGCGCCGCGGTCTGGGCGCGACGGATTTTCGGTGGAATGGGCTGGTTTGCCGGGGTATCGCTCATGCTCGCTGTCTCCGTCTCATGCACGAGTACTTCAGATCTTCGCGTGCAGCGGCTCTTCTGAATCGGTCGCGCGGCGATCTGCCGGGCGGCGCTCCGCCTGCGCTGGGCGCAGCATCGCAATCAGAAGTGCCGCCACAAGACCGCTCGCCGCGAGCACATAGAGCCCCGCGGCAACCGAGTGAAACGACGCCTCGACTGCGTTGCGCACGTTCGGCGCAAAGAAACCGCCGAGATTGCCGATCGCGTTGATCACAGCGAAGCCCCCCGCCGCTGCCGTGCCGCCCAGATAGGCCGCCGGGAACGTCCAGAAGATCGGCTGTACAGTCATGATGCCCATCGTCACGAAACAAAGCGCGACGATCGCTGCTGCGGGGCCCGTGTTGGCCGAGACAGCCAGACCGCCCGCAATCGACAATGCCGAAAGCACCGCAAAGCCACGCCGGTATCCGGTGCGCACTGCAAAGCCTGGATAAAACGCGCCCGCCACGATGGCGCAGGCCCACGGAATGGCCGAGATCAGCCCCACGTGCAAGCCCACCTTGACATGCAGCAGCGCACTCACCTGAGTCGGCAAATAAAATGCCACGCCGTAGCCCGCAATCTGGATCGAGAAATAGAGGAGCGCGAAATGAAGCAGCTTCGGATCGGTCAGCGCGGCGCGAAAGCTCGTCTTGCCGGTCTGCTGTTTCTGCCGCTCTTCGGCGGCGAGTGCGCGAGCCAGCGCTTGCGCTTCGGCGCGCGGCATCCACTTCGCGTCTTCGGGACGATTGCACAGATAAAAATAGCCCCACGCGCCCACCGACGACGCCAGCAGCCCCTCGACAAGGAACATCAATTGCCAGCCGTGCAGGCCGAACAGGCCGTCGAGCTCGAGCAGCATGCCCGACAGCGGGCCGCCCACCATGAGCGCGAGCGGCGAGCCGAAGTAGAAGATCCCCATGATCTGTCCACGCGCGCGCGCCGGAAACCAGTAGGTCATGTAGAGCACCGCGCCGGGAAACAGACCCGCCTCGGCCGCACCGAGAAAGAAGCGAATGAAGGAGAACAGCGAATCGCTCGTTGCGTACGCCATGGCCGCTGAAATCAGCCCCCATGTAACCATGATGCGCGAGAGCCAGATACGCGCGCCGACGCGATGCATCATCAGATTGCTTGGCACTTCGAAGAGAGCATACGCAATGAAGAAAATGCCCGCACCAAACGCGAATGCGGCACTGCTCACACCGGTCGACGCCTGATAGGCCTGCTGCGCGAAACCGATGTTGGCCCGGTCCAGATAAGCCAGCATATACATCAGGATCAGAAACGGCACGAGCCGCCACTTGGCGCGCCGGATCGCACGTTCCAGCAAGACTTCTTCGTCCCCTTCAGCGGGGTGCAGGTTCGTCTCCATCTTGTCTCCTGTCGACCCGAGTTGGCGCTTTAGCGCCTACTCGGGTCCCATGCTGTGGTTGACTGGAGTTAGCGCTTCAGCGCTTACTCCAGTCCCTCAGCGGTTGTTCCCTTGGCGGGATACGGCATCCGGTCTTGTGCCGGTACGCGTGGGCGGCGGTTTCAGACCACCTTGCCCGGGTTGAGCAGATTCTGCGGATCCAGCGCGGCTTTCAGGCGGCGCATCAGTGCGAGTTCAGGTTCGCTGCGCGTGAACGGCAGCCACTGTTTCTTGGTGAGGCCGATACCGTGTTCGGCCGAGACCGTTCCATCGAACTGCTGAACGAGACCGTAGACAATCGCGGTGATCTCTTCTTTCGGTTGCGGCACGGCATCCGGCACACAGGCGACGATATGCAGGTTGCCATCGCCGATGTGTCCATAGAAGAGCGCGACCGCGTCGGCAAAGCGCGCGCGCAAGGCCGCGCGGCATGCGCTCACGTATTGGTCCATCACGGCGACCGGCAAACCGATGTCGAACGACTCGTGCGGTCCGAGTACCTGAGGAAATTCAGCACAGGCATCGCGCACGCCCCAGAAGGCCTGAACGTCCGCAAGCGATTGGGCAAGCGCCGCATCGGCGAGCACGCCTTCTTCCATCTGGCGGGTCAGCCAGGCTTCGAAGCGTGGAGCATCGAATGCCTCCTCCATCCCCTGGGCTTCGATCAGCACGTAGCACGCATGCTCACCGGGCAGCGGATTGCCGACACCGGGCACACGCTGCGTGACCGTGCGCCAGTAATCCGGCCACATCACCTCGAACGCGGACAAGAGCGGTCCCAGGCCCCGGCGCGCCGCGTTCAGCAACGCGACCAGCTTGTCGTAGCTTTCGAGCGCACACAGGGCCGCCATCGTGCAGCCCGGCTTCGCAGACAGGCGCAGCACGATCCGCGTGATGATGCCGAGCGTCCCTTCACTACCGATGAACAGATGCTTGAGGTCATAGCCCGCATTGTTCTTCAGCATCTTGTTGAGGTTCGTGACCACACTGCCGTCGGGCAGCACGACTTCGAGCCCCAGCACCATTTCGCGCGCCATGCCGTAGCGGATCACCCGGTTGCCGCCCGCATTGGTCGACAGATTGCCGCCGATTGCGCACGAACCGCGCGCACCGAGATCCAGTGGGATGAAAAAGCCGGCGTCGTCCGCCGCTTGCTGTACGGTCTGCAGCGGCGTGCCGGCCTTGACCGTCATGGTGGCCGAAGCAGGATCGATCTCCTCGACCCCAACCATGCGCTCGAGCGACAGCGCCACGGCCCCCTCGATGGGCCGGGCGCCGCCACACAAGCCGGTCAACCCGCCCTGCGGCACGACCGGGACGCGATACTGCGCACAGATGCGCATCGCGGCGGCCACATCGTGGGTGTCGACGGGACGCAGGACTGCAAGCGGCCGTTGCGGTGCGAGCGTGCTCCAGTCCTGTTCGTTACGTGCGGGGATCTCCTCACCCGTCAGCACGGCCGTAGCGCCCAAGGCTTCGCGCAGCGCGGCGAACATCATCTGCGCCGTATCGCCGGCGCGCTCGGGCAGGCAGATCTCATGATCCATGGTGTCTTCCTCCTTGTTTTCGCAGCGTGTGCGAATTCACGCCTGCCGGTCCACCTCCACGCGAGGCCCGGACATGACTGCCGGGCCGCGTGCTGCATTCACACCGCTGCTCCGGATAGAAGCGTGCGCGGCAGTGCTGCCGTTGCATCCGTGCCCATGGCCACAAGCGGCGCCCGTACCCGGCGCCAGCCTTCTTTGCCCTGGCACTCGGCCAGCCATGTCTTGAGAAGCGGCACGAAGGGCCGGCCGTCGACCGCCCGCAGCAACTCCGTGATCACGCCGGAATCCTGGTCGCGTTCGCTGTCGTAGCACGCGCGAACCTGCTCCGGCGCGATATTGGCGAGGCCGCAGATCGATCCGGCGCCGCCGGCCGCCCGCGCCTGTCCGATCGTGTCCTCAGCGCCCACATAGACTTTGAGGTCGGGATGGTTGCGGATCAGCGCAAGCGAATGGTCGAGGCTCCCGCTGCTGTCCTTGATGCCGTCGATCACGCTGCCGTAACGCCGACGCAACTTCGCGATGGCCTCGTCGTCGAAGCCCACGCCGGACACCTGAGGGATGTGGTACAGAATGACGCGCAAGCCTGGATCGCCGACCGCATCGATCACCTGGCCGATCGCGTCTGCCACACCGCCGCCGCTGACACCCTTGAAATAGAACGGCGGCAGCAGCAACACGCGGCGGCAGCCTTGCGCGAGCGCATGCCGCGTCAGGAAGACCGCATCTCCGAGTGCGGCCGCGCCCGTGCCGACCACCAGTTCGCTGCTTTCGATTCCCCGCGCGAGCAACCCTTCAAGGGTTGCGCTGCGCTCCGCCACCGTGAACGACGGGCCTTCGCCGGTCGTGCCGAACAGCGTGATTCCGTGCAGGCCGCGCCGCAGGAGTTCGGCCGAATGTCGGGCCAGCAGCAGCACATCCACCTGGTTCGCCGCATCGAGCGGCGTCGCCACCGCCGCCAACACGCCTTGTCCTTCGAAAGGCATAACGCTCTCCTCCAGTCATATGCGCCGGCGGCGCCACCTCCGCCCTCTGCGCTCGAAATCGCTCCGGCACGATCCAATGACGCGCCGACTTTCAACTGACATGTTAGTTAGAAACCAGTGAGGCGTCAAAGAAGAATTTTCAAAGGGTGTGAGAGACACGGCATGGGCCGTCCTTGACGGCCCATGCCCTGCTAGCCGAAGTTGCCCATCGAGCGTTGCCGCGCGTTCTCGATGTGCGTATTGAGCAGATCGACCGCTTTTTCCACATCGCGCTCCTTGAAGGCGGCGATCAGTTCGAGGTGTTCGTACATCGTCGGAAGCACCACTTCGGGCTTCAGGACCACGTGTTCAAGGCGGATCAGGCGGATGCGCAAACTGTTGACCCGGTAGATGTTCGACACGATTTCGTTGCCCATCGCATCGATCATCATGTCGTGCAGTCCCCAGTCGACTGTCTGCGCGTCGTTGAGAAGACGGTCGTCGATTTTTTTTGCCAAGGCCCGGCGCACGATATCCCTGTGCGCCCGCTCGATCTTCTCGAGATCGGCGTCGGATGCGGTACGCGTGAAATTCGCCACCGCTTCCCGCTCTAGCAGCAGGCGCAGTTGAAAAGCGTTGCGGATCAGCCGCAGGTCGACATGACACACCTGCAGGCCGCGGTTGGGCACGGTCTTGATCAGCCCCTCGGCTTCGAGGCGCGGCACCATTTCACGAATCGCGCCAAGCGGCATATCGGTCAGCGCCATCAGTTCGCGCTGCGACACGAATTGCCCAGGCCGGATATTGGCGTTCAGGATTTGCTGCGTGAAGTTTTCATAGGCGACAAGGCGGAGAGATTTCCCCTGGCTTTCGTCCGACTCGGTTTTTACCGGTGCCATTGTATTCATAGCCGGTCTCGCGTACGTATTGGTTGCACGGCAACATGTTAGCACGTACGCGTACGCCGTCAGCCTCGGCGGGACGGGTCTTCTCCGCCGCAGCGAACGGTATGGAAAGAGGGGGAAAGTATGACGAATCGTCTGGATGAGGAGTCCAGTTTCGCCCCAGCCGGGAGCTAGATTCGTCACGTGAAGGATTATGCGTGGCGCGCCGGCCACCGTCATTACCTGACTCGACAAAGCACCTTTGTCAATTGCGACACAATCATGCCGTGCGCCTGAACTGGTCACGCATATAAGTCGATGTGACGGTCGCGGTAGACAACCGCCGCCTCAGGAGATTCGGCCTCATGGATCGGCACGCCGGCGTAGTAAACCGTGCACCCGCTTACGGAAAGTTTGGGCAGCGGATCGTTGCGCGTGATGCCCGTTGTATCACCCGCCTCGGTGACGCACGAACGATCGCCGCCGGCTAACTCGCGTGAAGGCGATAGATAAGGATCGCGTCGCTTGATCAACTCCGTTCGCCCATTCCGTTAGAAGAGACCCAATACTCCCATCACAATTTTGAGATAGCGATAGTCCAAAATCTTGCATTTCCTTTCCGGCGCGGGCGAACAATGCCAGGGCCTGTTCACGCTAATAACGGTCTTGCGCTGGCCCTGGCGAGGTCGCAGCCCTAGCGTTCAAACAGATGGGCTTTCGTGGCCAGATCAGCTCGATACGTAAGACACATACGGCCCGGTTCCACCGCCGGACGACGACGTGTCGGTAATGCCGAAATAGACATGACGTCCGTAAAAGAAGGGCGCTCCGAAGTCAAAGACGCCGGACAGATATGCGCCGAGATCGTTGAATGCGTAGTTGCCCGTTGCAAACAGCGTGGTTGCGTTGGCAATGTTGAAACCGATGGTCGCGCTCGACGAATTGGAACCCGAGATCGTGGCCGACAGACCCAACGTGCTCGAAGGCGTAAAGAACGTATTGCTGTTCTGGGCAATACTCGAGTCCTGGAAGAACAGGCCGTTTGAGCCGGTGTCGAAGAACGCGTTGTCCGCAAAGGAAGTGCCGTTATAAGTCGCGGTAAAGTCACCATAGCCGTCCGTGGTGAATACCGTCGCGCCCTTCCCGGACAGCACGTTATTGGTCTGGGTATCGATGCCGAACACCAGTGTTCCGGATACCGAAGTTGCTCCGCTATCGGCAACCTGCGCGATCTCGACGATCACGCCGTTGTTATCGGTCGTGAAATACTGGACCGGATTGCCGACCTGCAGCGTGAGGGCCTCTGTCGTAGCCGTGCAGGTCGAGCTGCTGCATGCATAGTAGGCGGCGCTCTGGCTGCCGCTCACGCAACTCGAACCGCAGTCCTGAGGCCGCACGCCGACGCCGAGGATACCGTTCGCTCCGAGCAGCGCCGGCGTACTGAGCGCGGTACTCACCTGGCAATCCGAGGGCGCCGACTCTGTGAGCGCCGGGTCGGTCATGATGTGGATCGGGATGCTCTGCGCAATCTCACTGGACATCTTGATGTCCGCGCTACGAACCGTACCCCACGTGTAGCCGCTGCCGAAAATAGCGCACTCGGCTATCGTGTCGCTGGTTGACGACTGCGTCTGGGTTGTCAGCGTCGAGAGCGTCGCGCTCGGCACTGCCGAGGCGAACAGACGCAGTCCATATGAGCCGGTATCGAGAAGTACGTTATTGATTGTCGAACAGTTCGACGCGGCATTGCTTCCTGGCGTACAAACCGTCACGCTGACCATCGGACGGTTCGTGTTGCCGTACGGCGCGGACGACACAAGGATTGGAATCGTGTTTGACGCGGTGCTGGCCGTCGGTGTCGCGGAGGCATCGGTTGCAAGGGTCGACGTGGTGGTCGAGCTGGACGTGGAACTGCTGGTACTGGTGGTACCGCTGGTACTGCTGGAACTCGATGTACTCGAACTGCCGGACGTCGTCGAACTTGAACTGCCGCCGCCACCACATGCAGCGAGGCAGATGCTCAGCGAGGCGACCACAATTGCTGCGATTGTTCGCATTGTTCTTCCCCCGTTCATTGGATGTCGTCGACGCTGAACCCTTGCGGGAGTGCCTGGGGCAGATATGCACGACCGGTATACGCCCCCATGTGTCCACCGGTCTGAACGACGAGCCCGGACTGCTGGACCGCTAATGGTCCATAGCCTCCGCCCATCGCCACACGCGCGTCGGACAACCCCTGCAGGTAGGCGGAGAAATAGGTGCCAAGTAGCGTGTTGAGGGGGGCCATCCGTGGGCCGTGCCAGGCAATGGCAAACACGGTGCCGCTTTGTGCCACGTACTCACGCACGATCGTGCCCGACGAAAGGGTGGTTTCGTTCACGGTGTAAGGAACTGAGGCGGCGCTCAGGTGCTGCGCGAGTATGGTCGCGTTACTGGTGCTGCCCGACGACCACGTCGGCGCACCGCCCAGCTCGGCGTATACGGGTGTCGTGGTTGCAAACGCCGCCATTGCGATAACGACGCAGAGCAGACTGATCCTCATTGGTTTCCTCTAGTTCGTCACTCACCTCGCATTTTATCGGCAAATATAATTATTACTTTAGGATTTGATATTGAAATATAGCGCCAATCGCAGTCAGTTTTTATGGACGATTTAATAGGGATTACCTTATTTATTTATAAGGATATCCTTAGTCGCCAATTGACTGCCGAGGATGTTTTATCAATCGCATGGAGTGGCGCCTTTGCTCGCCGTTGACCCCGGATTGCCCATATTCCAACAGCGTCCGGCTTGTGCAGCCGATCATGGGTGCGATGGAGCTAGCCCCCTTCCCGTTCACCCCGGCTGTGTCCCATACTCCGTCACCGCGGCTGGTTTCGGCTTCGGTGGATTCGGCACGCTCTGCTGCGGCGTGATCCGTTTGACTGGCTCCGGTGTCGCACCCACCAGTTGCAGCGCGTTCCCCTGCACGTCGATCTTCACAGGGTCCGTCTTCTTCCATTGCTTCTTCGGCACCACCAGTTTCCACGTCGAATCCTTGCCCACGTCGCGGAAAAACGCGACGACGCCGACGTACTCCGTGTCGGTGTTCATCGGTTCACTGATGCTCGCGCTCGCATCCGGACGCAGCACAACATCCTTCGTCGCCAGCAGATCGGCCTTTAGCGCATCGAGGTCATTCGTCTGCAGTTGCGTGTAGTCGAGTTGATCGAACGTCTGCGATGTTTTCAACTGATAGATCCGCACCACCGTCGACAACGATTGCCCGGCGCCATTTTCGTTTAATGACGACCGGCTGACGAGATCCAGGTTCATCGTTTTGACCTGTGTCGTGAACGCCCATTTTGCCGCGTCCACCGTGCTGTCCTTCACCGCCTGTCCGACTCCGCATCCTGCAACGGCAAGAGTGGTCAACGCCACCGCGCCGGTTCGAAGTGCCCGCATCATCCTGTTGGTTCTCCTGATGTTCCGTGTTCGTGAATCGTCGAGTCGACGACCGCGTCAATGCGCTGAATGGTGTTGAGCCGCTCGCCGGTCACTGCTGCCCGTCCAGACGCCCAGTTGCACCCGCGTGACCACGTCCCCCCGACCGGCTGCGCGCGGCTGCGGCAACAGGGTTGTGTAGCCCAGGCTGACCTGATCGGAGTTCAGCACCTGCGCGGGCATCAGTTCCGGGCGCACATGCATCTCCAGATGCGCCTGCGCCTCGTAGCCGAGATAGAACCGCAGCAGCGCCATCACTTCGCGGTGATTCGCCTGCCCCGGCATCAGGCCGAGCACCGATTCACGCGTCTGCGGGGTAATAACGACCCGCACCGAATTGCCACGATCGTAAAAGCCGCGACCGAGCAGACAGCTTTCGCCTAGTGCGGCAGGCTCGTAGCCAACGACCTCGATCCATACCGGATAGAACTCCTCGACGATGATCCGGGCATCCGGTACTGCGTGCTGCAGCACCCCCGCGAGCCCTTCGGCCGTCCGCGTCTTCTGGCCGGCGAGCCCCAGCATCGACAGCAGTTTTCGCGTGCCGACCGCCTCCCCGGTTTCCGGATTGCCAATGCCCAGCCCGGCGAAACTGAGCAGGTAACGCGAGATATCGTCGGTGCCGCCGCTGCGGAAGCCCGCCGGATAGCGGTACTTGCGCCACACGCGGTAATACTGGGTGACGACCCGGTGATGGAACAGATCGAGGAAAGCCGACATCGGTTCGGCACCCTCGTGGTTCTGCGCAACCTCGTCGACGAAATACGACGGCATGCGCGCATCGACGCCATAGAGTCCAAGAAACGTCGTGCGTACCGCCGGCGGCATCGCCGGGTTGTCCAGGTGGTATTCGACCGCGTCGATCTCGCGGTTCGGAAAGCCCACGCGTGCCCGCGAGCGAAAGCGCACTGGCTCGCTCGCAGGTGAATCGGCGCTGCCGATCGGGGGCCGATCAGGCGCCGCGAGCTCGATCAGTTCGCAGAAGCGAAAGAAATTCATCCGCGTTGCGTTGACGAGTAACGCAGGCAGCAGCGACCGGTCCGCGTAGTTTGCGAACTCCCGTTCCGCGAGGTTTCCATGCGGCCCGTTCAAAACGGTGCTCCTTCGCCTTTCGTGTCGGGCCACTCGATGCGCCGCCCGCTCGGTTGCGACACGATCACGAGCTTCGTGTACAGGTTCAGCGTGGCGTACAGCCCGAGGAAGCGGTTCAGCATGCCGCCGAACAGTTCCATATCGCCATCGCCCGCGAACTGGCTGCTGTCGAGCGTCACCTCGATCTCGACGCCGCGCTGCAGCGCACCCTTGACCAGCTTCTGTAGCAGCCGGTGCTGTACGTCGGTAATCGCATCGATCCGGCGTTTGTTCAGCTCGCCGTCCGTCCAGTCGTACAGCGAGAGACTGCCGCGCAGGATCTCCGCATTGAGCAGTGACAGGTAGTTCGGCGCCAGGTGGGAGAGCACGCGCCACTGGAAGCGGTCGCCGGTCGGCGGATACACGGGCAGCGTCGGTGCGGTCAGATTGCGCACGGAGCCGATATTCGTGAAGCCGCCGCGCATGCGCGTGATGCCCGCCTCGCGCAACCCCTTGCGCGGCAGCATGCCGTTGGTTCCCGTGACGGAAAGCGACAGCGTTTCCTTCGGCAGCGTATGCTGGTGTTCCCAGGCATGACCGCCAAGAACGAGCCACGTGTCAAACCGGCCGGACGGGCCGCGTCGCATGCGCGTATGGAAATACCGCTCCGGCATTTCGTGGCGCAGCATGCCGCCGCGATGACGGAATGATGCGAACGGCGCGTATTCGAAACGCTGGCCCGATCCCGACTCGAAACCCTGTACGGTGTCGACGGAATACACGTCGACATGTTTGCCATGCTGCTCAAGCGCATGCACGCGATATTCCGTCTCGAACTGCGTAGCCGTAACCGGGTCCGCCTCCAGCGCGAACAGGTTGATGATCGGCGTGCAGAACAGGCGGAGGTTGTCGGCCGAAAAGCGCATGTCGTCCGGATACGGCCTCGCGAGCACAATCTCGACGTCGAAATATCCGGCGGCCTGCGGGATCGCCTGCATGTCGAGACCGACGAGGTCGACGAACATGAATTTTTCTGGAAACGTGAAATACTCGAGCAGTAGCTGGTAACCACCGAACGCGTTATCGGCCTTGGGCCACAGACGCTCGTCCGCAGCGAATCCGGCCGGTTCGATCTGCATGCCCGGCATCGGCTGAGGCGCCCCGGGGCGGTCCTCCGGATAGCCGGGAATGCGCACCTGCACGGCCAGCGGCTCGGCGGTGAGCGCCGCATACAAGGTCAGCGCAACCGGCCGGTCGGCATGCAGGTACAGCCGCAGACGTGGCACCTCCAGTTGCTCGCGCCGCGCCTGCGGCTGCAGTTCGAGCCGCAGACGGATCACCGAGCGGCCGTCCTCGCGGGCGTACGTGTTTGCTTCGGTGAGGCGCAGCGGATAGAGATCGACCGTCTGGGTCGTCCGGTAGATGCATTCAACACCCTCATCTCCGACGCCCGAGGGAAGTCCCTGTGGAATCGGGTCCGACATCACCTCAAGTCCCGACGCGAGCGTTTCATGCTTCTGCAGCGCGCCGGCGGCCGGCTGCAGTTCGAGAATCGAGAGCGACGGAATCATCCGCAGATAGTGCGGCCACAACATGCTGACCAGCCCCTCGGTCAGCTCGGGCAGTTCATCGTCCAGTTTGTGGCGAAGCCGCCCCATCAGGAACGCGAAGCCTTCAAACAGCCGCTCGACATGCGGATCGCGCTCACCGATGCGGTCGATGTTGAGCATGCGCGCGCGATCCGGAAAGGCTTGCGCGAACTCCTTGCCCGCCTCACGCAGGTAGCGCATTTCTGCATCGTAGTAGCGGAGGATCTCGTTGTCTTTGGTCGGACTGCTCATCGGTCTAATCTCGGGTGGGGCTCATTGTCGTTGAGGCAAGCGCTCATGCAATCGCAACCGCACGCGCCGGATCGATTGCCGTCAACTCGCCCATCAGCGCTTCGATGCGTTGGGCAAGTGCGGGCTTGTCCGAATCCTTGCGGTTTGCGCGGGTTTTCAGAAGACGCAGCAGGTGATGCTTGGTTTCAAATGCCAGCGGCGGCTCCCACACTGCGAGCTGGAAGCGCTGCGCGGCAGCATCGAGCGTTGACAGCAGATGCAGCGCCGTATCCGACCGGCCGGCGCGCTCGGCAACGCGCGCCATCACCAGTTGACGCACGAAGCGGTCGCGTTCGCCGTCTTGCGCAGGCAATTGCTGCAACCAGGCAAGCGCCCCGTCGAGTCCCTGCTGTGCGGCCATATCTGCGGCCTGCGCTTCGGTTTCCGCCCAGTCGGTATTCGCCGACTGGGCGGAAACCGGCGCAACGGTCTCACCCCGTTCGACGTCGCGTACCGTCGCGTAGCGCGCGATCCATTCGAGCGTCGCGTCGTCGGCTAATGGCGAACCGTCCGAGAACGCGAGGCGATCAAGGCCCGGCAGGCGTTCGAGCATCAACGCGCAATCGGTCGCAACCAGATCGCGCACCTGTGCATACTCGCCGCCCGCCTGCTCCTGTGCGATGAACGCGTAATACTGGAGGTCCAGCCAGAAGTGGTTCGCACCTTCGGCAAAGGCGGTTTCGACCCGGTCGAGCAACTCCGGCCACTGCTTCTGCAATATCAGCCGTTTGAGATGCGTCCGCAGCTCGGCACGCGGCGCCACCAGCCGGGTTTTGCCACTGACTTCGTGTGGCGGCACTTCGGTCAGCGTATCCCAGCGCACGCAGCGCATCAGCCGGTACGCCGCCAGATAACCCTGTGGCTGCTCGCGCAGAAACTGCGCCATCTGGCGTGCGCGGTCGAGCAGTTCGTGGGTCGACGAAACTTCGGTTGCTACCGGTAGAACCGCCCGAAGCGCGGCGCTACCGGAAGACGCGTCGTAGTTCGCGTTATCGGACGGCAGCGGTGCTTCCACACGCCCCTCAAAGCGGCGAAACAGCGCATCCAGTTCTGGACGCGCGGCGTCGGGCCATGACGCGGTGCGCTCGACGATCAGCGCGAGCGCCGAGAGCGTGCGTTCGAGCAACGGACCGGACAATCCCTGCACCCGGTCGAGCCGGTCCGCAAAGGTGCTGCCGGCAAGCCACTCGAGTGCCGCCTTGCGGGTCTCGGCGCGGGCCGGCAGCAAGGTTTCGCCGAAGCGGTCAATGAGCGCGGACAGCAGTTCGAATCCCGATGCGACGCCTTCCGCACCATCGCGACGCATGCGGCCGTAGACGTAGAAGGCGGCAACGCGTGCATCCTTGCTGGTATGTTTAAGCAGGCGTTCAGCGGTATCGGCGATCAGCGTGTCGTCGACGTCGGAGAGCTTTGCAACCTCATCCTTGATGGCGAGAAAATCGTCGTCGTAACCAGGGTCCGTGCCGCACGGGGCGGCGTCGCTGATGGGCTGCAGCCAGTCATCCCAGCGGCTCTGTGTCGAGCGGGCCAGGTCGGATGGCGTCCGTGCGCCGAACAACGCGCTGAGGAGGTTTGTGAACATGTTGGTCAATTCTGTGCGGATCTCATAGCGGTCTCTGACCTCCCGGCAGCGGCGTTTCGGCGTGCCTGGCTGCGTCGAGCATCGCCTTCGGAAGCGGCGGAGGACCGTCCGTTTGCGCGGTCTTTTTCGTGGCCGGTGCTACGGTTGGCCCCTTGCCCACGAAGATTCGTGCCGGCAGCACGAAGCCCCTGAGCGCAAGCAGTTCCAGCGGTCCCTTGCCGACATCGGTGCGCATCATGTAGCTCAACGGATACGTGAGATCCGTCGAGGCCGGCGTCAGGGGTCCGTGCGTGGCCAGACTGTCGGTGTCTTTGGCATCGGTTTCATCGTCATCGCCGCTGGCTTTCGCCAGGCGTGCGGCACTCGACGTGCCCGACGCCGAGGCCGACGTTACCGCCTGCGCAAGCTTCAGGGCCGAGGTATCCGGAGCGCCCTGCCATGTCAACTGGTACGTTGCGTCGTCGACCGCCTGAACCCGCGCGCGCTCCAGCATCCGCACGAGCCCCCAGCGGCCACTGAACTCAAAACTCTTGTTCGTACCGGCCTTCTCCGTCTGCCATTGCAGCCGCGTGCCAAAGCTCTGCGGGTCATTCGATGGCCACGTCAGCGCCCGCCATGCCTCCTGCTGGTTGTAGTAATGCAACTTCTGGCCGTCGAGCGTCAGTAGCGTATCCGTTACGCCAGACGTCGGCACCGGTTTGAACTCGAACCGGTATTGCGGCTCGCCCTGCGCAAGCAGATGCCCGGCGATGCGCTGGAGCGTATTCAACGCCTTGAGGAAGGCCGGATCGAGCGTGACCGCCCCACTTCCTGTTGCCGCCGGTACCCACTGGTCGCCTTGCAATTCCAGCACGCCCGCAAGCTGGGTGCTCAGGAACGCCGCGATCAGCCCACCCTCCGGTCGCAGGAAGCGCGCGAGCTCGGGCAACGACGCATCGTTGTCCGTATTGGCAAACGGGTAGCGTCCGGCGAACGAGCGGTTCCACGTTGCCACGATGGTTTGCCGCCATGCGTCGTTCAAGCTCGCCTGCGCCGGTTGCAGGACTGTCTGCGTGGCCTGCATGACAGGCCGCACAAAAAGTGCGTCGCCCATGCCCGCCCATTGCGCGCCAAGACTGGCGGCAATCAGTTGCGCGTAGGTTTGTGTGTCGGCCAGTTCGGAGCCCTTGCCCTGGAACAGCGACTGCGCGACCTGCTTCGCCTGGGCGTCGGCGTCGGGGCTGTCGCTGATTTGTTGGAGCTTCAGGCGCAGGGTGGTTACCACCGTCAGGTAGTGCGCGAGGCTCACGCCGCCAAGCGCCGCGGGTGCGTTTGCTGCATTGCTTGCGTTGCTGGCGCCGGCACCGCTGTCCCCCATCAGCGCGAGCAGTGGACCAAATGGCTTGTCGAGCGGGTTGACGGCCGGCGCCTGGGTCTTGTCATCGTTGCCGATCAGGCTCTGTGCCTTGCGCACTAACGTGTCGGTCAGTCCCTGCGACGGGCGGCCAGCCTGCGCCTGGTATTGAACTGACTTCATCAGTGCGATCAGCGGCGAGGTCTGCGCGTCCACCAAGCGAGTCAACCGATCGATTGCCCCGTTCAGGTTCGCCGCCGGTTGCCACTGGAGACTGTTGAGCATGCCCTGCCATGCGGCCGCGTATTCGGCGAAGTAGCGCGCCGTGAGCCGCTGCTTGAGATCGTCGCTAGCCCGCTTCCCGTCAATGACCGCCATGGCCGTGACCGCCCCCTGCACGACGGAAGCGCTCACGGATTGCGCCGGGCCACCGGAGAGCACCCAGTCGCCGCTCACATGCGTCTCACTAGCGGCCTTGTCGATTGCGTCGGCAATCATGCCGTCCCATGCCGCGCGGGTGTAGATGCCCGGCACAGTCTGAGTGGTCGAAAACAGTCCGCCCGCATCGGTGCCGGCGAGCAGCGTCGTGAGCGACGCATCCGCGTACTTGCCCTTCGCGTCGTCAAGGATGTTCTGATAAACCGTGTCGTCGGAATTCGCGAGGCCAATCTGGTTGACGAGCGTATTGCGCGCCGCGGTCACGATCGGCTCCGACGCATTGATGCGCCATTCGGGGTGCGCCTTCAGGTGATCGGCATAGAAGCCGGCGAGCCGCTCCGACGTATCGAGCCATTCGCCGGTCGACATCGCAGTCGGTGCGGACCATGCGGCGACAATCTGGCCTGTCAGAAACCCCGGATCGGTGCGGCGGGGTTCGGCCAGCACCAGGTACGCCTTGAGCGCGTTATAGCCGTGCCGCTGCGCGTCGTGGCTTTGCAGCGCATCGGCGCGCACCTGGGAAAGCTGGGCGAGTTCGGCCTGCAGCGTCTGCACGACCGGGCGTTGCAGGTTGCGGTTGGCCACTGTCTGGTACGGCTGCCATAGCGCGTCGAGAATCCCGTCGTTACCGTTCAGACCTGCGCGCAGATACCACGGTGCGCCGTGCTGCTGGCGATACTCGAACATTTCGATCTGCTGCTGCAGCGCGAGTTGCGCGCGCAGTGCCGCTGGAGTGCCGGGGACCGCTGCCAGCGCGGCATCGGCGCTCGCCTGCGCGTCGTGGACCAGATACCGGTTGCCGATAAACGAGAACGTCATCGCAACGCACCAGCCGATCGCCGCGACCATCACCAGCATGGCCAGCGCGTTCGGCCAGTAGAAACCGACGCGTCTGCCGCTATGATGGCGCACGCCGCGGCCGATCTCCTGCCAGGTCGGAATCAGCGACTCCGGCTGTACTCGCAGGGCCATGACGGTGCTCGCTCCGATGGTGTCCGCTGCCGCCCTGACGGTCCCGTCCGCTGTGATGGACTGCTCCTGAGCGGCCGTTGCATCTTCTGCGACCGGCGCAGGGACCACGCCAGTGCCAAGAAACACCGGGGCGAACATCACACCGGCCAGCGGCGCGCGCAGCCACTTCGACGCAATCAGCGCTTCCCAGCCAGTCACAATGCGCTCGCGCTGCTCGCCGATGTAGGCCGAGACCTGGGCGAGCCAGACGATCCGGTCCGGCTCACGGCATAGTCGCACACCACCCGCTACCGTCTGATACTCAAGGGTCGTGAGCTGGTCTTCCAGTCCAGCGACCGCAAAGTTCGCTGACTGGGAGGTAGAGCCTTCTATGAAAGCGCCGACCGCATCGAACCGCCTGGGCTGTCTGCCGGTCGCTGGTACCGCGTGCAGGAACGTAAGAGGCGCGGCCCAGCCGAGGTCGGACGCGATCCCCGCGAGCGCGCGCGCTCGCTCTGGATCGGGCCGGACTTCGTCACCGGTGCGCTCGACCTGAACCAGGCTGTCAACGGGCCGCCTGCGGCGCAACTGCTTCACCTGTTTGCGCCACAGCGCCGCGTCGATGCCGTCCGGGGCCGCGTGCACGAGAATCGCATCGGTTACTTGCATCACCCCCGCCTGCTTCAGGCCCGGCGCAACCTCGGCGGTCAGTTCATCGCTGCCGCTCACCATTAGCCAAGGCATCCGGTAGCGCCAGAACCACCCGTGCGTGGCTCGGAGGTCCTCGCACAAGGACTGAAGGCGGATATCGCGCGTGAGCGGTCTGGATGCTTTCGTGGTGTCGCCCGTCTCGCGTCGGAAGAGACGTCCGGCGAATGAATAGGCGCCGGTGCCAAGCGCCACCAGATGCGCGATCACCACCACACCGCACACGCAGAGAATCCAGATTGCGGTGGTCTTGCGCGCCTCCACTGATAGCGCCCCGACCAGGTCGCCCCTGAGCCACACGATCATGAGCGCAAGCGCGGCGAGGATGACTGCGAGCGCCGGCAAACCCCAGATGGCCAACCCGCTGTGCTCCGCTGGTGGAGGATCGGATGGCGTAAGCGCCTTGAGATTATTCTGTGGAATGGTCATGCGCAGGAACCGGAATAACGTTAGGTGTCACATAAAGGATTGCGGCCTGAGCCCGATCCATGATGAGTTGGGGACCGCTCAATCCCGACTCGATGGCCGCCGCAACCGACAGCCACGGGTTCGCCGCGCCCGCGTCGCCAACGATCCGGTCCACACGGCTTTGCGTTTCATGTTTCGCGACACCGGACAGCGAGGCTGCGCCCAATGCCGCCAGCAGCGTCGTGTCGTGCCCGCCGCTCAGGCCCGTGATCCACGCGCGTGTGACGGCGGGCCCTTCGGCATTGCCCCAGATCAGGGCATTCGCAAGCACGTACTCAAGCCCATCCATGTCACCCGCCACGGGACGGTGCAGCGTGCCGATGACCTTCACCGGCTCAGGGAGTTTGTAGAAGCCGGGACCAAGCAGCACCGCAACGCAGCCTTCAGTGCTGCCAGCGGGCGGACTGACGTCGTGCCATGCGGCGGCGACCACCAGCAGAGGTCGCCGCTCGCGAGCATCAAGCCACGCGTCGGCCAAGAGCAGACCGTCTGAAGCGGGCACAGCCTGGCATTGCAGCGGCGGCAGTCCGGCGATGCGCAAGGCGTCGCGCACCTGCTGTTCGCGTGTCGCAGCTTCACCGGGCGCGGACAGCACCCGAACCTGAGGCCAGTGGATGGTTTCGTACCGGGACAGCGCGTGCAGGCTCGGGGCAAGCTGCCCGAGTGCCCAGCTCATCATGCGAACGGCCGGGGAAACGCTTGCCTGCCCCGAGGCCGGCATTTCGCTATCGTCGGGCTCAGGGTCGCCTTCCTCTTCTCCTCTCCATCGGGCTAATTGCAGTTCATGGTCGGCAAAGCGGTTATGTAGAACCGTCCCCGGACCGTTGCGCGGCCTCTGCATTTTCGGCAGGGGCTTCGCTGCCGCCATCACCGCAGCAAGACTCCGGTCGCCGAGCGGTAAGCAGCAACCGGTGCCGAGAACCTGTAGAGGGCGCTGCGCAATGCGGACACGCTCGCCAAGCCACCTGTTCCGGTGCATGTTCCGGTAGTGCGCCCTATACCAGAATGCTTCGTATCCGGCACGCGCAATGCCGAGCAAGATGCCGAAGACGACATTGGGCAGGCCCACGACGCAGAACCAGAACCACGGTCCACGCGCAGGTTCGCCTCGAGGCCAGAGCAGCAGCGCGAGCACGGCGCCCAGCACACAGCAGATGGCCCAGACGCCAAGCCATGGCAAAAAGCGTGGCCCGTGCGCCGGATAGGCGCTGGGCAGTCCCGCACGAGATAAGTCGACCGGCATCAGGCGATGTTGACGTTCAGTAGTGACGAGATCAGCCGGCAGCCGCACACGCAACGGTGATGGTGTATGGCAACCGGTTTGCCGTCCTGATCGGGGAAGTGTTCATTGCCTTCGGCGATGGTCGTCCTGCCATGCTGCTCACAGATGGCCTCGTCGCCCAGGCGGGCAAGCGGCCGACCCATGAACATCATGTACGACGAACCACCTGTCACTTCGCCGCCGTTTTCCAGTCTGTCGCCTTTGCGGATTGGGGATTTCATCGGTGTTCTCTGTTCTACTGGTTCGGAGCCGCTGCGCTGCTCGCTGCATCCGTATTCTTCGATGCCGGTGTATCGACAAATTCGATGCTTTCTAGAAGCTGAATAACTTCGGGGAGTACCGACTCACTGACGTGACTTAGATAGGCTACGTCGCGCACCACACCGCAAACCGCAAGCTTGTTATGGGGAATGCAAAATGCGAACACGCGGGTCCGCCTATCTTCGTCGCCGTTGATGTCGTCTTGCGTTACCCCTCCACCATCCCAATTCTTCCCATGCAACGAATAAAAGGTGGTATGGGCTTCAGGTGGACCGATACTGTCGGGCGATGAATCAAGCGCCCATCCGTTATCAGTCATTTTGATTCCCGCTAACTCTGACAACGTTTTTTCATTTACGGGATTCTGACAACTGAATTGAATTTCCGTATCGAAGGGATGGCGAGCGGTAGGATTGATCTCAGCGTTGTAGTTGGCCAGTACAGGGGTGCTACGCTGCGTGGCTTGTAGCGTCCCACCGTATGGATCTTTCATTTTGAAATGACACTCGCCAAAGTCCACTTCGTGGACTGTGACATTTCTTTCTGAAGGCGGTGCCGCGTTTGCTACGGCGACCACCATGTACAACACCATCCCCGCAAGTTTCTTAAGGCTCGTCATGATTTTCTACGCTCGTATCCGTCGGGCACTACTTGTGACTGTCCATTTGCATTGGGAAAACCCAGCCAATCGGCTAGTGTCACCGAAGCGTGGGTGTACGCCTGATAGCGTGCCACAATGGCATTGACCTTGGCGATCGTGCGAGTGTCACGCACTGGGCTCCCAAAGTTCACCGTAGCGGCTACCTGACCGAAACTGTCGCTGCAGTAATACACATTGGTCGCCTTGTCGTTGTTGGCATACTGGGAGCGACGCTGCCATATCGGCCTCTGATCGGCGAATTTGGCCGCGCCGGTCCAAGCCCAATAGGCGCCAGCGCTTTGCGCCGCATCGTACGGTTCGCGCTCCACCTCAGTACGCCATTGAATCATCTGCGAAGTCAGGTCCGGATGTTTGGTATCCTTCAGTTCATCATTCTTCTTTTTGGCATGAGCTTTCGACGCAGAAGTGCTCAGTTCTTTCTCCAACGATTTCGGAACTGTACGCCCTAGGAATCGCCAATACCTGATGTAATTATCTGGTCCGGTAAGCTGCAAGAAGCCACGGCCGTCCCAAGGGTAGTACCAGGCACCCTCATTCCCTTCATGTATTTTCTCAAACCACTGTGTTTCCACCAGTGCATTAGCTATAAATGCCGCCGTACGTAATGGACTGGGAGCGATGCTGAATTTACGCAGCGATCTATTGAATTCTACGCATGCGCCTTGAATGACTGGTCGATTGCTTCTGTTGATCGAAACGGGTTCCGAAACCCAATGCCCCTTGCTTGGCCTCAAGGCCAACACTGGGAATGTTTGTATCAGCTCGCCCTCGTTTAACCACCCGCACTTTCTGAAATGCCGAATGAATGCAAGAGGATGGAAAAACCAGAACTTCTGGCCACCACCGAGCGGCGTCTGGTCCAGAAACTGGAATTTCTTCAGGAAACCCAGGAATTTGTTATACCCATCCGGATCCGCATCAGCGCGACTGCCAAAGAAGCCGTCCGGCTCGTTCAACCCCTGGTAGCGTTGATCGTTGTTAGCCGGATCCCATTCGCTCAGGGCATGGCACACGAAGCCTTTGAGTTGTGCCCGTACCGCATCGCTGCCCTGCACGTAGCCCGTCAGTTGATCGTTCAGGCTGAACTGCGGGTCGGCCTGGTTCGCAGAAGACTGACTGGCCGGCGCGTCACTCACCAGCTTTCTCAGTTCGTCGTAGCGCCAAAGCCCGGCCGCGTCCAGCGGCGTGTCGATATCATCGATCTTCTGCCAACCGGTGAAGAACGGGAAATCGGCATCCGACAGCTTCTGGATGGCATCCTGGTTGATGTCGATGTAGCCCAGCGTACCATTCTCATCGAACGCTACCGCAACCCAGGTACTGCACTCCGCGGCAGACAGGGGCGACGGATCTGTGCCAAGAAGGCGGCCAAAGCGGAGCAGTTCGTAGCCGTCGCTCGGGCAAGCCGGATAGAGGTCCGTCGCACGCTTGTACAGCTTGTATTCATATTCTGCGTATGGATCCCTCACCGGCGATGTCGTGAGCAGAGTGATCTTGCCGTCACCCCGGTCAATCCATGACCGTGTATAGCGGTCGCCCTTGTGGAAATACGTCTCGACATACAGCGTGCTGTTTGCTTCCAGCTTACCGTCGTTTAACTTCGGGAAATACGCCGAGTCACGCTGTCCCGGCGGCACGCTGACGAACGCCTGGCCCCCCGGAATCACGAAATAGCTGTGCCCCCAGTAATCCTTCGAAGTGGGCGTGACCGGATTTTTCTCGCCAATCTGTACCTTGTGTCCTGCCTGCTCGAACCACGCAGTGAAATCCGCTTCAGTCATGAAGATTTCGAAGTGCAGATGCGGCATGTCATGGCAGCGTCCCCAGTAACCCAGCATGTCCTTACGCCAGACCTTCCTGCCGTTGCCGGACTGCACGGTACCGTCCTTGCCGCCTGCCGTATCGAGCAACCATGCAGGTAGCCCGGTCGGCGAACTCTGCGCGGGCGGATCAGTGGGCTGGTGAGCGATGCTTTGCTGGTTGTTCATGTCCAGCAGATGCATGTACAGCGAATAGAACGTGATCGTCCGCCCGTCACCGGTGTCGGTTGTGTGTTTCAGCAGCACGAAGCCGGTGTTCGAGTTCAGTGCGGGGTTTCCGGAATCCGGATCAATCTGGCCGTCGGTGATCGCGTTCTTGCAGACGCGATATGCAATCACCTCGCCGTCTGCGATGGTCCGCACCGGCTCCGTCTGCTCGGTCGGCGCCAGATGCGTTCCGCAGTGCCAGCGACGGTCGAACGCGATCGGATAGACGCCGTGGTGAGTCAGCTCAAAACTCTCGACGGCAGCCATCATCGGATCGGCTTCCGCAGGATCGCTGGAGGTCAGACCGGCAGATGGCAGGAATGGAGGGCTGATAATCATGGTTTAGTGGGAAGACGGGTACTGGTCCGGGAGTTTCAGATTGCTTTTAGGCAGTGCGGACAGAGGCGGATTCAGGTTAGCCGGTCCTTCGAACGTGAACGATGCAGCCTTGATCCTGAAATCGCCCGGACAATAGAACGTGATGCTGCCGTTCTCGATCGTGACCGCAGCGCCGCCACTGGCCATGACAGCCTTCGTTTTCCCGCTCACCAGCACGTCCTGGCTCGCGCTTGCCACGCGAAGCTGTTTGTCCGCCAGGAGGTCCAGTGCATCGCTCTGCGCCTGAATCTCGACCTTGCCCTTCGCCGCAAAGATCTTTAGCCCAAGCTTATGCGCGCACAGCGAAATCAGTTCGCCCGCCGCCAGCGTGAAGCGTTTGACCGCACTAACATCCACATGCCTGCCCGCCGTCACCATCACGTTCTCACTGGCGGCCTGCTGGATCGAGCGCGGCGTCGCCAGCGCGATACCGCCCGGCGCGCTGGCGATGAGGCCCGCGCTTTTCAACTGGTCGAGCGCCTCCACCAGGTTAGACTGGGTGGTCTTGTCAGCCGGCATCGCCCTGGTCTGGGTGGTGGCGTCGACCAGCGCCGTAACACGCTGCAGGGCCGACTGCAGTTCCCTAAGTGCAGCCTGCATTTCAAGGTGCGGCGCATCGGGATTCGACAGTCCATCAGCCGACAGCATCAGGCCGTTCGCCCCACGCACCGTGGCCCAGCCCTGCGTGCTGATCTCGACCCCTTCGCCGCGCTTCTTCCGGGCCTTGTCAACCAGATAACCTAGGCCCAGCTGGCTCCTGCCTGACTGCTCGGTCGACAGATGCACCCATTCCTGACCCTGCCAGTCTTCCATCAAGAACAGGTTGCCGCTTTGCGTCTGGATGATGTTGCGCGACATCCACCGGTCCTGATTGGTGATCGGGTCGACCGCCTGACTGTGGTGGTGAAATGCCGCGATATACGGCTTGTCCGGATCGCCATCCCGAAATTCCAGCACCGCTTCAGTTCCCTCAAGCGCCGGAAAGTGAAACCCCGTCTGCAGCCCACCCGCGAACGGCTTCGCAAGCCGCAGCGGCACACTCTCGCCACCCGGATTCCACTCATCGAAATCGCAGTCGAAGCGGACCGTGTAGTAGCCCTCCTGCGTCAGATACGCGTACTTGTACTGACCCGGCGACGTGACCCGCGCGCTTAGCGTGCCACCAATCTTCGACCACCTGTCATCCTCGATCTCCAACCGAAAACGCCGGTCAGACGGAATCGCCTTATAGCTGTTGCGGTAGGCCTCATCACGCGCACCGCTATGCGTGACCTCGACCACAACCTGCCCATTCGGCGCGTCCGGCAACTCCTCATCCATCTGCAGTATTCGCCCGGGCCGCAGGTCGAACACATTGCTCTCACCTTCATACACGACCTGCCAGGCAATCGCGGCCTCATGGCGCAACTGTGCCTCCCACTTCGCCCCGTCCTGGTCGAGGTGATGGGTGCCGTAGATATACGGCTGGCCATAGGTCGTCGTGTCCTTGCTGGCTACGTTGGCCTCAGCCCTGAAGCGCTCCCAGGCCTGATCGGGGTTGTAGTCGGCGACCAGAAACGATTCCGGCACGGTGCTCACATGCGTCTGCAGCGCAAACACCGCTTCGACGCCTGACTCCATTCCCGCCGTCTCGCGATACAGCACCTTGAGTTCCGGCTGGTAAATGTAGTGGTCGATATCGTCGGCAAACACGACGATATCACCGTGCTTGCCCGGTACGATATAGCTGTAGATCCCTTCCTGTTCCATCAGGACGTGAATGTACGGCCAGTCGGCAATCTGATACTGAAAGCGGAACTTGTGCTGGGGATACTGCCGCCGCAGCCTGAAGACGAACTGATGTCCCTTGAACCCGTGCCGGCGCAGGATCGACTCGATGATCTGCGGTCCAGTCTGATGCTGGTAGATGCGGCTCGTGCGCGTGATGTTCAGGCGCGCAATATGCGCCTCGACGACAAACCGGTAGCTGCTGAAGTCCTTCGTTGTCTTCGTTTTCGAGAAACCGGTAATACACCCCGAAAACACCCGTGGTTCGCTGCCCTCTGCCGGAGCGATCGTAAAGGCGGCGTCGCGCCCCAGATAGTCCGAACGTGAGAGCTTGTCCGGATGCGTGAGCTCGATCGTGATCCGGTATGGCTCGCCCATGCGCTCAACCGCCGTGAACGACACGACCGACAGATCCCTGGCGTTCGCGGTGCCCGGCACATCGAGAAAATACGACTGCCGTCCGGTCAGCGCCTTCAGATCCTTCACATATGTTGCGGCTTTTTCAAGCAGGTCGGCCATTGTTCCACCCATTCATTGCGCTGCTTCGAATCACTTCATCGACAATTCACTTCACCCAAAACAGTCGTTTGGACAGCGAAAGTAAACGCTTTTCGTGTTGCTGTGAAGCCATGTTGTGCCTTATTCATACAAATTTTCATCGTCCATCAATTTTTGACAAAAATTCAGATTTTTCCCATTCACAAATCCTGTTGATACGTGCTATTTATCTCACCCTGATATTGGTTGTACTTATCGTTATCTCGTAATTAAAAGAACTAATTTCCAAGGCCACTAAATTGATAAAGGGATTTGAAGATGAGTGAGAGCTTCCAGAATGAAGTGCCCAAGGCGCGCATCAATTTAAAGCTGGACCTGCACACGGGCGGCGCCCAGAAGAAGGTTGAGCTGCCACTCAAGCTGCTGGTGATGGGCGACTATAGCAATGGTCAGGACACGCGTGCGCTCGCCGAGCGCACCAAGGTGGACATCAACAAGAACAACTTTAACGCCGTGCTCGGGGAATTCCGGCCCACGGCAAAAATCGCGGTCGAGAACACGATGGCAGGCGACGGTACGGAATTGCCGGTCAATCTTGAATTCAGTTCGATGGACGATTTCAAGCCGGACGTAGTGGCAAGCAAGGTCCCCGAATTGCGCGCGCTGATGGCCGCCCGCAATCTGCTGCGCGATCTGAAATCCAACCTTCTGGATAACGCGACGTTTCGCCGCGAACTCGAAAAAATCCTTAAAGATCCGGCGCTGTCCGAGCGTCTGCGCACCGATCTGCAGAAGATCGGCGAGTCTACACCGCAGTCCGCCCAATAACCGCCGATAATCAAGGAATTACGCACCATGGCTAAAAACGAAACTCACCACCATGAATCGGCGGCAGCAGATACGGTTGTGCTGGACGCACCGGGCAAGAGCGTCTATGAATCCCTCTGCGAAAAAATCAACCTGACGCCGGTCACGGCAACCCGCCCGTTCGAATCGTTCCAGAGCGCAGACACGCTATCGGAATCGTCGCTGGATGAACGCGTCGCGCAGGGAATGAGTGTATTCCTCAAGATGATCCAGAACGCGTCGCAGCAGGTCGATCGCCTGGACAAGAGCCTTCTTGATTTTCATATCGAACATCTCGACCAGCAGATCAGCCAGCAGCTTGATGCGATCATGCACAACGAGACATTCCAGCAGATCGAGTCGGCATGGCGTGGACTGAAGTTCCTCGTTGATCGCACCGACTTTCGCAAAAACGTCAGGATCGAAGTGCTCGACGTATCGAAGGAAGCGCTGCGACAGGACTTCGAGGATACGCCGGAAGTGATCCAGAGCGGCCTGTACCTGCACACGTACATCCAGGAATACGACACACCGGGTGGTCAGCCGATCGGCTCGATCATCTCGAATTACGAGTTCGACCGCGGCCCGCAGGATATCGCCCTGTTGCGCAACATCTCGAAGGTATCTGCCGCTGCGCACATGCCGTTCATCGCTTCAGTCTCGCCGCAGTTCTTCGGCAAGGAGTCGATGGAAGAAGTCGCAAGCATCCGCGACATCGGCAATTACTTCGATCGCGCGGAATACCTGAAGTGGAAGAGCTTCCGCGAGTCGGACGATTCCCGCTATATCGGCCTCACGCTGCCACGCTTCCTTGCACGTCTGCCGTATGGTCCGGAGACGACACCGGTACGCGCGTTCAATTACAAGGAAGACGTCAAGGGTCCAGACCACACGCGCTACCTGTGGGCGAATGCCTCGTTCGCGTTTGCAGCGAATATGGTCAAAAGCTTTATCAAGAACGGCTGGTGCGTGCAGATCCGTGGCCCGCAGGCAGGCGGCCTGGTCGAAGACCTGCCGATCCACCTGTACGACCTCGGCACCGGCAACCAGGCAAAGATTCCGAGTGAAGTGCTGATTCCGGAAACGCGCGAGTTCGAATTCGCCAACCTCGGCTTCATCCCGCTGTCGTACTACAAGAACCACGACTTCGCCTGTTTCTTCTCCGCGCACTCGGCACAGAAACCCACCCTGTACGAGACGAAGGAAGCCACCGCGAACAGCCGCGTCAATGCGCGTCTGCCGTACATCTTCCTGCTCTCGCGAATCGCGCACTACCTGAAGTTGATCCAGCGCGAGAACATCGGCACGACGAAGGACCGGCGTCTGCTCGAACTCGAACTGAACACATGGGTCAAGTCGCTCGTGACCGAGATGACCGATCCGGGCGATGACCTCCAGGCCTCGCACCCGCTGCGTGAAGCGAAGGTGATCGTCGAGGATATTGAGGACAACCCGGGCTTCTTCCGCATCAAGCTCTTCGTCGTGCCGCACTTCCAGGTCGAGGGAATGGACATCAATCTGTCGCTCGTCTCGCAGATGCCGAAGGCGAAGAACTGAGCGGCCACGCCATTCATTGATACGCAGAGTAGTTCCACCGCGCGATGATCTTCAGGGCATCGCGCGGTTCGCATTCCATACGGGCCGATGATGCGCGTCACATCGCTCCGTGCACAAACAGATCACAATGAAGATAACAAGACCGCTGTGGGCCAAGGGGATTTTCATGACGCCCCAGCATTTCCAGCAACAGGCGCTGTGGGGCCAGTTTGCCGACGAGCGCATCGCACGCATCGCCAGTCCCGACCCGTGGGGCGTAAGTCGTGTCGCGTTCGACACTCAGGCGCTGTCGATCAACCGTCTTCAGCTCGCTTCGCTCGGCCTGCGTCTGCCGGATGGCACGTTCATCGACACCGAAACCGCGGACCGGTTGCCCGCGGCGCGAAATCTGGCTGACGTACCTACGCAGGTGGAAGCCGTCATGGTGCTGGCCGGCCTGCCGCTCGTCGACGCACAGGGGGGAAACTGCGTCGAGGAGGACCAGAAGCCGGCGCGGCCTCGCCGTTTCGCTCGCGAATACCTGCAGGTCGCCGATATCCACGGCGAAGGCAAGGAAGAGATCAGCGTCGAACGGCATGCGCTGGCGCTGCTGTTCGACTTCGAGGAACACGGCGACTATGTGACGTGCCCG
Source organism: Paraburkholderia sp. SSBN10T (assembly GCF_056619545.1). Taxonomy (NCBI): domain Bacteria; kingdom Pseudomonadati; phylum Pseudomonadota; class Betaproteobacteria; order Burkholderiales; family Burkholderiaceae; genus Paraburkholderia; species Paraburkholderia sp. SSBN10T. The sequence continues at coordinate 354,678 of NZ_JBWQQI010000003.1, forward strand.
GTCGGCCGGCTCATAAGGAATGCTCAGGGCCATTTCGAGATCGATCCGGCGTTCGTGCCGCCCTGCCTGCTGCTGTCGGCAAGCACCCAGTTGACCGACCGCATGAACCGCCTGTCCGAGATCCTGAGTGCCAAGAGCGCGAGCCTAGCGGTGCGCCGCCGCGAACGTTCCGACCAGATCGCCGACTATGCCGTAGCCGACGTGTCCCTGTTCTGGCTGCTGCACAGCGTGAACAGCACCTGGCCGGATCTCGCGCGCCTCTGTCAGGCGCCGGATCAGCATCCGGAGCGGCTGTATGGCGTGCTCGCGCGCCTGGCCGGGGCGCTGCTCACATTCTCGACGACGGAAACGCTGAAGGCGATTCCGCTGTACGACCACCACGCTCCGGAGCCCGTATTTGCAGAACTGGAATCGCTGATCCGCACGCTGCTCGATACGGTAATCCCGTCGCGGGTCGTACCGATCGTGCTGGAGCGCGCAAGAGGCACCGTCTGGATCGGACAGATCAAGGATGAACGGCTCGTCGGCGGCGCTGACTACTACCTGTCAGTGCAGTCGGGTCTGCCCGCGCACGCGTTGCTTGAGCAGTTGCCGCGCCTGTGCAAGGCCGGCGCGCCAGACGAAGTCGAGCAGATCGTCAATTCAGCGCTGCCAGGCATTCCACTGCGTGCCATGTCACGCCTGCCGGCGGCGATCCCGATCCGCATCGAGAACCAGTATTTCGCGCTCGACAGCGCCCACCCCGCTTTCAAACGGATGGTTGCGGCGCACGCATGCCAGTTCTATGTCCCGGCGTCGATTCCAGACGTGTCGCTTGAACTCTACGCGGTATTGCCCACATGAATCCGTACGCCACTGCCGCCCCGACTGCCTCCCTATCGTTGCTCCCGGTCGCCTTGCGAGACACAGCGTTGACCGTCACGGGGCTTGCCAGCGACGCGGCGCCCACCGCCTTCGACGCATTCCGCCGGCAATGCACGGAGCAGATCGAACGCCTGCGGTCCGAACTCACCACTGCAGGCCATTCGCGCGACGTCATCGAGGACGCCACTTACGCGCAGTGCGCGCTGCTCGACGAAGCGGCGCTCAGCAGCCTCAAAGGTATCGATCGCGATGCCTGGGAACGCGAGCCGCTTCAGGTGAGTGAATTCCAGAGTCACGATGCGGGTGAGGAACTCATCGCGCGTATCGAACGGCGTCTGGCGCAACCGCAGCCCGTACTGCCGTTGCTCGCCATCTTCGCAGCCGTGCTCGACCTCGGGTTCAAAGGCAAATTCGCACTGGACGGTCGCGATGCACGCGTTGCGCTCATGCGTGCGCTCGATGAGCGCCTGGGTCGCCATGGCGAAAGCAGCGATACGTCCGGCCCCGTTGTCGTCAGAACGGGGAGGAGGCGTCGCTGGTTTGGCAACCTGTCACCGCTCGCGTGGGTCGTGATCGCAATCGTTGGCGCCGGTGTCATCTATGTCGCGCTTGATCAGTGGCTCACCGCCTCGATCGCCCAGATTACACATTGATGGGACGAAGCGTGACTGGCTATCCGTATCGAACGCTCACTGTCTGGGTCGCGATCCTCGCGCTGATCTGGCTCGCACTGTGCTCGCCGTGGTCACCGGGATGGAACGTTTTCTTCGCCATACTGGCGATGTTCGCTGCACTCATCACCCTGGTGATCGCGACGAAGCGCATCCGCACCCGGCGCGCCGCCACACGACATGTCCTTTCCGCCATCGACGCAGCGCTTAGTTCGCTCCCCGCCGACATCAAGCGCAATACACCGCTGGTGCTCGCAGTCAGCGACGCCCCGACGACCGGAGGAAGCCCCCGTGGGCAGGAAGTCCCCTTGGGCGACGAAAATGGCCCGCTCGCCGATGCTTTCGGCACGGATCTCGTGCGCATCACGGACACGGCGATCTGGGTGCGCTGCGAGGAGCCCTCACGACTCGTGCACCTTGCCGATGCACTCAAACGCTGGCGCGACGGACAGGGCCCCGATGCCGTCGCCTGCCTGATCCCGGCCGACAGGACAGTCAGCAACGCAAGTCTGGCCGCGAGTCTGAAACGCTGGCGCTCGGCCATTGGTGAAGCGGGCCGCGCGCTCGGGTACCGTCTGCCGGTATGCGTCGCTGTCTACGCGGAAGAAATCCAGCGCGCGCCCGACGAATGCCCGTGGTTTGGCGTTTCCAGCAGCGAGCCGCTGCGCATCGATAGCCTGGTTACGCTCATCGCATCGCGTGTCGTGGCCTATATCGGTACGGCGATTCCGATGAGCCGTGAGCCTCGCGCGTACCGTGCGGCGCAGCTCGATAGCCTGACGCGCTGGGCCTGCGATGCCGTCCTGCCCCAACTCGCTGATGCGCAGCGCAACAGCCATCCGCTAAAGGTCACTGCTTTCGGTGTAACCGTCGTCGAAGGTCGCCCCGTACCGGACTCGCTGCCTGGCCAGTTCGCCGCGTCCGCGACCGGCCTCACACTGCCGGTCACAGATGGCGTCCGGTTGCGCTATCCGCTACCGGAGCCATTGATCCGCGGCATTGCGCTTCAGCCGGTGCGGCGCGCGTTAACTCGCGCGCTGGCTCATGCGTTTGTCTGGCTCGCGGCGTGCTTCTGCGCGGCGGCAGCCGCTTCGGCCTGGCAGAACCGCGCACTGGTCGAGCGTGTGCTCGGCGACATGAACCGCTACAAGGCGATTGCGCCCATCCAGGATGCTGCGCGCATCGACGCCCTGAAAGCGGTCAAACGCGACCGCGATGAGCTTGGACTCTATGCGAGTGCCGGCGTGCCGCCGCGGCTGGGACTCGGTTACTACCGTGGCGCGCCCCTCTTGCCGCTCGTCAATGAGCTCATCGCCAGCTATCAGCCACCCGCAGCGCCGCCATCGGCGATTGAACTGGACAGCCTGTCGCTGTTCCGCACCGGTAGCGCGGTGCTGAACCCGGGGTCCAACCGTGTGCTGGTCGGGGCACTGGAGATGATCAGGGCACATCCCGACAAGCGTGTGCTTGTTGCAGGTCACACGGATTCGGTTGGCAATCCCGACAGCAACCTGAAACTGTCCGAAGCCCGCGCAGCATCAGTGCGCGACTGGCTCGCGGATGCCTCGGGTATCCCGGCGTCCCACTTCGCAATCCAGGGTTATGGCGATACCCGGCCGAAAGCCTCCAACGACACCGAGGCAGGGCGTGCGGCGAACCGGCGCGTAGAAATCACGCTCGTCCCCGACTGTCGTGACGACCAAAGGAAGTCTCTGCGGGACACACCTGACAGTCGCAATGATTTAACCCCCCAGGGCCATCCGGCCTGTTCACAGAAGGAGAATCAGTAATGGCAATTCCTGCATACGCGTGGATCAAAGACGACGGCGGCGCGGACATCAAGGGTTCGGTCACGGTCCACGGGCGTGAAAACAGCGTCGAGATCACCGCGTTCGATCACGGCATTCACATCCCGACCGACGGCAACACCGGCAAGCTCACCGGCACGCGGGTACACAAGCCGGTCACGCTGACCAAGGAAACGGATGCGTCGACGCCGTACCTGTACAAGGCGGTCACGAGCGGCCAGACGCTCAAGTCGGTCGAGATCAAATGGTACAAGATCGACGACGCGGGCAAGGAAAAGGAATACTTCAACACCAAGCTCGAGAACGTGAAGGTCGTCGCCGTGCGACCGAAGATGCTCGACATCAAGGACCCGGACTACGAGAAGCACAACCACCTCGAAGAGATCGAACTGCGCTATGAGACGGTCACGTGGTCGTACAAGGATGGCAACATCATCCATAAGGACACGTGGAACGAGCGCTCGTAAGAAACTGGCTCTCGGGAAGCCGGTACTGGCCCGACTGACCCCGCATCGGTTGGGTACCGGCTTTCTTTTTCGTCAGTCCGCAGTGCGGACTGACGCTTTTTTATCCTCCTGCCATGACCAACCGCGACCTCTCCCCCTTCCTGCGTCGGCTCAACGAACATTGCGCGCAAGCCCTCGCCAACGCCGCAGGTCTTTGCGAAACGCGCGCCCATCGCGATATCGAAGTCGAGCACTGGATGATCAAGCTGCTGGAGCTCGGCGACGGCGATCTTGTTGCCATCGTGCGTCGTTACGAACTCGATGTCGACGCCATCTGGAATGGGCTGCTCAGCGCCATTGACCGGTTGCCGCATGAACTGCGGGGAAAGCCCGGCCTGTCGCACCGGCTCGGACAATTGCTCGAAGCGGCGTGGATGCGTGCGTCGCTCGAAGCGACTGGCGAAACGCAACCGGCGATCCGCTCAGCGCATCTGCTTGCCGCGCTCGCCGATGCACCTCATCTGCTGCGCGCGCCGGACGCATGGGCGCTACTCTCAGTGTCAGCCACGCAGATCGAACGCCTGCGTCCGGAGCTTGACCGGGTCTCTGTTGAAGCGGCTGCGACCATGAACGCGGTGACGATAAACGATAACGCCGTGCCTCCTGAGATAGCGGGTACGGCTGATAGCAAGCCGCATGATTCCACCCACTCCCCTCTGCCGAACACGCTGGGCAAAGCTGGTTCGGAAGCGCTGCAGCGCTTCACGATCGACATCACGCAGAAAGCGCACGACGGCAAAATCGACCCCGTGTTCGGACGCGATGTCGAGATCCGTCAGATGGTCGACATCCTCGCGCGGCGGCGCAAGAACAACCCGATCCTCGTGGGTGACCCGGGCGTCGGCAAAACTGCGCTGGTCGAAGGCCTCGCGCTGAAAATTGCCGAAGGCGACGTGCCGGCGGCAATCCGCGATGTCAGCGTGCTGACGCTCGATCTCGGGCTGCTGCAGGCTGGCGCAGGAGTGAAAGGCGAATTCGAGCAGCGTCTGAAGAATGTGATCGAAGCGGTCCAGCAGTCGCCCACGCCGATCCTGCTTTTCATCGACGAAGCGCATACGCTGATCGGCGCAGGCAATACGGCGGGCGGCGCCGACGCGGCGAACCTGCTGAAACCTGCGCTTGCGCGTGGCGAACTGCGCACCATTGCCGCAACCACGTGGTCTGAATACAAACAGTACTTCGAACGCGATGCCGCTCTCGAACGCCGCTTCCAGATGGTGAAGGTCGACGAACCCGACGACGACAACGCGTGCCTGATGCTGCGTGGCCTGAGGGAGCGCTACGCGCAGCATCACGGCGTGCATATCACCGATGCAGCCGTTGGCGCTGCCGTGCGTCTATCCCGGCGCTATCTGACCGGCCGTCAGTTGCCGGACAAGGCGGTGGATCTGCTCGACACGGCCGCTGCCCGTGTGCGCATGAGTGTGGAAGCAACACCGGCAGGGATTGCCACCTGTCAAGCCGAACAGGCGGCTCTCGCCGTCGAACGCAAGGCATTGGTCGAGGACCAGGGTGCGACGTGCGCCGACGTCGGTGAACGGTTGAAGGCAATCGATACGCGGCTGGATGAACTCGCCGCCGAGTCTGAAGCGCTTGACCGCGCGTTTGCCGAGCAGAAGAACGCAGTCACTACGCTGGTCGCGTTGCGCGAGCAATGGCGCGCGGCAACGGACCCGGCGGTCCGCGAAGATCTGCAGCACTCGATCCGTGCCGCTCACGACGTAATGACAAAGCACGAACCCGATGCGCTGATTCATGCCGAAGTGGACGAGGCGGCGATCGCGCGCGTGATCGCCGACTGGACCGGTGTGCCGGTCGGCAGCCTGCTGGAGGACGAACTCGCCACGCTGCTCGATCTGGAGACACGGCTTTCGCGCGTCGTGGTTGGGCAGGACGATGCACTCGCCGCACTCGGCAAGAGCCTGCGTGCCGCCAAAGCCGGCCTCAAATCGGAGGAAGCGCCGCTTGGCGTATTCCTGCTGGTCGGGCCGTCCGGCGTCGGCAAGACCGAAACCGCGCGCACGCTGGCAGACCTGATGTTCGGCGGCGAGCGGGCACTCGTTACGATCAATCTTTCCGAGTATCAGGAAGCGCACACGGTCTCGCAACTGAAGGGCTCGCCGCCGGGCTACGTCGGCTACGGTCAGGGCGGCGTATTGACCGAAGCGGTGCGTCAACGCCCATATAGCGTGATCCTGCTGGATGAAGTGGAAAAAGCTCACCGCGATGTGCTGAACCTCTTCTACCAGGTATTCGACCGCGGCTTCATGCGCGACGGCGAAGGTCGCGTGATCGACTTTCGCAATACCGTCATCCTGATGACCTCCAATCTCGGCAGCGAGCAGATCATGGCCGCAATTGAGGCTGTCAGGGAAGCCGGTGGAGAAGCGACCACCGCGATGCTGATGGAAGCCGTCCGTCCACTACTCGTCGAACACTTCCAGCCGGCCCTGCTCGCGCGGTTCCAGACAATCGTCTACCGGCAACTGTCGGCCGAGGCCCTCGCGTCGATCGTGCGAATGAAGCTCGACAACGTCGCGCAACGTATCGGGCGGCGCTTTGGTGTGCCGCTTGTGTGCGACGAGACACTGGTTACCGAACTCGTGCGGGCCTGTCAGTTGCCGGACTCCGGAGCGCGCAACATCGATAGTCTGCTGGACCAGCAGATCTTGCCCATCCTGTCGCGCGAGCTGCTGGTGCGTTTCGCCAACCAGCAACTGCCGGCAACAATACGTCTCGGGTTCTCAGAAGACGATGGCATCGCCATTGAGTTCGATGCGATGACGGAGGCATTGACATGACACGCGGCGGACCGGGACTGTTCGAAGCGGTGACGGGGCACTTCGCAAACGGTGCCGCCATTGATGATTTCAACGCTGCGACACAGACGTTCCTGTCAGTCCAGGACAACGTTCAGCGCATCCTGAACAGTCGGCGCAATGGGCTCGCGCACCTGCCCGACTATGGGCTCGACGATCTCTCGGAGATCTATCGCCACCTGCCCTCCTCCGCGCACAAGCTCCGGCAGGCGATCGAAGTCACGCTGCTGAAATACGAGCCGCGCCTGAAATCGATCGACATCGTCATCGAGGACACAGAGCCGGGCATGCTGCTGAGCTTCACGATGAGCTGCTACCTCCATCAGGCTGGCCTGGTGCGGTTCGGTACGCACTTCACACTCGATGGACAGACGCGGCTCAAGCTACTGAAGGCTGACCACGATCGCGACTGACGACACGGCTTCGCACAGAAATGGAGAATCGATCATGAAAATGATGGCGGTAAAAGGCAATCGCACCACCACCGACGGCTATGTGCTCGATGGTGACGAAACGTCACTCGACAACGGGCAACCTATCACCCGCCACATGGACCTTGCCTCGTGCGGCCGCTGCGGCAAGAACGGACCGATTTTCGGAACGGCGAAGACGTTTGGAATGGGCAATGCGCGAGGCGTGCTCGATGGCGATATTGTCATGTGCGATTGCCCGCACGGAACGAATCTTGTGATTGCACGCTCGACCATGTATTACAGCGACTAGCGAATCATCGGCGAATCGGCCCACGCTCTCTTCACCGCCCCTGCCTCGTGTAGGCACCATGTAGGCGTATCATTTGCCTGGAGATCACTTTCGATCAACGTTAGTTTCAGCCGACACATCAACTAACACGATGAACTTAAAAGTATTTTCCGAACTATCAACGTGAGTCACTCTATTGCAACGCCTTGCACTGCAGAACTCGAAATCCGCAAGAGCCGCTTTATCGCCCACGCGATCCCCGTCGCGGACCGCGACGCGGCAATGGCCGAATTGCGTCGTCTGCGTGAAGAAAACCCCACGGCGACGCACGTCTGCTGGGCCTTGCTGGCCGGCGGCCAGTCCGGCATGTCGGACGACGGCGAACCGTCCGGCACGGCCGGCAGGCCGATCCTCGAAGTGCTGCGCCATCACGACCTCGATGGTGTGCTGGCGGCGGTGGTACGTTACTACGGTGGCGTGAAGCTCGGCGCGGGCGGTCTCGTGCGCGCCTATACCGATGCGATTGCGCGCGTGCTGCAGGACGCGCCGCGCGTCGAGCGGATTGCAAAAACCTTGTTGACGGTGGAAATCGGCTATCCAGACGAAGCGCGCGTGCGCCGCTGGATCGAACAGGAAAACTACGCGCTCGCCGAAAGCGGGTATCAAATGGCCGTGCAACTGACCATCAGCATGCCGATCACCGCGGTGGAAGGGGCGCGTGAAGCGCTAAGGGATATGACGCAAGGGCGGGCGGTGTTCGCTGAGAAGCGCTGAGGCGGCAAGTTCTCCAACGCGCATATCGACCCATGAACAACGGCAGGTCTATCAATACCCGGTAGTTTGCATTGACGGATTGTTCGGCCCGAAATCGGCACGCCCTCTCGTCCTCCACAACCCAACGCTCAATGCGTCGCCGCTAGCTCCGCGCGCCCACCCACGCCCGCCCCTTGCGTCAGCGCATCCTCGAGGATCATCTCGGCGCCCTTCTCGGCCACCATCATCGTCGGCGCATTGATGTTACCGGACGTGATATTCGGGAAGATCGACGCATCCACCACCCGCAAGCCTGCGATGCCATGTACGCGCAAGCGCTCGTCGACCACCGAGGTCTGCACGTCGGAACCCATCGCACACGATCCGCACAGGTGATAGATCGAACCCGATTGCTCGCGGAAATACTGCAGAAAGCCTTCGCGCGTATTCACCTGCGGTCCCGGCGAAATCTCCTCGACCGTAATGCCCCTCAACGCGGGCGTCGCCATCACCTTACGCACCAGCTCGCAGCCCTGGATCACCTCGTCGATGTCCTTGTCTGTCGTCAGTGCGTTGATGCGGATCTTTGCAGCATCCTCGACCCGGTCTGACGCAATCTCGACCGAACCGCGGCTCGTCGGCCGGCACGGATTGAACGCGAGCAGGAAGCCCGAATACGGTTCCGGCTCGAGATTCGCCTTGCTGCTCTTCGGAATACGGTACGACAGCGGGTTGAAATAGAGCTGCAGGTTAGGCTGCGTCTGCTGATCGTTGCCCTTGAAGAAGCCGCCCGACTGATTGACGCTCATCGCGAGCGGCCCCTTGCGCGTCAACAGATACTGCAGGCCCAGCTTGAGCTTGCCGAGCAGCGGCCGCATTTCGTCATTCAGCGTCTTCACATTGGCGCGATAGTAGAAACTCACGCACAAGTGGTCCTGCAGATTCTGCCCTACCGCCGGCAAGTGATGCACCAGAGGAATGCGGTGCTGCGCAAGCAGCGCCTTGTCGCCGACACCGGACAGTTGCAGCAGCTTCGGCGTATCCACGGCGCCCGCCGCGAGAATCACTTCGCGGTTCGCCGTGAAGGTGCGTGTGCTGCCGTTCTGCTTGACCACGACGCCGGTCGCACGCCTGGCGGTGTCGAACAGCACCTGGCTCACCAGCACGTCCCGCTCCACGCTCAGATTCTTGCGATCCAGCACGGGATGCAAGTACTCGAAACTGCTCGATGAGCGCTGCCCATTACGCGTGTTCACGTCATAAATACCCGAGCCTTCGAACTGCGCTCCGTTGAAGTCATCGGTACGCTGATAGCCCGCCTGCTCGCAGCCCTTGAGGAACACGTGGCAAATCGGATGCACGGCATCTTTCATCGGCGAAATACGAATCGGGCCGTCCGCGCCGTGATACTCCGTATTGCCGAGCGGATGCGATTCGAGCTTGCGGAAATACGGCAGCACGTCCTTAAACGACCAGCCGTTGTTGCCGGCCGCAGCCCAGTCGTCGAAGTCGTGCGGTTGACCGCGCACGAAGATCATTGCATTGATCGAACCCGAGCCGCCCTGAACCTTGCCGCGCGGACAATAGATAGGCCGGTTGTCGAGTTCCTTTTCGGGCTCGCTGTAGTACATCCAGTTATAGGTTTCGTTGTAGTAAGTCTTGGTGAAACCTACTGGAATCTTGAACCAGAACGAGCTGTCCTTGCCGCCTGCTTCGAGCAGCAGCACGGAATACTGACCCGAGGCCGTCAGGCGATTGGCGAGGATGCAGCCCGCCGAGCCCGCGCCGACAATAATGTAGTCGTAATTCATGGTGTATCTCGCCCGACGGCGTCCGCTTCAGTGAATGCGAAAGTCAATCTCAAGCTCAACCCTTGGCCGGCGCGAGATCCTTGACGTCGGCGGGTTTCGCGGCCATCTGCAGATGCAGGCGTTCGCCCGTGTACGGCGAGTGCCGACGCACGACGTCCATGTTCAACTCGACGCCCAGACCCGGTTCCCGCGACGGAATGATGTAACCGTCTTCCCAGCGAATCGGTGTCTTCAGCACTTCCGCATGGAAACCACCCCAGGTGCCGATGCTTTCCTGAATCAGGAAGTTCGGCGTGCATGCCGCCAACTGGATGCTTGCCGCGGCGCCTACCGGGCCGTTATAGAGGTGCGGGGCGATTTGCGCGTAATACACTTCGGCAATGCTCGCCACTTTCTTCGCCTCGAGCAGGCCGCCCACGCGCGCCACATTCAATTGCAGGATCGACGCAGCGCCCGCTTCAAGCAGCTTGAAGAATTCGTACTTGGTGGTCAGACGCTCGCCGGCTGCAATCGGAATGCTGGTGTGCTTCGCCACTTGCGCCATCGCGCCTTCCTGGCCTGGCGGCACCGGCTCTTCGAACCACAGCGGATCGTATTTCTCAAGACGTTTGGCGAGCCGGATCGCCGACGACGGCACCATTTGCCCATGCGTGCCGAACAGCAGATCGGCCTTGTTGCCCACCGCTTCGCGCACCCTGCGGCAAAACATTTCGCAACGGTCGAGCACTTCCATCGACAGTTGATGTCCGGAGTACGCGGTGTACGGTCCGGCCGGGTCGAACTTGACGGCCGTAAAGCCTCGCTTGACGTTCTCGATTGCGCATTGCGCTGCCAGATCGGGATCGTCGTAGTCGTATTCGCCGAGACTGTTCTTCGGGTAAAGATAGGTATACGAACGAAGCCGCTCATTGACCATGCCGCCGAGCAATTCGTAAACCGGCTTGCCCGCAGCCTTGCCGATAATGTCCCAGCATGCCATTTCAAGGCCGCTGACCACACCCATCATCGTCAGGTCGGGACGTTGCGTAAAGCCGCTCGAATACGCTTCGCGCCACAGACGCTCGACGTGATGCGGATCCCTGTCCAGCAGATAGCGGCTGAACACGTCGTCGATGATGTGGGTCATCGCGTTCGGATGGAATGTCGCCGAATAGATTTCCCCGACGCCTTCAATGCCGCAAGCCGTCTTCAGCTTGACGAAGATCCAGTACATGCCGCCCAGATGCGGCGGCGGTACGGCGACGATATGCGTTTCGAGCGAGACGACTTTCATTTACGTACCTTCTTTCCTGTTAAGCATGTTTCTGAGCGCCAGCGCGGCACAGCCACCGAGCGCGGCAACTGCGGCCACATAACCGAAGTAGAGTTGATAACCGAAGACGCCGGGGTACGTCTGCGTCAGATAGCCGTTGATGAGCGGCAAGAAGACATCCGGCGAATAGCCCAGCACCGAGATCAAGCCGATTGCCAGCCCCATCGTTTCGACCGGCACGTTGCAGCGGTCGAGCAACGACCAGTACAGGCCGCGAATCGCGTAAGTCAGAATGCCGATGAACAACACGAGGAACACCAGCGCCACGTGGCTGCCAATTCCGGGCGCTGCGACCAGTCCGAGCAGCGACAGCGCGGCGAGGAACAGTGCAATCACCAGCACTGAAATCTTCGAGAAACGGTCGCCGAGAAAACCGCCGCCGATGCCGCCGATGGGCCGCATCCACAGCTTGAGCGTGGTAATCGTGCCGGCCATTACCACGGAGAGGCCAATCGCGCCTTCGTGCAGGTAGGCGGAGAAGCTGTAGGTTGCCCAGAACACCTGATAGCCGCAGAACACAATTGCGGCCACAAGCCATAGCTCCGGAATCGAGGCGAGCGTTTTCAGGTCGACCAGCACATTGCTGCTTTTGCGCGAGGCGGCGTTTTGCGCAGCGGCCTTGCCATCCTGCGGATCCTTCACCAGCGCCAGCAGCAGGCCAAGCGCAATGCACAGGAATGCGTACATATAGACCACCAGCTTGAACCCCGCCGCCACCGGTTCGCCACGCGTCTGCGTAACCCAGGCAAACAGCGTGATTGCCACGGTAGCCAGCAGCGCCTCGATCAGGCCACGGCCGCCGTCGAGAAAACCGAAGAAACGACCTTGCTCATCCGGACCGGCAATCATCGACACCCGCTTGATCACCGCAGCCCAGAAGGTCAAGCCGGTTGAGAGACCCCAGCCGCCGAAGATGATCATCAGCAGATGAAACGACGGTGCAGTCGAGTACCACAGACCAAGCGCACCGGTTGCGATCAGCGAGAAGGAGATGAGCAGACGCGGCGCGATCCGGTCGGCGAGCCAGCCGCTCGGCAAATAGCTCAGCAGAAAAATCGTGCCCAGCGACGAATACAGATAACCGAGCTGGCTGTCGGTGATATGGAATACCTCCAGCATCGTCGGCTGATACACCTGCCGCAGATAGAGAATCGGGTAAATGGCGCCGGCGGCGATCACCAGCAACAACAGTTGTATATAGCGCTGTGCTTTGGTTTCGCGTAAGACGGCCGCGTCGTTAGAGACGGCCAGCGAGGCGTTGGGCTGAACGGATTGAGACGACACTGAGGTGCTCCTAAGAGACAAGCAAGGCCAGCAGCGCGTGGCTACGCCGGCTTTGTCGGGTCTCCGATATCTTTGTTATGGTTGCAGCGTGCTTGCGCGAGTCTGCAGGTTCAGAGAGGGCGCGCCGCGATGCGCGGCACGCCGGGTTGGGATCGGCGGTGACTCAGTACTTCATCACCACGAGGCGCGTCTGCGTGAATTCGAGCATACCGTGCTTGCCGTCGTCGCCGCCGAGTCCCGAACGCTTCCAGCCTGCGTGGAAGCCCTGATAAGGATCGGCCGGCGTACGGTTCACATACAGCTCGCCTGCTTCAATGCTGTTGGCGATCTTCATCGCCGTGCGATAGTTCTCTGTGTAGAGCACCGAGGACAGCCCGAACTGATGATCGTTGGCCATCTCGAGCGCTTCGTCGAGCGTGCTGTACTTGACCACCGGCATGATCGGACCGAAGGTTTCTTCCTGGATGATCTCCATGTCCTGGCGGCAGTTCGTCAGCAAGGTGGCCGGATAGAAGAAGCCCTCGCCGCCGGGCAATTCGCCGCCCGTCTCGAGTCTCGCGCCCGCATCGAGCGCGCGTTCGACCATCGCATGAATCGACTGGCGCGATGCCTCATTCACTAGCGGTCCCATCAGCGCGGGGTTGTTGGCGCGGTCGCCAAACTTCACCGCGCTCATATGCGACTTGAGCAGCGCAACGAAGCGGTCATGCACGCTTTCATGCACATATACGCGTTCGATTGCCGTACACAACTGGCCGCAATGCGTGGTCTTGGACGCGACCAGTTCGCGCGCGGCCTTCTCGAGATCGGCATCCGGCTCGATGATCGCGGGTGTCTTGCCACCCAGTTCGAGCGACGGCTTGGCGATATTCGCCTTGCAGTACTCGAGTACCTTGCGACCTGCGCTCACGCTACCGGTCAACGTAATCATGCCCACTGCCGGATGCGTGCAGACTTCCTCAGCCGTCGCGTGGCTCATGGCCAGAATGTTGACGACGCCCGCCGGCAGACCGGCGTGTTCGACCGCCTTGGCAATTTCAAACGCGGAAGTCGGGGTGTTGTTGCTCGGCCGCACCACCACCGTGTTACCGGAGATCAGCGCCGGCGCAACCTTGCGCATGAACGTATAGACCGGGTAATTGAACGGAATCAGGCAGGCGACGACACCGATCGGCTCGCGATGCAAGACCAGGTTTTCGTCGGGAGTGTCGCTTGGAATGACTTCGCCTTCGATACGGCGGGCCCATTCCGCGTGATAGCGGGTGATCTGGCCGGCGTAGATGGCTTCGTTGGTGGCGTCGGCCACGCTCTTGCCCGACTCCAGCGCGAGCGCGGCGCCAATCGCCGGTGCGCGTTCGGCCAAGGCATCGGCCAGCTTGTGCAGATAGACCGCACGTTCGGCAGCGGGCAGCTTACGCCAGCCTTTCTGCGCAGCCGCTGCGGCGTTGACCGCGGCGATCGCTTCATCCTTCGAAGCGCCCGCAACCTGGGCAATCAAGGCCTCGGTCGCGGGGTTGTAGACGGAAATGAGTTCGTCGGTTGCGGGTTCGATGAACTGGCCGTTAACAAAATTCCGATCGAGTCGCATGATCCTTACCAGGTGGCGTAGCGCGAAAAACGCATTGCCGGCGGCGATGAACTCCATGCCACCGGTGCATGGCCAGAATTCTTCTCCGCGGGGTGAGGGTCGACAAGCGACTAATTTGAGAGCCAAACATTCGAAAAACTCATGTTTGGCAAAACGCGTGGGATGGGCGAGCGCTCAAAAGCGCAACAAAGATGCCTGACTCTCCAGCAAGGCGTGCAGCTCGGCTGAATCCGGCCGGGTCCCCCAATTGCGGGCGCCGGCCACGGAGGCAATGGCAATCCACGAGTTCGGCGGAAACCACTCGCGTAAAACGGTGTTAGCTTGAAGAATCCGCAGCCGGCCGGTTTGCCCGCAGTAGTCGGCACATAGCTCGGTGCCGTCCAGTTGGGCGGTCACGAGGACGTTACGCATTCGTTGCATCGGTCTCTCCCGCAAGATAGGGCTAAGCACGCTCAGCGATAGAGGCAGTAACGGGAGTTTATGGACGGTTCTCATTTACAGGTGAAACGCGCGTGCGAGATTGGTAACGCGAGGTTACGGCTCTTGCGCCACTAAAGCGTGACGCCTATCGCGCAAGCATTGTTCAAACAATGTTAAAGACTGAAGGCAGCCTCATCGACATGCAGATCCAAGGCGCGTTCGAGATGAACAGGCTCCTGCGGGCGGCATAGGAAAAAGCCTTGTACGAAGTCGCATTTCACGCCGCGCAGAATATCCAGTTGCTGCTGCTCTTCGACGCCTTCCGCGACGACCTTGATGCCGAGCTTGCGCGACAGGCCGATAATGCCTTCGACAATGCTCTGGGTAGCCGGATCGCTTGCCAGCCTCGATGTAAACGAGCGGTCGATCTTGAGCGTGTCGGGTGCGAAGTCCGCGAGATACTTGAGCGTCGAATGGCCGGTGCCGAAGTCGTCGATCGCAATGCGCACGCCGAGTGACTTCAGCGCAGCAATGACCTTTTGTGCGCGGTCCGGATTTTCCATCAGCGCCGTTTCGGTCAACTCGATTTCCAGTTGCGTGGGTGGAACGCCAAACTTCTTTAGCGCGCGGTCGACTTCCCATACGATCGCGTCACCGCGAAGCTGGCGCGCCGAGACGTTCACCGACATGCCGAGATTGACGGCACCGTGACTCCGCCACTGCGCGAGCTGACTCAGTGCGTGATCGAGCACCCATGAACCGACCTCGGCGATAAAACCCGTTTCTTCGAGAATCGGCACGAACACGCCAGGTGGAATCAGTCCGCGGCGCGGATGTTTCCACCGCACCAGCGCTTCGGTGCTGTACACCGAGAGCGTACGCGGCTCGTGAATCGTCTGGTAGTGCAACAGGAACTGGTTGGACGCCAGCGCTTCGGGAACATCGCGTTCCAGCGCGAAGTCGTCGATGGTTTCCGCCGCTTCCCTGCCTGCGAACATGAAGCAATTGCGCCCGGCTTTCTTCGCGGCGTACATGGCGACATCCGCGCTCGTGAGCAGCGTCTCATGGTTCGCGCCATGTTCCGGATACAGCGAAATGCCGATCGACGCCGTCACGAACGTCCCCGCGCCGTCGTTACGGCCGCTACGCGACAGTTCTGCCAGCAGCGCCTGCGCCAAGGTTTCGAGTCCGGCCTTCTCGGTGATGCTGCTGATCAGGACTGCAAACTCGTCACCACCGAGCCGGGCAACATAAGCATCCGGCGGCAGCGCCGCCTTGATGACAGCGCCAATACCCTTTAACAGACGATCCGCCGCGACGTGCCCGAGCGTATCGTTGAGCACCTTGAAGCGGTCGAGGTCCACGAACATCAGGCCGAATGGCGCGCGCCTCGCACAGCGCTCCTCCATCTCGCGAAACAGCGCGGCCCGGTTAGCGAGGCCGGTCAACGAATCCGTGAAGGCCAGCTTGTCCAGCGTGGCCATGCGCTCCTGCTCGCCGGTGATGTCTTCGGCTGTGCCGATGATCCGCAGCACGGTGCCGTCGCCGGCGCGCACCGGATAACCGGTGCTGCGCAGCCAGCGAATCGAGCCATCGGCTTTACGAATGCGGTACTCGGCGCGTCCTTCGACAGACTGGCTCACGATCCGGCGCATCTCGGCACGCAACGACGGGAGATCCTCTTCGAGCACCAGGTCAAGCCATGCGCCCGGATTGCGCTGCAATTCGTGAGGTTCGATGCCGAACACCTTCGAGCAGCCCGCGCTGACGTAGTGGAACGACTGGAAATCGGCGCTATACGTGTAGAACACCACCGGCATATGCGCTTCCATCTCCGACACGAGCTCGTT
The DNA here is from genome assembly GCF_056619545.1 of Paraburkholderia sp. SSBN10T. Classification (NCBI taxonomy): domain Bacteria; kingdom Pseudomonadati; phylum Pseudomonadota; class Betaproteobacteria; order Burkholderiales; family Burkholderiaceae; genus Paraburkholderia; species Paraburkholderia sp. SSBN10T. The sequence goes on from NZ_JBWQQI010000003.1 coordinate 371,066, forward strand.
TTTCGACTGCAGTTGCGCAAGTAGATCGGTCTGGCTGGTCACGTCGAGCGAGGCGCCCACGATCGCGACCACACGCCCTGCATTGTTCTTGATCGGCGTCAGCCGGCTGTCCCACCATTTCGGCCGGCCAGCCGCTGTATGCGAGAGCCCGCGAAACGAGGTGCGATGTCCCGCCAGTGCACCTGCAAACGCCGTTGCGGCAGCAGCGCTATCCGCTTCGTTCCAGAACGAGAGCCATTGCGCGCCGGTGAGTTGTGCGGGCGAGTCGGCGTCAATCAGGCATGCGCCATATTCGGACATGCGCAGCAGGCGGCCGTCGAGTCCGATCAGGCTCATGCATTCGCGATTGGCGTCCAGCAGCGCGCCGGCCAGCGAGGTCGCCGCCGCCTGTCTGGCCCGCTCGGTGACGAGCGAACGGTAAAGCAACGTCGCCAGCAGCGCTCCTGCGACGACGGCGGCCGTCATCTCCATGACTGACGGCGTGCAACCCGTTAGATGCAACCACTGTGGTATCAGCATGCACAGCGCGACCGCGCCGAAGCCCGCTGCGATTGCCACACCGGCATAGCGGACGTCGACGCTCTGATGGCGCCGGTACCACGCGAAGAAGTACGACAGAAAAAGCTGGTTCTGAGGCGCAAAGCTATCGCTGTCGATAGCGAAGTGGTGCGCATCACGCTTGCTGGTCGAACTAGGGGCGCACGACGGTTTCAATTTGATACCTGGCCGGTTACGAGACTGGGGTCATGCGTCGTGAGAGCCATGCTGAATCCCACTACGTGAGTCAGTTAACGGCAAGGGGGTGGGGAAATTGAGGTGTAGGCGCGTCGCGAGTGGCGTGCCGATAAGAACGCGTAGGCGCGTGCTGCGCTCTATAGGAGAGCGCAGCACTCAATCAGAACAGCTTGCTATTGTCAGAGGATTACAGCGAGGCACCGCGTGCATCCTCGTAGACGTGAGACGACGCGACGGCCCAAAACTCAGAACCGCAGCAACACCTTGCCCTTGCGACCGGGCTTGTCGCTCGCGGCGGCGGCCTGGGCGACGTCGTTCAGATCGAACACGGCCTCAACCGGCAAACGCAACTCGCCGCTGGCGGCGAGACGCAACAGCTCACCGAACATGCGCGCCTTGTCGGCACTCGGGGTGTCTTCCGACACCTTCTTTGCCCAGAAACCCTTGACAGTGGCCTGTTTGAAGATGGCATCGCCGGAGCTCAGCCGCATCAGTTCACCCGACATCGAGCCGAATGAGACCAGCGTGCCGCCTTCGCCCAGCAGGCTGAACAATTCCCCGCTCGCGTCGCCGCCTACGGAGTCGACAGCCGCGGCGAGCGGCGCGTCGCCGTGCAAGGCACGCACCCGGTCTTTCCAGCCCGGGCTTGCCGTCGAAACCGCATTGCCGATTCCGACCTCGGCCAGCTCCGCCACGCCCGCATCGCGACGCACCAGATTCACGACATGGATGCCGCGCGAGGCCGCCAGCATCGCGAGCGTCTTGCCCACCGCTCCATTCGCCGTGTTCTGCACGAACCATTGGCCCGGTTGCAGGTGGAGATACTCCAGCAGCATCACCGCGCTTATCGGCATCGCTATCAGTTGACAGCCGGTTTCGTCGCTCACGGCGTCCGGCAGCGGCACCACGGCGCCGGCAGACGCCAGAACGTACTCGGCCCACGCCTCGTGGACGCCTGCGACGACGACTCGCTGACCGACCCGCAGGTGCCCGACACCTTCGCCAACGGCATCGATCACACCCGCCACCTCGCTACCCGCCACAGCCGGCAACGAGGGTTTGTAGCCGTAGTGTCCGCGGATCGTCCACAAGTCATGGTTGTGGATCGGCGCCAGTGTGGACTTGATGCGCACTTGCCCGGCGCCGGGCGTCGGCGTCGGCCGCTCTCCGACCGTTAGGACTTCGGATGGATTGCCAAACGTCGTATGAATAGCGCTACGCAAATTGAACCTCTGTGGAGAAGGGGTTGAAGGGTGACAGCAGCACGACCGTGAGGCCTTAGCGGGTCTCTTCGAGCAAGCCGAGCAACGCCTCGGCAGCACCTTCGGAAGACGCCGGATTTTGTCCCGTCACCAGCAAGCCATCCACGACCACGTGGCGTTGCCAGTCCGGGCCTTTGGTATAACGACCGCCAAGACGCTTGAATTCGTCCTCGATAAGGAACGGCACGACCTCGGTCAACTGCACCGCCGCTTCCTCGCTATTCGAAAAGCCCGTGACCTCTTTGCCCTTCACAAGCGGACTGCTGTCTTGCGCCTTGACATGACGCAACACGCCAGGCGCATGGCAGACCAGCCCGACCGGCTTGTTCGCCTGGTCGAACGCCTGGATCAGCGCGATCGACTCGGCGCTCTCGGCCAGGTCCCACAACGGGCCGTGGCCACCGGGATAGAACACGGCGTCGTAATCGGTTGCGCGCACTTCGGCGAGTCGCTTCGTGTGAGCCAGCGCCGCTTGCGCGTCCTTGTCGGCGCGAAAGCGCTCGGTGGCCGGCGTTTGTGCGTCCGGCTCGTCGCTCTTCGGGTCAAGCGGCGGCTGTCCGCCTGCAGGCGAAGCCAGCGTGAGCGTGACGCCTGCATCCTTGAACGTGTAATAGGGCGCTGCGAATTCTTCCAGCCAGAAACCGGTCGCCTTGCCGGTGTTGCCGAGGCGATCGTGGGACGTGAGAACCATCAGGATGTTCATGTCCATCCTCCTTTAACGAATGTCTGTTGCTCAAAGGGACCGCGCAAAACGCGCGGCCGTGTCATGCACTGCGCAACATGTTCCGGGTGACCGACATGGCATGCGCAAGCGCGCTCCCATCTCTACGCAGTTTCGTCACCAGAGCGGCGCCGAGCCACAACTGATACAGCGTTTGTGCAAGCTCGCGAGCGTCGAGCGCGGGCGAAAGCGAGCCGTCCCTGCCGCCTTCTTCGATCAGCATTGCGATCCGCCCGATCAGCCGTTCCACGCCGTCGCGCAGGACGATGCGCATATCGTCGGAGAGGTCGGCCACTTCGGCGCTGAGCTTCACCACAAGACATTTATCCGGGCCGTCGGCCTCGAGCTGTTCGCGTTGCCACTCGCTCCAGTAGAGCAGCAGCTTGTCGCGCGCATTCGCCTCGCTCCCCCCGAACAGTTGCTTGAGCCGCTCGGCATATTCAGCGATGTACTGCTCCAGCAGCTCGCGGCCGTACTGCTCTTTGGAACCGAAGTAGTGATAGAACGAGCCCTTCGGAACGTTGGCCGTCTTGAGAATCTCGTTGAGGCCGACTGCGACAAAACCTCGATGGGTGATCAATGCCCTGCCGGAATCGAGGATATGGCGGCGGACTTGTGGATGGCTGGGTCTCATGGTGGCGCTTATTCTCAAGCAAAGTAGACCAGTCGTCTAGTAAACAACTGGGGAGACTTCACCTGGTGCATGAAGAAGGGCGCGACATGCGCCCTGTTGCTGGCTTACGACGGCACCGCTCGCGATACGCACCACAACGAAGCGGTTGCTATAGCTCCGGATTGGCCAGGTCCGCGGCGACGATATGCTCGCCGCATACCTGCGCGGCCGCCAGCGCCTCGACTTTGGTCGGATAGGGTCCGAGTTCGGGTGCGCCGTCGAACGGGAACAACAGCTTGCCGTCGGTCTTGCGAACGACGCTCAACACCCCGAAAAAACGCCGGTAGCCGGCGAGGCGCGAAGACGCCCTCACGTCGAAATCGCTCTCGGATTGCGCCGGAACGCTGGGAATGAATACGGACTTGTTCATAGGCTGGGAGAGTGCGGGACGCAGTTTACCGTGCAGTGACATTACAATTTCCCAACACCGATTTGTCCGATCTTTCATCAATTAGAGCGCGATGCTGAAACATGATGATTGGCAGGTTTGTTATCAGCGTGGTACAAAGACACTCTTCGCGTTCGGTCGCGGGGCGAAGACGCGGCAAACGCGAACGCGACATTTAAATTGAATGGATTAAAAAATGGCAACCGGTATTGTGAAGTGGTTCAATGATGCAAAGGGTTTTGGTTTCATTACGCCTGACGGCGGCGGCGAAGATCTGTTCGCGCATTTCTCGGAAGTCCAGGGAAGCGGCTTCAAGTCGCTGCAAGAAAACCAGAAGGTCAGCTTCGAAGTGAAGCAAGGCCCGAAGGGTAAGCAAGCGGCGAACATCACGCCCCTGTAACAGGCCGGAACGACTGTTCCCCCTGCTGAAAATGGCCCGCCTCGGCGGGCCATTTTCTTTTGCGGCTTACCCGCAGGCCGCACAGCGGGCACGCCCTGGCGCGCCGCTCAAGCCCGGCTCAAAGCTCGAGCAAAGCCGTTTTCATCCAGTCGTGCACAGCCCGACTCAACTCCTGCTGGGAAGTCTCGCGAGAGGAAAACTCGGGGCCGACGACCACCCGAATATGTCCCTTGCTAACCGGCCACCCCTTCGCCGGCCAGATTTTGCCCGCGTTATGGACCACGGGGACGACCGGCGCGCCGGTCGCGCATGCGAGACGAATGCCGCCCGAGGTCAGCCGAAGCGGCGCATCGTGCGGCACGCGCGTGCCCTCCGGGAAGATCACCACGACATCGCCCTTGGCGAGCCGCTCGGCACAGTCCTGCGTGACGGCCTGATGCGCCTGACGCGGCGAACCCCGGTTCAGGCTGACCATATCGAGGCCGCGCAGCACCCAGCCGAAGAACGGAATCCGCAGCAGGTCTTCCTTGAACACGAAACTGACGCGCCGTGGAAAGAGCGCGAGGAATGCGAGTGTCTCCCAAGTCGATTCGTGACGGCACAGCAAAATAGACGGTCCAGCGGGAAGATGCTCGAGTCCCTCAACCGAACAGGTGACACCGGGCAGCCAGCGCATCCATGCAACCATTGCACGACACCATTGCGCCGCCAGCCAGTAGCGCCCGGACCGGCCGGCAAAAGGAAACAGCAGCAGTATCAGCGCCGAATAGAACGTGCCGCTGCCGAGCAGACAGACAATGAAAAGCCATTTGATGAACTTGGAACGCATGAAGAGCCGAGTGAATAAACAATGGAGCCGCGGATTGGTGCATCGCTGCTTGTAGAGACCGCGCGCGAGGCACAACGTTCGTGCGTGGGTGTCGCGGTTCGAGACCTGCGCCGGTCGAAACGACACAGCGGGTTCGCACCTCGCACTGTACCGTCTCACGCACCATGCGGCCAGTATTGCACGCCAGCCGGCACCCTGCATGCATCACGCCGGATGCTACGGCGCACACGCGCCACAGTGCTTCATTGCAAAACCATTAAAAACACTTAATCCGCGTGGCGACGCCAGGTTACGAGCGCGCGGCGATGATTGCGGCGTAAGCGACTCAATGGTCCGTCGTGCTGGTGACGAGCGCGATGCGTGACGGTTCGGCCCACGCCCCTCCTTCTTGTGCGCAAGAGCCATGCTTAAAAATCTCTTCACTTTCATGCTCGCGTTGCGATAGGCCCACCTCTCTATTCTGCTTCTTACCGAGACGCGCATCGCGTTAAGCGGTACAGCCCGGATCCAATCCTATCTTCCGCATGAAGGAGCAGTCATGAAAGTCATTCAGTTCGCCGCTTTGCTTGGCATTCTCGCAACCGGCACGGCCTTTGCGCAAAGCAACCCGGCCACGGCCGCCAACGCCGGCAACACGACGACCACCGTCGCCATGTCGAGCGCAGCGCCGCAAGACGGCACCTGGGTGCCGCCGTATGGTCAGGCTATCGCACCGAAAACCCGCGCCCAGGTCTACGGCGAACTCGTCCAGGCAGAAAAGGACGGTCAGCTCAACTACCTGAACAGCGTGGTGTACGCCCATCCGTAAGCACTGCTCGGGACATGCGTCGTCGCATCCCCTGGGTCGTGCGAGGCGGGATGCCAGATCGCTCGTCCGCCTGCTCGTCCCCAACGGCGGCGTCCCGCAGTGCGGGTCGCCCTCAACTGTCTTCACCACCGAGGAGTCCTTCATGAAAATCATCATGCTGGCAGCACTCATCAGCGTTGCGGCTAGTACCAGTGCATTCGCCCAGACCGCTACCGGATCGAACGACCAGCAGCCCGCATCGGGTAACGCCAGTCTCACCACCGCGTCCACCTCCGATCCGTCCGGACAGTGGGTCGCGCCCTATGGTCAGCCGGTCGCCGCCAAAAGCCGCGCACAGGTCTACAAGAGTCTGGTAAAAGCAGAACAGGACGGTCAGCTCTCGTACCTGGACAACACGTTGTATGCGCATCATTGACGCAGAACTCGCGCAATTCGCCTCGCTTAGCGTTCGTGCCCGCCTCGCATGCAGGCGGGCAGTCGCTAACCGGGGTCGCGCCGTTTAGCGCGAAACCAACTGATAGCCGTAGCGGCTAATCGTCTCCACCCTCGCCCTGAAGCCATGCGTTTCCAGCTTGCGGCGCAGGCGCGACACCACCAGGTTGACGCTGGAGGGGTCGACATCCTCTTTGTCCGGCCACGCATAGCGGATCAACTGCTCTCTCGCCACCGGCGCATTCGCCTGGCGCAGCAAACACTCAATCAGCAAATACTCGCGCTTGGTCATTAACACGCGTTTGCCGTCTTCTACCAGATCGCGCGTTAGCGGATCCAGTCTTGGCGGAAGCGCGTCGGCCGACGGCTGGGCAGAACGCACTAACGACGCGCGGTGCAGCGCCAGCATGCGCTCCTGCATCTCGAGAAACGAATAAGGTTGGACGAAGCAGGCATCCGCTCCAGCGCGCAACACACGCGCACGATCCTGCGAGGTACCGCTTGCGAGCGCCACGATCACCGCGGGTGCACGCGGCAGCCGGGCCAGTTCGGGTAAGGCCTCGAAGAGCCCGGTCATCGGGTTGACGCCCACGGCGGAAATCACAATCGCGTCGAATTCTTCGTGCGCCGCAAGATAGAGGGCGTAGCGCAGGTTGTCCGCCGCATGCACGCTGTGCGCGCTTTCCCTGAATGCTTTATGTAGGTAAACGGTCTCCGCCTCGGAGGACGAAACCAGCAGGATTCTCATCTAAGCTTTATGACTTACTGCAGATTGTGTGGCCAGCAATCGATGGTGATGGTCGTACCGCGATCTTCGCCGCCAATGCGCAGTTCGAAGTCGTGCAGCCGGATGATGGCCGAGACAATGCCCAGCCCGAGACCGGTGCCCGGTACATGGCGCGTCTGTTCGACGCGATAGAAGCGGTTGAGCACGGCGTTGCGCTCGCTCACCGGAATGCCAGGTCCGTTGTCCGCGATCACCAGTTGCGGCCCTGCGCGCCCGGCGTGCAGCTCGACGCTGACGTCGCCGCCTTGCGGGGCGAACTTGATCGCATTGTCGAGCAGGTTGCTGAACGCCTCGAACAGCAGGGCACGATCCGCATGAACCGGTTCGGCCGCCTCGATGCACGACGCCAGCTTAATGGCCTTTTCCTCGGCGAGCGGTTGATACAGGCCACACAGTTCGTCGACGAGCGTCTGCAGGGAAACCACGTCGAAGCCGCTACGCCGCTGCAATGTGCCGATTTCCGAAATCCGCAGCATCGCGCCGAAGCGCTCGAGAATCGAATCGGCTTCCACTCGCGCATTGGCAAGCAGCGCGTTAGCCGGCTCGTCTCCGCCCGCGCGCACACGCTCGGCGAGATTCGCCAGTTGCAGGCGCAGGCGTACCAGCGGCGTACGCAGATCGTGCGCAATGCCGTCGCACGCGCCCTTGACCTCGCTCATCAGGCGCTCCACTTCATCCAGCATGTGATTGACGAGGTGGCACAGCATGTCCAGTTCGTCGCGCCCGCCGGTCGGCAGGCGTTGCGCAAGGTCGCCGTTGGCGATGCGCGTCGTGACGCGCCGCATGGCCTTGACCCGGCGCATCTGGCGCAGGCTGAGCAGCAGGCCGGTGGCAAGACTGAGAACGAGACACAGCACGCCGCCGCCGATCAGCGCCTTGGTCAACTCCTCGCGCACATGACGCACATCGGTGAGACTGCGGCCGATCACCAGCTTGATGCCGTTGTCGCGCGTCTCTCCCATCACGCGCACCGTGGGCATCGAGGGATTCTCAGCCAGCACCAGCGTGCGGCCGGTTGACGAACTATGCGATTCGCCCGCCTGGTCGAACTTCAGGCCCGCGGGCATGGCGACGATGTCCCCTGCGAGACGGTGGCCGTCCGGTGCAAACAGGCCGTAGTAATTCGAGTGCCGGTTCTCACGTTCGAGCCTGCGGCCGATCACGGGCGCGACCTGATCGTCGCTTTTCGAATCGAAATAGCGCATCTGCCAGCGAATCCCGCTGTCGGCCTCACGCTCCATCGCGGCGCCCACCGAATACTCAAGAAAACCCAACAAGGCCATGAAACACAGCGAAAAGATCGCGGCGTAGGCCGAGAGCCATCTAAAGGTGGTCGTGTGCCAGCGCTGGCCCGATCGGTGCGTTGAAAGCGAACTCTGCGTGTCGGCGGAGATCGCCGTTCCTCGCACTTTGCCAAATTCCAGAGCGGACACAGACATCGGCTCCTCGCTTGTTGATTCGTTAAGAACGTGAGCCCAATCGGCTTAGTGTCGGCATCATAGCCTTGCATGAATAAATAGCAGGCCGCACAAAGATGAAAAACCCGTCACTTTGATGTGCCTTCGATGAAACATGAAGACATGTTCTTTACATCAAGCCTTCTGGGTTCGCTTCAAGAGAAGCAAAGCGACGGTGCCGATCCGAAACATCCGCTAAAACGCGCAACAATAAAAAAGCACGAGCCGGAATCCGGCTCGTGCTTTGCGGTGCTAAAGCTAAAGTATTGCTGCTTTAGAAGCGATGCATCATCGCGATGCGATACACTATCTGATTGCCGCTCGACGACTGGCTCGGCGAGCCCAGAATGTTCGCATAGTCGAAGTCCTGGCCGGTCTTGCCATCCGCGTGCTGGTAGGCCCCCTGCACGTAAACCGAAGTGCGTGAGCTCAGGTCGTAGTCAAGCATGAGCGACACCTGATTCCAGTTCGGATCCGAGCTGCCCGTCACCGTGGACACATGAGCACGCGTGAACGTATAAGCTGCACCGAGCCAGAAATCATGCGCAAAGAAGTACTGGCCGTTGATTTCGAAGTTATCGAACTTCCACGAGTCTTGCGTTCCGGCCACCGGCTGCGTAGTGAAGTACGCGTTGTACGTCGGGTTATAGATGTCGACGTGCGAGTACGCCAGCGAAACAATGGCCTTGTCGGCAAACTTGTACGACACGCCCGCGTCGATATTCTGCTGCGAGGTACCCATGAACACCACGGTTGCGCTCGGCGCCGCACCGCCGCTCGTGGCACCGCCGTTGTTGGTCTTCATATACGCCACAGCCGCGGAAAGCGGACCCATCTGATACTGGAGCGCCGCGCTGTACACGCGGTTATCGGCAAAGCCGCCGGCTTCGTTGCTAAAGCCGTACATGGCTTCGCCCGTGAAGCCTGCCACGGTCGGCGAAACGTACTTGACCGAGTTCTGGATGCGGTAATCCCAGTCCGCGTTGTCGTTGTCATACGGGTGCGCGCCGAGATCGCCTTCCCAGTTGCCGGCTGCCGTGTAGCCGCTCCACATGTCGATAGTCGGATCGTACTGGCGCCCCATCGTGAATGTGCCGTACTGTGCCGACGACAAGCCGACATACGCCTGGCGGCCAAACAGCAGATCGCCCTGCCCCATCGTTCCGGTGTTGGTGTTGAAGCCGTTTTCCAACTGGAAGATAGCCTTCATTCCGCCACCCAGATCCTCGCTGCCTTTCAGGCCGAAGCGGCTGCCGGCCGTGTCGCCGCTCACCATCTGGTAGCCCCGGTTGCCGGCCGCGTTGGTGGTGAAGTCAAAGCCCTCGTCGATAATGCCGTAGAGCGTGACACTGTTCTGAGCATGCGCGACATTACACAGCGCGACGGCGGACAACAGTCCGGCCAAACACGTTTTCTTCATTTGCCTTGTACCTGATGAGTAAAGTAGAGGGATCTGCCTTTTCCGTCTGTGCGCTTCTGCGCTCTTGGGCGCTGCGCCGCCATCTGTGCGGCGGCGAGATAAAAGTGCAAGCGAAGTTTAAGGAGCAAGCCTCTTTTGCGAGAGCGGTACAGACGAAACTCAGTCTTTCAACAACTGCAAGTACGAAACGCGGGCATGCAATCGCCTTTAGCAAGGCGGTCTCGCGTTTCTTTTTTGAAAAAATCTCGGGTTTTGCGGCCGGTCAGTGTCGTACAGGAACGACAGCGGCGCCGACATCTATACCAACCATGACGACAACACGCCGCATAGTCGTAGCCAGATGGAGATTCAATTAATTACTAAACACTCCTACTAAATGTTTGATCTATTCAGGAGTGTAGTTTTTCAAGTTTTGACGCCGCCATGAACAGCGCGGCGCGGTGCAATGCCAGGTTTGGCACCGCACCGCCTTTCTTGTTCGCAGCTTTACCGCCTTCCCTCTACCCACCGTGCGGCGCACCGGACCGAATTCAGCACAGTCGCCTACTCGTCAGCGGCCACGAAAAATGCTGCATTGCGTCCCTGTAACACAGTGGGGGCCGCCCGACTCGCCCGTGAAATCGGCCGTGCCGCCATATGAGACGTTGCTGATGACACGCGCCGGCAGCTTGCCGGATTGATCAGGTTCGCTATATGACATGTCCGTCGCGTCTTGCGCGGACTCGTCTGCGTTTTGCTCGAGAATCGCGCGGCCGTGCGGTTGCGTGTTCGTCTGGACATCCTGCCCGTTCGCGAGCGCAGTTGCCAGAAGCAGCCCCGCGCCGGCCAACGGCACCAAGAAAAGTGATTTCATCTCGACACTCCTTGCATCGGGTACCCCTAGGTCCCTTGCCCGGCAGTCCGCCAATCTGAAGGTCGGCTCCCTCTGCTTTGCCAATTAACCGAACCATGCGCGACGGCAGCAGGACGGACCGGCATGGTCCGCGGGAGCGCGCTCCCGCCGCGCGTCCTAAGTAACGGCTCCACTCGCTCATCCCTGTTGTCGGAAAGAACGGTGCAGTGCACCAAAAGGATCGTCCGGACCGGCTGCGTCCGGCCCCGGCGCAGAGAATGACCGTGCTGCACCTCCGTTATAGGTCAAGTTCGCAAGACGTCAACGGCGTGCCCGCGAGGCGTACAGCGGCGCCATCCGGGGGCCGCCGGCCCGTCGCGGCGACGCTTGAAGGCTGTCCGACGGCCGCATGCGTGGGCACGGCACTCGCTCTGCTGAGGTTATATTTCGACATGGCGCGAAGTCCCGCTCGCGCGCTTCACCCCGCTTCACCCCATAGCGCTGAACTGCCGGAGAGGTAGATGGAGTACGCGTATCTTCACCTGTTGCACCTGCTCGGCGGCCACGCGGGATGGACGCTCGCAGTGGTGTGGCTTGCGGCCTTCCTGGAGTCAGTCGCCGTCATCGGCACATTCGTTCCGGGCAGCACGGCCATGTTTCTCGCGGGAGCGCTGGTCGGCACCGGTTCGCTCAACCTCGGCTGGCTGTTCGTCTGCGCGCTCGCGGGCGCGGTCGCCGGCGACGGCCTCAGTTATTGGCTAGGCCACCGCTACCGCAACAGACTCGTGCAGCTTTGGCCATTCGCCACGCATCCGCAGATTCTCGAGGCGGGACACCGGTATTTCGCGCAGCACGGCGCGCGCAGCGTCGTGTTCGCCCGCTTCATCGCACCGTTGCGCGCCATCGTGCCGGTCGTCGCCGGCATGCTCGGCATGACGCCGATGCGCTTCTATGCGATGAACCTTTTGTCGGCGCTCCTATGGGCGCCCGCGCATATTCTTCCGGGCGTAGTGTTCGGCGCGTCGCTGCAACTGGCGGGCGCGGTTTCGTTTCGTCTGGTCGTGGTCATCGCGATTCTGGCCGCGCTTGGCTGGCTTAGTTTTCGCGCAATGCGCGTGGTGCTGTCGCGCGCCCAGGTGTGGGCCATCGCGTCGCGCCGCAAGCTCTTCGCATGGGCCTGCGGTCACAAAGGACGGGCGGCGACCGCTTTGCTGGTGGTGCTCGATCCCGAGCGGCCGGCGATGGGCATCGTTGCCGCGATCTCCGTGCTCGTGCTGCTATTCGCGGCGATTTTCTTCGGCGTGTTTCAGGACGTCGCTAGCGGCGACCCGTTGGTACAGGTCGACACGTCCGTCTACCGCTTTCTGCAATCGGTCCACTCCACCTGGGCCGACACCGTGATATCGGGCCTCGCGACCTTAGGCAGCGTTCCGACGCTGGCGGCCGTCGTAACGACCGTCATCGTCTGGATGGCCTATGAGCGGCGCTGGCTCGCCGTCGCCTACTGGCTCGCGGCCGTCGCCTTCTCGCAATTGCTGATCTTCGCCATCCAGTTGATCATACGGCGTGCGCCGCCCGGCCATGCGGGCCTCGACGTCTACGCATTTCCCAGCAATCACGTGGCGGCAAGCGCGATTGTCTATGGCTTTCTGGCGTTCCTGCTGGCGCGGCGGGTCGGCAGGGTGCAGAGCATTCTGGTAACGACTATCGGCACTGCGATTGTCGTGGCCGTTGCGTTCGCCGGGCTTTACTTCGGGCGCTTTTCGTTCTCCGATGCGATTGGCGGTGCGGCGTTTGCGGCCATCTGGGTCGCCGTCATCGCCTTGACCGTAGTGTGGCGCAACCCCCAGACACCGGCATCGCGCCCGTTCATGCCGCTTGCGATGCTGGCGGTGATCTGTGTCAGCGTGTCGCTGCAGATGGCGCCAAACCGGTCGGCCAGCGCGCCGTCGAGCGAACCGCCTCGCCCATTGCAGGTAGTCACCGAAGCGCAATGGACCGACGCGCTTTGGAAAACCTTTGCCTGCTACCGGTCCGACATGACCGGCGAGAGGCGTGAACCGATCACCGTGCAATGGGCCGCGAACCGCGAGCAGATCGAAGCTCAGTTGAGCGACCGGGGCTGGATTGAAGGCACCCAATTATCGGTACGCTCATTGCTGTATCTGGTGGCGCCCGACCCCGCAGCCACCGCGTTGCCGGTTTTACCGAAGCTCGACAACGGCCAACCGTCCGCCATGGTGTTCACGCGCGCTCGCGATGCGCGCGACGAACGCGATGTCCTGCGTTTCTGGCCGACCGACTACGCGGTGCAACGCAAGAGCGGCACGCCCGCCGCACCGATCTGGCTCGGCTCGCTCGTGCATGAGCGGCTGCGGCGCCCCTCGTGGCCGTTCAATGTGCTGCGTCCGGACCGCCAGGTCGATCCACTGATCTCGGTGCCGGGACAAGCGGGCGCATGGCGCGAGCTCGAGGTATCGAGCATTGCCGGATGCGAAGGCGCACGCGTTACGCTGATCGATTCGAACGTAAAATGAACCCGTGCCGAGTCCTGCCCAGATACGCGAAACGCAGACCCGGTAGCCCGCGAACGCAGGCGCGGCGGCCACTAGCCAGGGAGCATGGCAATTGATAGAGTTTCCGCAATCGGAGATTTCGACTTGGGGCGGCTGCGTCGTTTTTCTAAACGTTCTTCTAACCCGACTGGGCGTCCCCATCCCCGCTGTACCCGTTCTGCTGTTCGCCGGATCCGCGATTGCCAGCGGCGCCCTGTCGTTCTGGTACGTATTGCCCTTGGCGGTGTTAGGCGCACTGATTGGCGACGGCACCTGGTTCATGGCAGGACGCCTGTATGGCCACCGTTTGATTAGTAGCCTCTCGCGGCTTTCAATGTCGATTGGCCAGCATGTGCGCACCACTCGCTCGCTATTCGAGCGCTTCGGGGCGCCGATTGTATCGGTGTCCAAATTCATTCCGGGTCTGGCGATTGCCACGCCGCCCCTGATGGGCACGACACGGGTCGATATACGCATATTTATCGCCTGGGATATGCTCGGTGCGGCAGCATGGGCCACGTTCTGGCTTCTCGGCGGCGCAGTGTTCGAGAAACAGCTTGGCATGTTCGTACTCACTCTGCGGGCGCACGGCACGACAGTTATCGATCTGGTGCTGGCGGGGTCGTTTCTCTACTTCGTGTTTCGCTGCATCCAGCGTTGGCGCTTCAAACGCTGGCTCAAGCAGGTTCAGATAACCCAGCAACAACTGGAGACAATGCTGCGCACCGAATCGCCTCCCGTCATTCTGGATGCACGCCCGCAGTCGGCATTGCTGGACGAGACGTACCGGATCCCCGGAGCCCAGAGCCTCGACGCGACTTCGCCTGCGGAAATCGACGCGGCTTTGCCGGCCACACATCGCGTGGTGTATTGCGTATGCGAGGACGATACGACGGCCATGCGCATCACCCAGCATATGCGCCATAAAGGGTTTACGAGGATTCGTGCGCTAAAGGGCGGCCTCGACGCCTGGGCACGCCGCGGCTATGCGCCCGAGCCGCTGCCCAACCGGGCGCCTGCAGCCACGCTCGCCGCCCGCGTGAAAAGCCTGCGCAACGAGACAGAAGCGGTCACGCTGCGCGGCGTCGCACCGCGCCGAGGCGCGTCTGCCAAGACGAACCGCTAGGGCGGTGAGCCTGCTATCGCAGCGTGCCGGCGCTAGACACTGAGCGCGGAGCGGCCTGCGCCGCTATCTATTCCGCGCTCTGAGGTTAGTTTGCCCTATAGTCAACTTGCATCGTTTTAGCGGGTTTTTTACGCATTTTTTATGCGTTTAGCGGCGTACAGTAGCGGCCCTGGTTGTCGGTTGTCATTTTCCTGTGGTAAAAAGCAGCGTCGCATCTCGCCGACCTCGGCTAAGCGACACCAACACAACAGTCTTTTTTGGAAAATTCAGGAAAATGGCAACTGGTACAGTAAAGTGGTTTAACGATGCAAAGGGCTTTGGTTTCATTACGCCGGATGGCGGCGGTGAAGACCTGTTCGCGCATTTTTCTGAAGTCCAGGGAAGTGGCTTCAAATCGCTGCAAGAAAACCAGAAGGTCAGCTTCGAAGTGAAGCAAGGCCCGAAGGGTAAGCAAGCGGCCAACATCACGCCGCTGTAACACGCTGGAACTCGCGTTCCGCAGTCGCATTGGCCCGCTTTGGCGGGCCAATGTCGTTTCAGGGGCAACGCGTCGGTGTCGTTACGCGGCAGTGCTCGATGCCGTCCTGGCCACCGAAGCTTTCTTCGCACCCGCCCTCTTCGTTACGGACTTCTTCGCCGCCACTTTCTTCACTGCTGCCTTTTTCGTGGCGGGATCTCTCGTTGTCATTGCGGCTTTCTTTGCTGCCGTTTTCTTCGCTGTTACCTTCTTAGCCACAACCGTTTTAACTGCGGCTCTCTTTGCCGGCGCTTTCTTAGCAGCACTTTTCTTCGCGGACACCTTCCTTGCCGAAGTGGCCGCCTTGCTCGCGCCGCCGCCGTTCAACTCAACCGCGGCGGTCTGGTCGATCAGGTAGCGGGTACGGTCTTTCACGTCCTTGATCCAGGCCGGCGGCCGGGCATGACCGCTCCACGTTGCACCGGTTTTAGGATCCCTGTACTTCGGCGGCATCTTGCCTTTAGCACTCGCGGCATGTTTAGCCACACCATTGCCAGGACGGCGTCCAGCGGCCTTGGCCTCGCGCCTGGCTTTGGCGCGCGCCTCGATGTCAGCGGTGGTCAAGCCGTGCTTGATCATCAACTCGCGAATCTGGTCGACGGCCGCTTGCGCCCGTTTGGCAAGCAACACTTCGGCTTGCGCCTGAAGTTTCCTCATACGCGCTTGAATTTGTTCGAGGGTAGCCATTACCGCCTCCTTATGTATGGGTAACGGACGCACTATGCCACGAGCACATAGCGAAACGCTACGGTTTTGCGCGCAAAGACGCATGAAATAGCGAGTTTTATTGTTATCGGATGGGCGTATGAGCGTGGCACCACTGGCCCGATACCGCGTCATATTCAATACTAGCGATTGCTTCATTAATACAACTGACTATGCATGAACGCACAATCCGCAGCGACCGGCGGCAGTGGGAATGTCCCGGCAAGCCGATCGTCGCAGCAGCGGCATTCAATGGCCGCTGATCAACCGTTCCGGTGACGACGCCGATGGCTCCTGGTTGCGCTCGGTCGACCACACTTCGTGCTGCAGCCAGTCGCGAAACAGAGCCAGTTGCGGCAGGTCGCCCTGCTCCGGACGCGTCACCAGCCAGTACGACTGATGGCCGTCGACATGCACGTTCAGCACCTGCACGAGTTCGCCAGTGGCAAGTTCACGGGCAATCATATGGCGGTCGGCAATCGTAATGCCGAGACCGTCGACGGCTGCGCGGATCGCCAGATCGAGCAGATCGAATTCGTAACCGCCGCTGGTATCGACGCCTTCGATGCCTGCCGCCTTGAGCCAGTGCTGCCAGGTCAAATAGCGCTGCTCGTCGCTTGCCAGCACGTGCAGCAGCGTGAACTGATTCAGGTCGATTTCCCCCTGCCCGGAATGCCGCGCGAGCAGCGCCGGCGAGCAGACAGCCACATGCCGTTCACTCATCAGCAAGCGGTTGTCGAAGCCTTCCCATTCACCGTCGCCGAAGCGGATTGCACAATCGAGCACTCCCGATTCGGCAAGCTTGTCCTCGACCCGCGTCGACAGGCTCAGTTCGAGTTCCGGATGCGCGTCGCGCAAGCGCCCAAGGCGCGGCATCAGCCACCGGCTGGTGAAAGTGGGTGGAGCGTTGAGACGCAGACGGTTCAGATGAGTCTTTTCCTGAATGCTGCGCACCGTGAGTTCGATCTTGTCGAACGACTGCTGCAGCGCCTGCAGCAGCAGTCGTCCGGCCGTGGAAAGCTCGAGGTGATGATGGCGGCGCTGCAGCAAGGGTTCGCCGAGCTGCTCTTCCAACTGGCGCACTTGCCGGCTGACCGCGCTCTGCGTGACGTTAAGCAGTTCGGCGGCACGCGTGAAGCTGCCGGTGCGGCCAGCTACTTCAAAGGCTTTAAGCGCGTTGAGCGCGGGCATTTTTCGTTTCAAGGGTGTCTCTGATCGAATGCGGCAAACCGGACGGCCATTTTACGCGTTCGCGACCAGTGTCTTCTTCACTCGGGCTTCGGAACAATCTGAGGCCAAAGCGACGGCATTCACAGATCTTACGCAGTCCGCAACAAATCACACAGCAGCATGGCCAGCACGCGGGCGCCCGATTCAATGGTTGCGTCTGCATCGATCCTCCGGAAACACCTGCGTGGCTGGACTTGGCTCATCGCGCGAGGCGTTCACATTACTCATATCAATGCGCCGTGTGAGCGTACCCAGCCGGCATGGAAAAGCTTACCGCCGCAATCGCATACTAGTCGCCGCCAGTATGCGCTTTGGCGATGGCACAGGCCCGCCAGGCAAGGCGCAAGCATTTCCTGCACACGCAAAGGGCCCGAATGACACATATTTGTCACGACTTCGACATGTTCATGAACCAGCATGAAAAGTTGACGCGACTACCTTGGGGAACACGCCATGCCGGAACTTTCGTACCCGCAGACGCCAGCCGCAAATGCTCGAAGCCGCAGCATTGGTCTGATCATTTTCCTGATTGTGATCGCCATCGGAGCGGTGTATTGCGCCGTTCATCTGGTTAGCGACCTGCAGTCGGTTCAGGCACTCAGCTTTCTACCGTATCTGTTACTCGCCGTCGCCTTGCTGATCGCGCTCGGCTTCGAGTTCGTCAACGGCTTTCACGACACCGCGAACGCCGTCGCCACTGTGATCTACACGCATTCGCTTGCGCCGAATCTCGCAGTCATCTGGTCCGGCACGTGGAACTTCCTCGGCGTGCTGACCTCGACCGGTGCAGTCGCGTTCGGCGTGCTGCAGCTTCTGCCGGTCGAACTGATCCTGCAGGTCGGCAGCAGCGCCGGCTTTGCGATGGTGTTCGCGCTGCTGATTGCCGCCATCATCTGGAATCTCGGTACGTGGTACCTCGGTTTGCCGTCTTCGAGTTCGCACACGCTGGTGGGATCGATCATCGGCGTGGGCCTGATGAACCAGTTGATGCATGGCGCCAGCGGCACCAGCGGCGTGGACTGGAATCAGGCCCTGGGCGTCGGCAAGTCGCTGCTGTTCTCGCCGATCGTCGGCTTCCTGCTCTCGGGCTTGCTGCTGCTCGCACTCAAAGCAGTCGTCCGCGTGCCGGCCCTGTACTCCGAACCGAAGGGCGGCGAGCCGCCGCCCTTCTGGATCCGCAGCCTGCTGATCCTGACCTGCACGGGTGTCTCGTTCGCGCACGGCTCGAACGACGGTCAGAAGGGCATGGGCCTCATCATGCTGATCCTGATCGGCACGGTGCCGACCGCGTATGCCTTGAACAAGGCCGTGACGCCCGCTGAAACGCAAACCTTCATTGCGGTGTCGCAGCAGGCTGCCGCGACGTTCGGCAAATACGTCAATGGTGCGCCGCCCTCGGCCCATCCGCGCACGGCGGTCGAAGACTATGTGCGTACCCATCAGTTGACGCCCGAGACGCTGCCGGCGCTTCAGCAACTCACCAGCCAGATCGGTCAGCAGGTCGGCCAGTCCGGTTCGATGGCAGGCGTGCCGCAGGATATCGTCGATAACGTGCGCAACAACATGTATGTGGCATCCGAAGCCGTTCGGCTGATGGAGAAAGCCAAGCTGCCCGTCTTCGCAGCGGACGACCTCAAGGTGATCGACAACTTCAAGAAGCAGATCGATCACGCAACCAAGTTCATCCCGACGTGGGTCAAGGTCGCGGTGGCGATCGCCCTGGGGCTGGGGACGATGGTAGGCTGGAAGCGCATTGTCGTGACGGTCGGCGAGAAAATCGGCAAGCAGCATCTGACCTATGGACAGGGCGCCTCGGCGGAAGTGGTGGCGATGCTGACGATCGGTGCGGCTGACCTCTACGGTCTGCCGGTCTCGACCACTCACATACTATCGTCGGGCGTGGCCGGCACGATGGCGGCCAATGGCTCGGGCCTGCAATGGAGCACCGTGCGCAGCCTGATCATGGCGTGGGTCCTCACGCTGCCCGCATCGATCGCGCTAGCGGCGGGGTTGTATTGGTTGTTCCGGCACGTCTTTTGAGCGCCCCCAGACCTGCCGCTTACGCGTCAGGCCCCCCGAGGGGGCAATCCCCAAGGGGACTTCCTTCGGGGCGGGAAACTTGGGGCGGCCCGGCGTTTCCTTGAGAGAAAAGAGGTGACGCGACGCCGCGCTGCGGCGCGGCCAGTTGGCTAGCCGCCCGTCCATTGCATCAGTTTATTGCTCCTCCAAACCCAAACAAAAAGCCCGGCAAGTCAATGACTTGCCGGGCTTTTTTAAGCACCCCACCGCGTCAATAAACTTCCGGCACGATCATGCTGACCGGCACCGGCTGGCGAATGTACTCCGCGTTGTACACCCGCTCCGGCAGCGTGATGAGAGGATGCTCGACCTCGTGGTACGGCACCTGGCTCAGCAGATGGTGGATGCAGTTCAACCTCGCGCGCTTCTTGTCGACCGCCTGCACCACCCACCACGGCGCCTCGGGAATATGCGAGCGCTGCAGCATCACTTCCTTCGCATGGGTATAGGCCTCCCAGCGGCGCCGGCTCTCCAAGTCCATCGGGCTCAGCTTCCACTGCTTGAGCGGATCGTGGATACGGGTCTGGAAGCGAATCTCCTGCTCTTCATCCGTAATCGAAAACCAGTATTTGAGAATCTGTACGCCGCTGCGCGCGAGCATCTTCTCGAACTCCGGCACCGAGCGGAAAAACTCCTCGTACTCCTCGTCCGTGCAGAAGTTCATCACGCGCTCGACGCCCGCGCGGTTGTACCAGCTACGATCGAACAGCACCATCTCGCCGCCCGCCGGCAGATGCGAAACATAGCGCTGAAAATACCATTGCGTGCGTTCGCGGTTGTTGGGCGCCGGCAGAGCCGCCACCCGGCATACGCGCGGATTGAGGCGCTGCGTGATGCGCTTGATCGCACCGCCCTTGCCCGCCGCATCGCGCCCCTCGAAGATCACCACGAGCCGGTGTCCGGTGGCGACGATCCAGTCCTGCAGCTTGACCAATTCGCCCTGCAGACGAAACAGTTCGCGGAAATACTGCTTGCGCGCCTCGCGATGCTCGGGCGAGAAGCTCGCATCGCCGTCGCTGATGCGGTCGTCCACTTCCATTTCGAGTTCTTCGTCGTACGCATCGATGAGATCCTCTTCAAAACGGCGCTGCCGCTCGGCCATCGATGCCGTATCGACCATAGGATCCTGCTCTTTCATCGCGACTCTCCTGGAAACGGGAATGGGTAAGCACGCTGCGCGGACGACAGCGGCGGCCGCTCGATTGTCGATGACCGAGGTGTCACTGTTATTACTGGGGCAGTATGGCTCGCGCCCGCGTGCCAACCGTCTCCGGCGTGCGTCTTCGCAGCCCCGCGCGGCCCTTCACGCCGGACGGCGGTCTCCCCCGCGCTCCATGATAGCGAGTTTTACGCGCCGTCAAATCCGCTATCGGAGCGGTTTTGCAAAGCTCAATTCGTGGCCGTCCGGGTCGGTAATGTGGAAATAGCGTTCGCCCCACGGCGCGTCCGACGGGGCGAATTCAGGCTGCAGCCCAGCCGCCAACGCCTTCTGATAGATGCCGTCGACGTCCGACACGTAAATGATCACCCGCCCCCAGCCGCTCACCGGGCCGTGGCTGTCGGCGATCAGGTTCAAGAACGACGTACCGAACGCAAACGATGTAAACGTTTCCTGCGGACCGCCAAAATTCAGCGGGAAGCCAAGCGCCTCATAAAACGGCACGGACCGCGCCATATCGCGCGTCGCCAAGGTAACGGCGCTCAACGACTCGATGCGAGGCTCCTCCGATGGGGCGGTCTGATTCATCATGGTCTCCTCGCGTCGTTTGTGAACAGGGCGTCGGCACGGTCAGTTTCTCACACCCTCGGACACGTCTTGAAAATAGATGGACAGCCCTGCAGTTAGGCTCCCGCCTAGTCCGGAGCTTCGCCATGGGAAGCCGTCCCCGTTTTATTGATGACCTGTCGCGCGCCTCGTCCGAGCCTGCCGGGCCGGCCGAGCCTGCGGCTTCCGCTGCACCGGCGGCGCAGCCGGCCGAGCAGACCACCGCGCCATCCGCACTCAACGACGACGCCTTGCTCGACGCCTACTCGCGCACCGTGATCGGTGCGCTGGAACGCGTCCAGCAGGCTGTCGTCTTCATTTCCGTCGAACACCGCACGCCCGGCCATCCCAGCGGCCGCGGCACCCGCGGCGGCACCGGCTCGGGCTTCCTGTTCACGCCGGACGGCTACTTGCTGACCAATAGCCATGTCGTCCATGGCGCCGTGCAGATCCAGGTGACGCTCGCGGACGGCAGCCAGTTCGCAGCCGACCTGGTCGGCGACGATCCCGGCAGCGACCTCGCTGTGCTGCGCATCGGCTCGGCCGAACCCCTGCCGCACGTCGAACTCGGCGAATCGGGACGGCTGCGGGTCGGTCAGATTGCCATTGCGGTGGGCAACCCGCTCGGCCTGCAACAGACGGTCACCACGGGCGTGGTGTCGGCGCTCGGGCGCTCGCTGCGCTCGAACTCGGGCCGCATGATCTACGACGTGATCCAGACCGACGCGGCCTTGAATCCCGGCAACTCGGGCGGTCCGCTGATCAACTCGGCCGGTCAGGTGATCGGCGTCAATACCGCGATCATTCCCGGCGCCCAGGCCATCTGCTTTGCTACCGCCATCGACACCGCGAAGTGGGTCATCATGCAGATTTTCGCGTATGGCCGGGTGCGGCGCGCCTATATCGGCGTGGCCGGCACTACGACGCCGCTGTCGCGACGCGTACAGCGCTACTTCAACCTGAACGCGGCAAGCGGCGTGCGGGTGATGGAGATCGTCAAGGCCAGCCCGGCCGCACTCGGTGGCCTGCGTACCGACGACACGATTGTCGCCATCGATACGCTGCCCGTCGATGGCGTCGACACGCTGCAGCGTGTGCTGGATGCTTCGCGTATCGATCGCCCGGTCAGCGTCACGGTATTGCGCGGCACGCAGCGGCTCGAGTTGACGCTGACGCCGGTCGAGCAGACAAGCTGACCTATGCCGACTTGACCGCGGCGCCGTGGATCGCCAGCGATCAATGACATCAAGATGCGCCACAAAGAAGCGCAGCAGTGTCACGACGATTTTCTATACTGGGAAAACAACCCTCGGACAGTAACAAGCTTGCATGGGACCGGAGCAAGCGCTTTGCATGGAACCAGAGTAACGCGCCCACTCCGATCGACTGGAGAACAATGTGACAGGCAACTATCAGGTGCGAGTCACGCGGGACACCGCCGGCTATGACGACTACGGCGTACCGCGCGTGACGAAAACACCGGCGCGCGTGGAGATTGCCGCATCGCAACGCGAACTGGTGTTTGCCGATCGTGCTGCCTTGCAACAGTTTATCGATGCCTGCGTCCAAGCTCGTGAAGAAGCGTTCGGCGCAGCGTCGGACCCGGCTCTCTCCGAAGCGGACAAGGCCGCATGGGGACGGTTCTTCGCGCGGTTTACGGGGCTGTAAGCGCAGCGTCCTGGCACCCGGCACCACCGCCACCTCAAACGCTCACTGAATCACCCGCGTCACACCGCGGCCGCGCGGATCGGCCGCCGGTTCCGGCGTCGCGCCGTTGACCTTGATGAGCTGGATGTCGCCGCTGAAGTCCTGGCCTTCCAGCTTGTAGCCCTTCGCTTCGATCTGCTGCGCGAGTTCGCCGGTGATCGGTTTGTACGGCTCCCAGAAGATCGTGTTCGGCGGCAGCAACTGGTGATGAAAGCGCATCGCGGCCACCGCATCGGGCAACGGCATATTGAAGTCGTAGACGTTGTTGATCACCTGGAAGATCGACGTGAAGATGCGCGAACCGCCCGGCGTGCCGATCACGAGCGCCACCTTGCCGTCCCTGGTAAGGATGGTCGGCGTCATCGACGACAGCGGACGCTTCTTCGGCTCGATTGCATTCGCGTCACGGCCCACTACGCCGAACGCGTTCGCCACGCCCGGCTTGGCCGAGAAGTCGTCCATTTCATCGTTCAGCACAATGCCCGTGCCCTCCACCACCACGCCCGAGCCAAAGTAGCCGTTGAGCGTATACGTGTTCGATACCGCGTTACCCCACTTGTCGATCACCGAGAAATGCGTGGTCTCGGCCTTCTCCGGCATCGAGGTGCCAAGACCGGCCTGGACGCTCTTCGTGTCCGAAGGCGTGCCTGGATTGACCTCGGCGGCCCGCTTGGCGATGTATGCGTCGTCGGTCAACTGCGCGACCGGCACCTTGTAGAAGTCAGGGTCGCCCAGGTACTGCGCGCGGTCGGCAAATACGCGCTTTTCGATTTCCGCGATCAGGTGCACGTACTGCGCCGAGTTGAGCGGCACGTCCTTGAAGTCGGGCGCGAGGTCCTCTTTCATCTTCAGCAACTGCACGAGGCCGATACCGCCCGAACTCGGCGGCGGCGCGGTAATCACACGATAGCCGTTCCAGTTCGCCTGAACCGGCTCACGCCAGACAGCCTTGTATTCCTGCAGGTCGCGCTTCGTGATCAGACCGTGGCCGCGCATCGATGCGGCGATCAGATCGGCCGTCTTGCCGTCGTAGAAGTCTTTGGCGCCGTCATTGGCAATGCGCGTCAGCACAGCAGCGAGCTCCGGCTGTTTGAAGTTGACGCCTTGCTTGAGATTGCCGAAGTAGGCATCGAAGTTGGTCTTGCCCGCGAAGTCTTTAGCCGCGTCGTCGCGGCGCTGCTGCAATTGTTCGCTGACTTCGAAACCGTCGGTCGCATACTTGATGGCGGGTGCGAGCACCTGCTTCCACTTCAGTTTGCCGAAGCGGCGCTGCGCCTCCCACATGCCTTCGACCGTGCCCGGCACGCCCACGGCGCGATAACCGAACAGGCTCATGCCCTTGATGACTTCGCCCTTGTCGTCGAGATACATGTTGCGCGTGGCGGCGAGCGGCGCCTTCTCGCGATAGTCCAGAAAGTAAGGCTTGCCGTCGACATACAGTGTCATGAAACCGCCGCCGCCGATGTTGCCCGCTTCCGGATAGGTCACGGCAAGCGTAAACGCGATCGCCACGGCCGCATCGACCGCGTTGCCGCCCTCCTTGAAGATCTGCTCGGCGGCGTCGGCGCTGAACTTGTCCGCCACGGCAACCGCCGAGGCATCCAGAACGGCCGCTTGTTGAGGGGCCTTGGCATAGGCCGGTGCGGATTCGAGAAGACTGCTCGATACGGTAACGAATGCAGCAACCGCAAAGACACTAACGGAAAACTTTACTTTACCCAATGACATTGACTGCCCTCCATGACCATTCTTTAGCTTAGAGAATACGTCTGTCTTGGGCTTATAGCATGTAAAAGCGCGTTTCGCGAAGTCCTTGAAGGTAGTCCTAACTTATGCCTTGCCTCTTCCGCCTCTGGCAATTTCATCGCCGCTGCCTTGAGGCAAGCGTGCCGTCACCGGAATCGAGCCCACCGAGAACATTCCCACCACTAGAAACGCAGGCCAGAAGTCCGACCACACGATGGCTGGATGGCCTTGCAGATGGTGCGAAATCTGCAGCACGACGCCGCCGATCGTCACACCGAGCCCCAGCGAAATCTGCTGGATCACGCTCGCCACGCTGGTAGCACGGCCGATGTCGCGGCTCGGGATATCCGCATAAGCCAGCGTATTCAACGACGTGAACTGCAGCGAGGGAAAGAAGCCGCCGAACAGCACCACACACCAGATCGTCCAATGCGACATGCCCGGCGAGAACAAGCCGTAGACGGCAATCGCCAGCCCGGCCAGCCCTGCATTGACCATCAGCACCTTGCGGAAGCCGAAACGCCCGAGCACGCGCGAGGCGACCGCCTTCATGAAGATCGAACCGAACGCCGACGCGCAGGTGATCGAGCCGGACTCGAAAGCGGTCATGCCGAGTCCTTCCTGCAATGCGAGCGGCAGCAGGAACGGCACGGCGCCAAGGCCGATACGAAACAGCGAGCCGCCCAGCACGCTCGCGTGAAAGCTCGGGATGCGCAGCAGGCGCAGATCGAGCACCGGCAGTTCGACCCGGCTCGCATAGAACCAGTAGATCAGCAGCAGCGCCGCGCCGAGCACCGACATGCCGATCGACAGCTTGTTCGACACCAGTTCCCCGCCGATCAGCGAGAGCCCTAGCATAAACAGCGAAGCGCCGGCCGCCGACAACACGAAACCGGTCCAGTCGAGACGCCCCGGATGCGCTTCGCGCACATTGGCGATGTGCTTGTTGGTCAGGTAGATGCCGAGCAGGCCGATCGGAATGTTGATGAAGAAAATCAGGCGCCAGTGCAGATAGGTCGTGATGAACCCGCCGAGCGGCGGCCCCAGCACCGGGCCGAGCAGCGCGGGCACCGTCAGATAATTGATCGCGCGAATGAATTCCGACTTGGGGATGGCGCGGAAAATAATGATGCGCCCCACCGGCACCATTAGCGCTCCGCCCAGCCCTTGCACGAAGCGCGCAAACACTAAGGTGCCGAGCGAGGTGGAGGCCGCGCACAGCAGCGAGCCGGTCATGAAGATGCCGATTGCCGTGCGAAACACCGTGCGCGAGCCGAAGCGGTCGGCCACCCAGCCGCAGATAGGAATGAAGACGCCGAGGCCGATCACATAACTGGTGATGGCCAGCTTGAGAGTGATGGGACTCTGACCGAGGTCCCGCGCCAGAACGGGCAGTGAGGTCACGATGACCGTGCCGTCCACGTTTTCCATAAACATCGCACACGCGACGATCAGCGGAACGATGAATGCACCCAGATTAAGAGGCATTGGCAAAACGACGGGGGACAAAGCCGTCAGCGTAAAGCTGCGATTATCGCATTGCCCTGGCAACAGATGTTGTTAAGGAAGGTGATTTGTACAGCATCGTATGCTGCGCGCGATGGTTGAGGACGCAACGAAGGCGGCCAGCCGATCAGCAGACGCAGCGTAGTCAGGCGAGGGTGTGACGAACGTGTTCGCAGGCCGCATGACAAGCCGGCGGGCGAGCCACGCATCCCACGTTTTCGGTGCCGGGACGTTTTGTAAGGATAATGGCCGACAATTCGACAATTTCTAACCAGGAAATTTATACGGTTGCTCGAAAGCTTGCTGTTTTCCGCGGCAATTTCCGGCTCCCCCTTGACAGAAGCCGTCCAAAGCAAGAATCCTCGAAGGTTGGTACAGTGCGAATCCTCTTGCGCCTGTAACGCCGCGTAATCCCGATGCGCATTGCGGGGTGGCGGCCTTTCCCGTACCGCCCCGCTGCGATCTGCCATTGTGTATACGTATACGCGACCCAGAAGCTTATGAAGCACGTTTTTTCTTCCGCACTCCTCGCCCTGCTGGCCGCCACACTACCGCTTGCCTGTCGCGCGACCGCGCTCGACGCGCCGCTGGCCTGCAACGAATCGGGCCATCAGTTCATTGCGGATCTCGCCCAGCAGCAATTGATCGATCCGACCCCGATGCGGGTGGAAAGCAATTCGATCAATGCATTCCGCCCCGCCAAGGGCGCCGATCTCAGCGCCTTCGGCTTTCATGTGTTTGCGCTGGTCGGCTTCGAGAAGGACGATCCGATGTTCCGTCCCGGCGACGGCGAACCGCTCGCCAATTCGGCTTACGGCGCCGTGGTGTGGGGCAGCGACACCAGCGTGCAGGATGCGGTGACGCAGGCGGGCAGCACGGCCATCGTGCATCACGTCGGGCCGCATATCACGGCGATTTTCTGCAAGCGCAATTGAAACGGATGGGCGCGCCGCGGTGCGGCGGCCGGTCATTACCCTGGACGGCGGAAGCCGTTTTCCACCCAGGCGACAGCGTTCGCCTTGCCTAGCTTGAAGTTGGGCGCCACTTTTACCTGCGCGAGCTGCTCGCCGAAGGCGTCGAACGCGCTCAGCAGCGCGTAAGGATCATCCTCGCTCGGCACGATCTCCAGCGTAATCTCCAGCTCGCCGTCGCCCGACGGCGAGTCCACCGTCACGCGCTTGTGCAGCATGGCGTGCAACTGCTGTTCGTGACGGCGCAATACCTCCGACGCGGTCTTCACCAGCGTATTGAACGCTCCGGTATCGAGCGGCTTCGGATTCTTCTTGTCACGCCCCATCGTCCACGGACCGACCAGGGCGGGCTCCGGTTCGCCGTCCTTGATCATCTCCACCGCCCAGCCGTCGTCGTCTTCATTCTTGATGACGCGCGCCGTCCAGCCGTCGTCGCGCCACAAACGCGCGTCGTGCAGGGTCTCGGGCGCTTCGGCGAACGCTTCCGGCGCGGAATCGGCAGGGGTATCGGGCGAAGGAAGGGGCGTATCGGTCATTGCAGGGTCGCTCGGGTTCGGAACAGATTGATCAACACAAGGGCTGGATTCTACCCGTCCACGCTGCCTCCCGGGACGGCCTACGCCGAACGGCCAGGGGCCCGGATTATTTCCTTTTATAAAAAAATATTTTTCTGGATTACCGGGAACTTATAATCTAATCCAATACAGAATAAAAAAACGCGGCCCGAAGGCCGCGCATAAACAGATGAAAAAGACACCCTTGGTCAAGGGGTGATTCGGATTGTAAATCCGGTAAGCCAGCGTAATCACCTCAATAACTGGAATAGTCTCTTTCAGGAAACTGGATAATCAGAATTGTGTCGTGCCGGCTTCCCTTGTTAACCCTCTCAGCCGCCAGGGCCGGGCGTCGCACATGTGCAACAGTGAAAACGGTTGACACACCACCATATCTCTAAAATCAAACTCAAAATCGCTTTATTTATCGGCACTTACGGACTTCAAATCCAGAATTTCCGATTCAGGAAAGCATTGTTGTGCGGGATAGCGTCAATCAATTTATCGGAGGGAATACACTTCGCTGCGAATCCTCAGGCGGCCGGTGGCATTGGCATTAAGCCCTGCAAGGCGATTCTTTACGGACTGACTCGGAGTAAAAAAGCATGAAAAAAACCCTCATCATCGCGGGCATCATGGGCGCGTTCGCCATCAACGCCCACGCACAAAGCAGCGTCACGCTGTACGGCACGCTGGACGCCGGCCTCGTCTACTCGAACAACCAGGGTGGCCACAACAACTGGCAGCAAGGTAGCGGCACCGTGTCGAATACGTACTTCGGCCTGCGCGGCAGCGAAGACCTCGGCGGCGGCCTGCATGCCATCTTCACGTTGGAAGACGGTTTCAACCTGAACAACGGCAAGTTCTCCGAAAGCAACACGATGTTCAATCGTCAGGCTTTCGTCGGTCTGCAAAGCGACCAGTACGGTACGCTGACCCTCGGCCGTCAATATGACTCCGTGGTCGACTACCTCGCCCCGCTGTCGGAAGCGGGTTCGGGCTACGGCAACAACCTGGCCGCTCACCCGTTCGACAACGACAATCTGGACGCCTCGTTCTCGATCAAGAACGCAGTCAAGTACCAGAGCGCAAACTACCAGGGTCTGCGCTTCGGCGGCCTGTACGGCTTCAGCAACGACGCTGGCCAGTTCGCGAACAACCGTGCATGGAGCGTCGGCGCTTCGTACGTCAACGGCCCGCTGAATGTTGCTGCTGCTTACCTGCAACTGAACAATTCGCTGGGCGGCACGAACTCGAGCGGTGCGGTGTCCGCAGGCGCCGGCAGCGATGCCAACCTGACGGCAGCGCTGCAACGTACCTACGGTGTGGGCGCGAACTACTCGTACGGTCCGGCTACGGTTGGCTTCGTGTGGACTCACACGCAAGACAACAACCTGATCGCCGGCGACCAGAACGGCGTGGGCTTCACGGTGCCGACGGGTACGAACCTGCACCTCGACAACTATGAAATCAACGGCAAGTACGCACTGACTCCGGCGCTGAGCCTGAACGCAGCGTACACGTTCACGGACGGCAAGGCGACCGGCGGCACGACCTCGGGCGATCCGAAGTGGCACACGGTTTCGCTGCTGGCTGACTACTCCCTCAGCAAGCGCACCGACGTCTACCTGGAAGGCGTGTACCAACACGCTTCGGGCGAACTCGGCGACGGCAGCGCGAACGTCGCTATGATCAACTCGTTGTCGCCGTCGTCGACCGGCAACCAGGTGGCAGCGACCGTCGGCCTGCGTCACCGCTTCTAATGAAGCTGCAGGCCTGATCGACCGCTCCGGCCTGTTGAACAACGCGCGCGTGACACAATCACGCGCGCGTTTTTTTATGCGTGGATGGGATGCGCAAGCGTCGAATCTTCATGCGCACGCAGGTATACTTGGCTAAGCCGCCTTCCACGCCGCGAGCCTCCTCATCATCGGGTGCTCGCCGCGGTCGACCGGCGGCTTCGTCGCGGAGCACCCCGTTCCGCCC
The DNA here is from genome assembly GCF_056619545.1 of Paraburkholderia sp. SSBN10T. Taxonomy (NCBI): domain Bacteria; kingdom Pseudomonadati; phylum Pseudomonadota; class Betaproteobacteria; order Burkholderiales; family Burkholderiaceae; genus Paraburkholderia; species Paraburkholderia sp. SSBN10T. The sequence goes on from NZ_JBWQQI010000003.1 coordinate 400,257, forward strand.
GTGCCCCTGTTCCTGTATCCGATCGGGAACACCGACGATCCGATCATGAAAAAACTTCTTTTGCTCGCTCCCGCTGCTCTCGCGCTAGCTGCCTGTGGCTCGTCCGGCCCCACGCGCGATGCCTCGCAACCGATGGTGTTCGTCACCTCGGCGCGAACCACGTCCGACATTACCGAGTGCCTCGAAAGCCGCTTGTCACGCGTACGTGCGTCGTCCGTGGGCGGCGCGACCGAGCTGGCCGTTGGCTCGGATTCGAACACCGCTTACTTTGTCACACTGACGCCCGTCAGCTCCGGCTCGGAGATCAAGGTGATGCGGCCTGCCAATGCACCCGACGATCCACCTGAGCCGGAAATGCGCTTCGATATCGCGCGTTGCGCGACGTAGGTGCGGCTTTCTGTATGACGGTTTTATCTGGGTGTCGCTCGTCGTTCGATCACTGAGCGTCTCCCGCGCCGCGCCTGTTTCGACACGCGCGGCGCTGTCAATCGCGGCCAGCGCTCATGGAGTTGCGCCCCAAACCAAGGGGAAATCGTCTGACTCGAACGGCGCACCATCCGCCGGCGCATTTTCCGGAAGCGGCGGTGACATCTTTCCGGTGCGCCGCTTCACCCGCGCATCGTTTCCGAGCCAGCGCGTGGACAACACGCGACGAGGCTGCGCCCCGCGATTCGCGGGTGCGCCGTGCAGCGTTAACCCGTGGAATACCACCACATCGCCGGGTTCCATATCCCAACTGACGACTCTGTACGCGTCGCGATCCGCATTGATGTCGGGAAGGACAACCCACTGCGGATCGTCTTCCGCGCGCAACGCTCCGTCCACGAAGCGTTGCGGCCGATACCACTTGCGCGCCAGATGCGAGCCGGCGATACACTCCAGCGCGGTATCGCGCGCCACGGGATCGATGGGCATCCACATGGTGCAGAACTGCCAGCCATCTACAGGACTGTACGGCTGATCCTGATGCCACGGCGTGGACTTCGACGCACCGCCATGTTTGACCAGAACATGGTCGTGAAGAAAGCGCACTTTCGAGGCTTCCATCAGGCCAGCGGCAATCTCCCTCGCAGGAGAGGATCGAATGAAGGCTTCGAATTCGGAAATTCTCTGCCAGTTGTTCGCATCCTGAAAGAAGCGTTTCGTATCGCCGTCGGCATAGCTGTGGTGCGAGCCGGGACTTTGCAGGTTTTTTTCAATGCCCTTCGTCACTCGAACCACCCATTCCGGCGAAATGACTCCGCGCAAACACACGACACCATCAGCGGCAAAGGTATCGATATCGGCCTGTTTCAGCAACATCACGTTCTCCTGATCGAAAGCCCTGCTGGCAGGTCTACCGATCCTCGGCAAGCAAGGCAACGAAATAACGACGGTGAGTCAAATATGTGGTGGCCAGCAGATTTCTTTCTCCACGCATCGCAACCCGCCGGTCGATCACTCACACTGACCGGTCACTCGCAGGGGCGGCTTGAATTGCACAGCGCGACGCCCGCTTCCAGCCCCCAATTCTTCGAGATCGCCTGCATGGTGCCATCTGCATTCAACTGGTCGACCGTTGCCGCCACTGCGTTCTTCAGATCGGTGTTGCTCTTCAGAATGGCCATTGACCATGTTTTCGGGGGGACGGGTACACCACCCACCTCAAGCCTGCCATGGCCTTGCTGGTTGAAGTAGTTGATCACCACGGTATCGGCAACCAGCGCATCGACGCGTCCAAGCATGAGTTCCTGAAAAGCAGCGACATAGGTATTCATCAACACGATGTCAATAGGCGCGTGGCCCCCGCTAACCAGTTGATCGCTGATCTGCGTGACGACCTTGGCGTTTCGGCTGCCGAGCAATGCGGAAACACGATGCCCCGAAAGATCTTCGAAACGGGTCATATGATAGGGATTGCCCTGCCGAACCAGCAGACCGGAAGCCACGCTCCAGTAGTCCACCAGCCAGTAACGCTGCGCCCGTTCGGGCGTCTTGCCGAGACTGGCCATGATCAGATCGCACTTGCCCGTATCCAGTGCCGCAAAAATGCCCGAGAACTGGTAGTTGTCGATCTCCGGTTTGAGATGCAGCTTCTTTGCCATGGCATACACGATATCGAGCGCGGCGCCCTTGGGGGTCTTTCCGTCGTCGGCAACGCCTTCGGCCGGCGGATTGGACAGGTCGGAGCAGACCGTCAGGACACCCTTCTGGACCAAGGTCGATGGAACCGCAATGTCCTGAGCCGCATAGGCCGGATACCCCGCTATTCCCCAACCGCCCAGCACCACCGTTGCAGCAATCCAGATCTTTCGAAAATTAATCACTATCGTCCTCAATCATGTCGCGACTTAAGGCCCAGACATCCGCGGTGCAGACGCAGGGAAATGAAGCGGCGTTGACTCAATCAAAATCGTCGCTTCGACAGGTTTCTTTTAAAACCGGTATGACATTCATCCATCGGTGTGCGTCATTTAATCCTTACCCAAGACATAAGGATTCCGTATGGTCACACCGAATCACAAGCATGGCTTGTCGTCACGACAGAGGGAGACCAGTCCATCCATGCCCCATCTTTTGGCGGACGCCTCCACATAGCCGCTGTCATAAAGTGCGAAGTACGCCTTGCGCACCGCATCTTCCGTCTGCGAATCGCCCTTGCGCATGACGATACCGATGGTTAGCGGTTCCACCGGCAATCCCCCCACCTCGAAGCGGTTCTTGTCGAGATTCATGAAGTAGCCAATGGACATGGCATCGCCAACGAACGCATCGACTCGGCCAAGCTCCAGTTGGCGAAAAACTACGGTGTTCTGCGGATACGACTGAATCTCGACCGGCTTCTTCCCCTCCGCGACATCCTTGTTGCTGGCCGCCTTGACCAGACGTTCAGTCGTACTCGAAACGAGAACGGCGGCACGGTGTCCGGACAAGTCCTCGAAGTTCTTGAGGCCAAGCGGATTGCCCTTGGGAACCATCAACCCGAGGCGGATCGTCATGTAGTCGACGAAATCGTAGCGTGCGGTACGGGCCGGGCTTTTTGAGTTCGTCGACATGACGGCGTCGCATTTTCCCGAATCGAGCGCGGCGAAGATGTCGGCAAAAGGATAGTTCACGACCTCAGTCTTGATTCCCATGACCGGACCGATCGCAGACATGATCTCCACGTTGAAGCCTTTCGGCGTCACGCCGTCTTCGTCGAGGAAGCCACCCGGCGGATCGCCAAGGTCGGTGCACATAACAATCTTGCCGGATGCCGCAAGCCTTTGCGGCGGCGTGACGCCTTTCTCCGGAATGGCCGGAAGCTTGATTTGATAAGTCGTACCGGGCGCAATTTCCCCAGCGGTCGCGCCAGCCGCCGCCAAACCGCCCGCAAGCGCGACCGCAACCGTTAACATAAGGACTACTGCATAAGAACGAATAGCCATGACTTCTCCCGATCAGCCTGTGTTTGAGTCCAGTTGCGAAATCCCTCCGCAGGAACCCTGGTCACTGGACCGCTCTGTCGTTACGAGGACAAGAATATGTTTATCAAAAACTATGTACAATCATTTTTATGTTATTGAACAATAAATTTTCAAACAATGACCGGCAATCCCATGTGGGTCAAGGCGCTCAGGAGTCTGGCAGCCAAGATGTTGGGGAATAGTAGGAGTACGAGATTCCTGTGGTGCGAAAGGCGCCACTCAGCAACCCGGAATCACGAACCGCGCATGGGAAAGCGGTCGAGCCGCTCAATAGAAACCGTTGAATCAGCTCGAAACGCGAGGGTGTGCGGGATGTGGGGGATTGCTCGAATCGCCCGGTATCAGAAGTGCCGAGAATCTTGCTGCGCGATCCATATTGCGGATTGCAGTGAAATGCGCATCCACATCGATGAGACGCAGGACATCGGATTTCAGCATGCTTTCTCTGAGCTTGGCCTCAATGTCGTCCCAACCCACGGGATCCTCCGGCGATCCGTGCGCGGCATCCTTGCATGCGGCGAGGTGCGTCCCATCGTCGAAGAGAATCTCGACCCAACCTTCTTTTTCTCCTTCACCCGCAGCGACCATGCAGACCTTGTGCATAAGCGCGATCACGTCCGGTCGCTCGAGCGCCTGGGCCTCGAAGTCGCTCAAGCGGACTGCGCCGCGTGCCAGTGCCACAGCGACCGCGTAGTTCATGCTGAATTTCGCCTCCACCGCGGTACGTGGCGCGGGAAAGCGCAGGTAGTGGGTGCATTCTTCTCGCACGGTGCAGCGAATCGATTGGATAGCAGCCACATCGAATGGGTGCTGTCGGCAAATATCAAGTGCGGCGTCGATACACAAATGGGTACAGCTACAACACGGGTAGAGCTTGACCGCGAGACCCGTAGCGAGCACTTCCCACGGCTCGCCAAGTGTGCCCCACTCGATACGGGAGACCGATCGATCCGTGAAGACGTCGAGAAAGCCCCCTTTCGTTTCGAGAATATCGGCGCTGGCGGTAAATTCCTGCTCGGCCAGCGCGGCGGCCAGGTAACCTGCCTGCGCAGCACGGCCGCCATGCAGCGCCTTCGTCATGGTGCCCGTGTTGCCGAGCAACCCGCCTGCGAACGAGCACGCAATGGCCAGGGCGCGCGCGGTCTGCTCGCTCGTCAGGCCACGCAGATTCGCGGCGGCCGCCGCCGCGCCGACGCTGCCGAGTGTCGACATCGTGTGCCAGCCGCGACGCGTATGGCTTTCGCCAACGGCAAGACCCAGCTTGCAGGCCACCTCGACACCCACCGCGTAAGCCCGTACGACATCGGCACCACTCGCCCCGGTCAGGCAGGCAGTCGGTATCAGCGCGCTGACGACGGGAGCACTGGGATGCCCACTCATCGAATATTCACTCGTGTCGTCGAAGTCGTCCGCATGCGCGCATAGACCCGTGAGCATGGCCGCCAGTGCGGGATCGTGCCAACGGCCCAGCCCAGGCACAATGACTTGCGCGTTGGCGTCGGGGGCGACGCTCACCTGCCTCATCAACCTGACAGCGTGTGATGCCGACCCGGCATACATGCACGCCAGCGTGTCGGCGATATGAAGCGGCGCTCTTTCCTTGACATCCGATGGCAATTCCCGCACCCCCGAGATGAAGTCGGCAAGACGAGCGGTCGAGGAGTGGGCCATGGCGTCGGTCTCGTTGCGTCGAACCCGCAGCGAATCAATTCGCACACAACTCAAGGTGGCCGATTCGATTCAGCAGGTTGACTTCACACTATTCACTATCACGCAACGCGTTGCAGAAAAGACACCGTGCGTTGATTGCTGGAACGGGAAAAAACGTCGTCGGGACGTCCTTCCTCGATGATGGCGCCTTTGTCCATAACAATCACACGGTCCGCCACTTCGCGTGCGAAGCCCATTTCATGCGTGACGACGATCATGGTCATGCCGTTGCGTGCGAGCTCTTTCATGACCGCCAGCACTTCCCCCACCATCTCGGGATCGAGCGCGCTGGTCGGCTCGTCGAAAAGCACAATCTCCGGCTTCATGGCGAGCACGCGTGCAATGGCGACGCGCTGTTGCTGGCCGCCGGACAATTGGGCCGGATAGTGGTCGCGCTTGTCGGCCAGATCGACACGCTTGAGCAACGCCAGCGCGTGCGTGGTGGCTTCCTCTCGCGATTGCTTCAGCACATGCATCGGCGCATCGATAATGTTTTGCAAAGCGGTCAGATGCGGAAACAGATTGAAGCGCTGAAATACCATCCCGACATTCCGGCGGGTCGCGGTTTTCTCTTTCTCGCTGAGCGAAACCTTTTTGCTCCCCGACATCTTGTGGCTGACGAGCGCACCGTTCACGAAAATCTCGCCCGCTTCGATCTCTTCGAGATGGTTGATGCAGCGAATGAGCGTCGTCTTCCCGGAACCGGACGGACCGATGATCACGACTGTTTCATTCTGCTCGACCTTCAGCGAGACACCATCGAATACCTTCGACATCCCAAATGATTTGCTCACATTGCGCAGCTCGACAGCGGGCGAGGCGTGGCGATCGGCCATATTAGTTCTCCAGTTGTATGAGAGTTGCGGCCGCCCGGCCGGCTCTCCGTGTCGCGGCGCGGGAATCCCACGAAAGTCGCTTCTCGACCCACCGTTGCAGCAACGTCCACGTTCCGCTCAGCAAGAGGTAATAGACGGAGATTGCGGCATACGCCTCGAAGGTTTTGAAATTGGCCGAGCGCAAGCTATCGGCTGTGTGCACCAGTTCAGGCACGGCAATGACACTGAGGAATGCCGTTGTCTTGAACATGAGGTTGCACTGATTTCCCAATGCGGGAAGCACGGTCCGCAATGCCTGTGGCAAGATCACCCGGCGCATCGCGAGCGCACCGGTCATGCCGAGTGCCAGTGCCGCTTCTCGCTGCCCCGGATCGATCGAACGAATCCCGGCTCTTGTGATCTCGCTCACATACGCGGCTTCGTGAAGACTGAACGCGAGGATGCCCGCCAGAATGCTGCCGCTAATCGAGAACAAGGGCGTGTTCACCTGCGACGGGAAAATATCTATGCCAAAGAGCGACGGCAAACCGAAGTAAATCAGGAACAGTTGCACCAGTACCGGCGTACCGCGAAAAAACCAGACATAGAACCGGTTCAAGCCCTTTAGCACGCCCACGCGGCTCAGACCGAGCAATGCAAGAAAGAACCCCGTCACCATACCCACCACCATCGAAGCGATCGTGATCGATATGGTGAGCCAGACGGCGTAAAGCAGTTGCGGTGGCGGCGCGCATACGAGTTCTAGGAAGTAACGGGTGTCGAAATTCACAAGAGATCTCCCACGCCAGTTTCCCCAGTTTCCAAAGAAAGCCGCTGCACGATAAAGACAACACTCCAGAAGCCACACGCCCGCATCGATTTCACCCCAGCGTAAAGCCTTTCGAATATCGCCGTTCCAGGATCTGCTGAACGAAGCTCCACGCGCTCGTCAGCGCCAGGTAATAAACGGAGATAGCGAGATAGACTTCCAGTGTCTTGTAGTTGACGGCCTGGACCGCATCCGCGATGAACAGCATTTCCGGCACGGCAATCAGGTACAGCAACGACGTCGCCTTGAACATGCTGTTGATCTGGTTGCCGAGCGGCGGCAGCATGGTTCGGACCGCTTGCGGAAGAATGACTCGCCGCATGACGAGGGTCGGCGACATCCCAAGCGCCCGTGCCGCATCCCACTGTCCGTGATCGACGGAGCCCATTGCACCGCGCGCGATCTCGCTGAAATAGGCGGCCTCGTGCAACGCAAACGCGGCGACGCCGGCAACGATCGCGCCCGCGATCGAGACGACACCGAACAGCTCGATGCTTTGCGGAAAGAGATTCAACCGCGTCAGATAGGGAATCCCGAAGTAGATGATGATGACCTGCACCAGCAGCGGCGTGCCGCGAAAAACGAAGATATACGCCTGGTTTGCCCAACGAAGCGGGCGGTAACGCGAAAGGCCGCACAGGCAAAGCAGGAAACCCAGCACGACGCCCAGCGCCATCGACACGAACGTCGTCAGCACAGTCGTCAGCAGCCCTCGCAGGAGTGCGAGCGGGGGATGGAAGACGAACCCCAGAAAATAGCCGACGTCAAAGTGCATTTCGAGAATCTCTTTACTTGACAGACGATGGAACCGAGACCCGCGCGCCCGTACCACTGACGCCTTCGCCGTCACAACGACCGAATCAGCGAGTGAGCAAATGCGCCTGCTTCACGAGCATGGTTTGTCGTCTCGGCAGAACGTCACGAGGCCGTCCATTCCCCAACTCTTCGCCGAGCGCTGAACGTAGCCACTATCGTAGAGCGCAAAATAAGCCTTACGTACCGCCTCTTCGAGCTGCGGATCGTCCTTGCGCATCACGATGCCGATGGTGAGCGGTTCGACCGGTAAGCCGCCCACCTGAAACTGATTCTTGAGAAGATTGACGAAATAGCCGATGGTCATGGCATCGCCGACAAATGCATCAACCCGCCCTAACTGCAATTGCCGAAACACCGTCGTGTTCTGCGGATACGACTGGATATCGATCGGCTTCTTGCCTGCCGCGACAGCCTTGGCACTCGCGTCCTTCAGGAGCCGCTCGGTCGTGCTGGAAACCAGCACCGCGGCGCGACGGCCCGCCAGATCATCGAATATCTTAAGCTGCAGCGGGTTGCCTTTGGGCACCATGAGGCCGAGGCGCATGGTCATGTAAGACACGAAGTTGTAGCGGGCCGCGCGCACCGGACTCTTCGAATTGTTCGACATGACGGCGTCGCATTTTCCGGAATCGAGCGCCGCAAAAATGTCCGCGAAGGGATAGTTGACCACTTCGCTCTTCAAGCCCATCACCGGGCCGATGGCGGACATGATGTCCACGTTGAAGCCCTTCGGCGTCACGCCGTCTTCGGCAAGGAAACCACCGGGCGGATCGCCCAGTTCCGTACACAGCACGATCTTGCCCGCTGCCGCGACCTTCGGCGGCGGCTCGACACTTTTGCCCGGTTTCGCAGCAGGCTTGACGTCGTAGGCAGCCCCGGCGGCGGCTTGCTGCGCGCCGGCAGAAAGTGAGGTCATACTTGCCGCCAGGAAACAACACAGGCCGACGATTGCGGTGCGCGGACGAACAATCATGCGATTCCTTTTTGAGCGCCGCACACTCCACGAGCGCCTCGTTTGACAAAGACCTGGTGCGTGAATCAGAGAACGAAATCCGCCACAACACGGGTCATTCAGCGCGATCTGGCAGTTTGTCCCTCAATCCTGGCAGTCAGGCCATTTCGACCTGGGCGTTCTTTCCACCGATCCATTGCTCGCAACGCCATGGAGCCAGCATATGTTTATCAAAAAAAATGAACAATCTTTTTCTTGTTATTGAACATAGGCAGTGTGGTTGTTAATTCGTGACGCCCGTCGCAGGTCGGTGCTCAACGCCGTTTCCGTCATCGTCGATGCGATGTGCCTTCAGAGGCAAACGAGAAGGGGGAGAACCTGGCAATCGTGCCGGCGACCACCTGGTCCGCGATCGCCACAATATCGGGCGAGAAGTAGCGATCGACGTCGTAATGCGGAACATCGCGCCGGATGGTCTGCATCACCTGCAGCAAACGCGGGCTCGTTTCATACGGAGCGCGCAAATCGACGCCTTGCGCCGCCGCCAGCAGTTCGATGGCGAGAATGTTGGCGACGTTATGCGCAATATCGGACAGCTTGCGCGCTGCGAAGGTCGCCATCGAAACGTGATCTTCCTGATTCGCCGAAGTCGGCAGCGAGTCGACGGATGCCGGATGCGCGTACGTCTTGTTCTCGGACGCGAGCGCGGCCGCCGTCACGTGCGCGATCATGAAACCGGAGTTCACGCCGCCATCTTTCACGAGGAACGGCGGCAAGCCCGACATCCCGGCGTCGATCAGCAGCGCGATGCGGCGCTCGGCGATCGCGCCGATTTCGGCTGCCGCGATCGCCAGGTTGTCGGCGGCGAACGCAACCGGTTCCGCGTGGAAATTGCCGCCCGAGATGACTTCCCCCGTTTCCGGGAAAATCAGCGGGTTGTCGGACACGGCATTCGCCTCGATGAGCAGCACGTTCGCCGCATGGAGAATCTGATCGAGACACGCGCCCATGACCTGGGGCTGACAACGCAGGCAATAGGGATCCTGCACTTTCCCGCAGTTCACGTGCGATGCGTTGATCGGCGAGTTTTCGAGCAGCGTGCGATACGCGCGCGCCGCCTCGATCTGTCCGTGGTGCCCACGCAGCGTATGAACGCGTTCGTCGAAAGGCTTGACCGAGCCCATTGCCGCATCCACCGAGAGCGCTCCCGCGACCAGCGCCGTCTGGTACAGATCTTCGATCGCAAAGAGATTGTCGAGCGCGAGCGCCGTGGAGGCCTGGGTACCGTTGAGCAGCGCGAGGCCTTCCTTTGCGCCCAGCACCAGCGGCGAGACACCGGCAAGTTCGAGCCCCTGGCGGGCACTCATTCGCTCGCCCTTCGTGAAGACGTCGCCCACGCCAAGCAGCACGGAGGACATGTGAGCAAGCGGCGACAGATCGCCCGAAGCACCCACCGATCCCTTGACCGGGATCACCGGCAATACGTCCGCATTGAAGAGCGTAATGAGCATTTCCATCACTTCGCGGCGAATGCCGGAGTGGCCCCGGCCGAGACTCGACAGCTTCAGCGCGATCAGGAGCCGCACGACCCGGCGCGACATCGGCTCGCCCACGCCTACCGAATGCGAAAGCACGAGATTCCTTTGCAGAAGCTCGAGTTCACCGGGCGGAATGTGCGTACTGGCAAGGCGTCCGAATCCGGTATTGATGCCGTAGGCCGGCTTGCCCTTAGCGACGATTTCCGTCACGGCTTTCGCGCCCGCATCGATGGCGGCATGGCTTTCCGGGTCGAGTGTGAGCGCAACGTCTGAGCGCGCGATCTGACGCAATTGGGCAAGCGTGAGTTTGCCGGGGGTAAGAATCATTTTGCGAATCCTGTCTGTTCGTTCATCGCGCATGATTCCCGCGATGAAGTCCTGCAATGACTAGTCAATTGACTGCGACCGGCTCGCCGGCCATTCACCTGTTCTGCCGGGCCGAGGCGGTCCTCCCAAAAGACGGCCTCGCGTTTTGTCTGCACCGGCCTTCAGGCAAGCTCGACCGTCATCCAGATAAGCGCCTTCGATTCGAAGGTCGACTCCCATACCGCCTTGCCGACTTCGGCGAGCTTCGCCAGATCTGCTTCGTCGATCTCGCCGAGAACGGGTTGCGCGAGATCTTCAGTCGTCGGCCCGTACTGGATGATGAATTTCTGACCCGTCGATTGCGAGAAACGAATGCGGCCGAGCGGCGCGTCGCAGATCCGCTCACGCAGACGAATAGGCGCCGTGCTGACGAATGGCGACCATGCATACATCGATTCGCCCGTCACGACCGCATGATCCTGAATCGTCGAGAACGGCAAGGCTGCGACGAGATCGGCACACAACTCGGGGTTCTCGTTCGTCGCGAGCGTCGCGTTGACGGTGATGCCGAGCGGCTCCCAACTGATGCGGATGCGCTGTCCGCTCCTGATGTGGGCCCGTGTCGCGCCGAGATCGGAAACCGGCGGCGGCGCAGCCTGCAAGCGATCTTCGGGATACTTGAAATACTTGCCGAGACCCCACGGAAAATAATGGAAGGACCATGCCTGCAATTTGTTCGTGTATTCCGTGAAAGCTCGCAGGGCCGTGACGACCTCGGCTTTCGTGGGATTCGCTTTCAGGTGCGCGCGCAACTCCAGCGCCAGCTTGCCGATTTTTGGAAAGCCGCTATATCGCAGATAGTTGCTGTAGGACTGATCGAGCGCATCCACGACTTTCGACATCGTGCGTGGCTCCACATCCTGATCTTCCGCGAGCACCACAAGCGGATACATCGTGTACATCGAATAGTCGCGCAGCATGCCGTGAGCGATATCCCAGGTGCCGAAATACTGGCCGTAGCTGCCCGCGGGAATATCCATTTCACCGAGCCGCAAGTCGGCGATCTCCTTCGGTTCCTCGCTCATCATGCGGTGCGTCATCGACTTCACTTCGTCAACGAATTCACCCAGACTTCTTTGCTTCTCAGACATCGCATTTCTCCATGTAATTTAGTTAGCATGGCTAACTTCAAAATACAGTTTCCGACGAATCCATCTACCGTTAAGAATCGCTAGCTGATCTTCCTGCAGAGTCGATCGCGTTCGCGGTGTGCTAGACCCAGTATTTGGCGATCAGTGCACGAGGCGATCCCCTGCCAGTCGCGCCGCCTCCTCTGCAAGCACGCGCTCCAGAACGTCGTCCGTTACGGTCTCGCCTGCCGTAGTCAGACGCTTGCGTACGGCGTCGACGAGCAACTGGCGATGCGCCTTGGGTTGCTTCAGTGCAGCCACGGCAAAGCGGGTCCGCACGGGATCCGGCCAGATCGCGTCGTATGCCTGACGCTCCGGGCCCAGATCGAACGGTGCATGCGCCCGCGGCGCGCGGCGCGAGGCACGTGTTTTCAGCGTGGCGTCCACATCGATTGCTCCGTCTGCGGAGAACACCACACCGTAGTCTTTCGAGGCGGTTTCGCGGGACAACATGCCGCGACGCATGTCATGGCGGATAGCATCGAGATCGCGCTCGAGCGGATCGCCAAAGCCGCCGCCCGCCGGCGTCACCAGGCGCAGCACATCGCCGCGTTTCAGCTTGAGCACGGTCACGCGCTTCAGCACCTCCTCGTTTTCCTTGCCGGGGTTCAGCACGACCTCGGCCATGCGTCCGGGACGCCCGCCCTGAACGCCCCACGGCCGGAACGAGAAGCGGTTCATGCCTCGAATCGTCATCGTCGCTTCGGGGTCGGTGTTTTCCATTTCCATCACCAGCGCGGCGCCGCTGCGCCAGCGGCCGGGCGTGTAACTGTCTTCGAGCAGGCGATTCGCGTGGACGAAAAGAACGGTTTCGACTTCGATGACTTCAGTCGGCACACTCTTCAGGTAGCCCGAGCGTGAATCGATCGCATCGGTCCCGTCGCTGCCCGCGCGACCACCACCTCCGCCGCATAACGGGTTAATGACGCTGACCTGACGGCCGCCGCTTCGCGGATCTCTGGCGGAAAGTACGATCACGGCGGACATGCCGGGGCCCGCCGCGGTGAGACCGCCCTTGACTGCCTGCTGGAGGCATCCGAGAAGCGTGTCGTAGACCCGCGTGCTGGCTGCGACGCGCGAGCCGCCCGCCGCCGGAAACTCGGCGTTGATCACCGTCGCACGGGGCGCATGCATCGTGATCGCACGCAAAAGGCCGGCGTTACGCGGCGCATCCGGTTCGACCGTCAGCAGGTAATAGAGAAATGCCTGGACCGTATAAGGGTGAGTCCGTTCGCCGCTGACGAAGTTATAGGCGGCCGGAATCTGCGGATCCGTGCCCTCGAAATCGAATCTGACCTGATCTCCGGCCACACCCATCGCACATCGGATATACGTATACTGGCCTGGCTCGATACCTTCCAGATAATCGCTGAACTCGTAAGTTCCGTCGGGAATCTTCGCAATGACGGAACGCGCCTTGGCTTCGGCAAATGCGAGTACGTCCCGCATACCCTGCTCGACGGCATCGCGGCCATACGCCGTACATAACTGCCGGAGGCGGCGGTCCATGCTCTGCAATGCCGAAAGCATCGCTTTCATGTCGCCCCAGAGATCGTCGGGGATTCGACTATTGTCGAGCAGCAGCACACGCACGTCTTCGTTGATTTCGCCCTTCTTGTAGAGCTTCACCGGCCGGATCCGGATACCCTCCTGGAATACCTCGGTAAATGCCGGCGAAATGCTACCCGGCACCGCGCCGCCAATATCGGATGCGTGCACGAAGCCCCACGAAAAGGCGATCAGCTTGCCTTCGAAAAAGATCGGCCGAACCATCGTGACGTCCATCATGTGCGTCACCAGACCGTCGGTCGAGAACGGATCGTTCGTGAGAAAGCAGTCACCTTCTTCGATACCAAGCTCATGCAGGCGCTCGATCGTCTTCTGCAAGGGCACGCCAATGAAAGAGTTCACGCCGGCCTGACTCGGATATGCAAATATCTCGCCTTCGGGTGTGGCCACCGCGCACTGGTAGTCCTGCACGAGCTTGACGAAGGTCGTATGGGCCGTGCGATACATCACCGCCGAAGCTTCCTCCACGATTGCGGTGAAACGGTTATTCATGACTGCTGTCCGGACCGCATCCATTTCAGAGTTCCTTCGTCAACAGGATATTGCCGTGCGCGTCGACGATGGCCAGATAGCCCGGCGGCACCAGGATCGTCGTATCGTGCTGCTCGATGATCGCCGTCCCGGCGAGCCTGTCTCCCGCCCGCAAGCGTTCGCGCGCGTAGACATTGCAGTTCGGTATGGATCGTCCGGCGACCTGAAGACCGCGTTGACCGACGACTGCGTCGTTCTCGCCGACTGTCCGGCGAGCCGGTATCGAACCTGTTTCAGGCGCCGGCAACATGCCGCGCACTCTCACGCGAAACTCCGTGAATTCCACGGCCGCCGACGGATCCGCGTGTGCGTACAGGCTTTCGTGCTGTCGGTGAAACTCCTGCTCGATCGCCGCGAGGTCGCCCGACTTCGCGGCGTCTTCGGTAACGTTCACCGTGAGCTGGAACGATTGACCGCGATAGCGCGCCTCCGCGCGATATTCGAGCAGCGTCTCGCGCAGGCTCGCGCCGACGTTCTGGTTTGCCAGCCACGCCAGTGCGCCGGCCGCCAGCGACGCGAACGCCTGGACGATCACGCCGGCATCGACCGCGATCCCCTGCATGCTCTTCACCTTGTCGTGCGTCAGCCCGGCGACCAGACCGCCGAACGCGCAGAACACCGATGGCATTGCCGGCACCAGCACGCGGCTCATGCCGAGCTCCGCGGCCAGCAATGGACCATGCAGCGCCCCGGCGCCGCCATACACGACCAGCGTGACGTCGGCGGGATCCAGACCGTAGCGCGCGAGATAAGGCAGCACGCTCGCGACCATGTTCGAGGTGGCGACCGTGAGACAGGCTTCGGCCGCCGATACGACATCTGTCTTCAGCGCCTGCGCGATCGGTTGCATCGCGGCCTCGGCCGCCGCACGGTCCAGCTTCATGCGGCCGCCGAGAAAGTGCTCGGGATGAATGAAGCCGCACAGCAGATAGGCGTCGGTCGTGGTCGGCCGCGTGCCGCCATGCCCAAAGCAGGCCGGACCCGGCCGCGCGCCGGCGCTGCGCGGGCCGACCCGCAGCACGCCGCCATCCATCCAGCAGATCGATCCGCCGCCGGCGCCAATTGCATCGATACCGGTGACGGGCATCATCAGCGGGAAGTCGCCGACTTCCGCGTCGCCGGTAATCGACGCCTCACCGTTCTGAATGAGCGAGATGTCGGTGCTAGTTCCGCCCATATCCATGGTCAGCATGCAGCGCTCGTCAAGCGACGCGCCGAGATACTGTGCCGCCGATACACCGGAAGAAGGACCGGAAAGCAGCGTATGAACGGGCAGTTGCCGCGCTTCGGCAGCAGTCAGTGCACCGCCGTTCGACTGCATGATGAAGAGCTTCGCGTCGGGCAGACGCTCGCCGAGCCATTGCTCGATTTCGGCGATATAGGCCGTCATTCGCGGCTTCACGTAGGTGTTGAGCACGGCGACGATGGCGCGCTCGTACTCGCCGATCTTCGGCCAGATGTCGCTGGAGATCGACACGTTACGCATGCCGGTCGCCGCTATGATCGCCTGCCGCGCGGCCTCTTCGTGCGCCGGATTGCGGAAGCTGTGCAGGAACGCGACGGCGATGCCCTCGACGCCCGCTTCTTTCGCCTGACGCGCGGCGCGTGCCACCGCGTCGAGATCGATCTGCCTGCGCACGCGTCCATCCGAGGCCATGCGCTCGGGGATTTCAAAAACAAGCTCGCGCGGCACGAGTGGCTGAACGCGATCGCCGAGCAGGTCGATGGCGCGACGCAGCCGCAGACGCTGCAACTCAAGGATGTCGCGAAAGCCCTCGGTCGTGAACAGAGCAATGGGAGGACCGCTTCGCTCAATGACCGTATTCGTCGCTACGGTCGTGCCGTGCACCAGCACAATCTGCTCGCCGTTGCGAGGCTGCATGCGTTCGAGCATTACCTTGCAGCCATGCTTGAAGCCCTCAGCGAAGTTCGGCGGCGTCGAGGGGACTTTCAACGTCTCGACCAGTTGCTCGCCGCCTTCGCGCCACGCTGCAAAGTCGGTGAACGTGCCGCCGATATCCACTCCGATTTTAAGCATCTTGTCTCCGCGTCATCTTACGCAAAGGCTGGGTAGCTTCCATCAACTTCGTTTCTCCATCGATCAAAGTGATCAGAAGAAGCGGCCGTCAAAACTGCATTGCCGGACCGTTCACGCAGAACACCCGTTCCGCATTCCGTTATGATCGAGTTTATGTTCACAGTTAAAAATGTACAATCGTTTTTATGTTATTGAACATAAAAACGATCAAGCTGATTCCATGCCTGTGGCTATCAGCCAGACGAAGACGTCGCTACGCGTGTCGATAGATCGAAAAGATGGAGAAGAGGCCGCTACACCTGCACGGCGCCTCTTCTTCAGACGGGCATCTCACCGTAGTGCGCGGTGGATGAGGTTGACGAACCGTGTTGCGTCAGAACCTGTGCGTCATGCCGACACGCACATCCGACTGGGTATTCGACAGCGACGGTGACACGAACCAGCCCAGTTCCGGATGGACGCCGGCGGAAGCCTTGATGAAGTCGCCGGAGAGGTAGATAGCCGTGCGCTTCGAGAGCGCGTAGAGAATTCCGGCCGACACCTGGTTCCAGGTGTGGCCTTGCAGGGCATCGTGCTGCGCACCGGCCACCAGCGACCAAAGCGGCGTGGGGTGGTAGATCGCACCGGCTTCGTAGACATGCATGTACGAAGTCATGTTTTTGTAGCCCAGCTCGGTGTCCGTGAAGTTGGCCATCAGCGTGACCTTGCCAATGTCATAGCTGCCGCCGACGCCGAGAATTCGGTACGTGCTGAGCACGAAAGCGGTATTGAGATCAGTCGCCTTGGTACTCGTGACCGTTGCAACCGTTTGACCGAAGAAAACCGGCGTGCCCAGTTGCCCGTAGGGGTCGATGGAATGACCCGGCAACGACGCGTACGTGATCGCCAGATGCAGGGGACCATGGATATAGTTGCCACCCACTTCCAACGCGCTGCCGTCATGGAAGTTGCCGGGTGTATTGCTGAACGAATACATGACGCCGCCCTTGAAACCGCCAATGCGTGGCGACGTGTACTTGATGGCATTGGGCAGGCGGTCACACTCGATGCGGTCGATATCCCCTTCGTGAATACCGTATCCGCTCGCATAGAAGCCGACGTTGTAGTCACACAGGTAGTCCGAAATGATGTCGTACTGATCGCCCGCGGTCACGGTACCCCACTGATCGCTCTGGATACCGACCCACGCTTGCCGGCCAAAGATGGCGCCGCCGTTGCCCGTCGCTCCCGTGTTGAGGTTAAAGCCGCCTTCCAGATCGAAAATGGCGGAAAGGCCGCCGCCAAGGTCTTCCTTCCCCTTGAGCCCCCAACGATCGCCGTGAGCGATTCCGCTTGCCATGCCGACGCTACTCTTTCCGCCCACATTCGATACGTACGTGATGCCCTCGTCAATCAAGCCATAGAGCGTCACGCTGCTCTGTGCGTGAGCAACCCCCGTCACCGCATTCAAGCAGACAAGTGCAGCGATTACCGCAATCCGATTTTTCATTGTGAAGACCCCTGACCAAGTAGCAATCCTAACCGATTAATTGTGAATGCCTGCCTCACGACAAACTACTCTTTGCGCGGGACCTCACCCCTGACTGCAAGTTGCTGTCCGTGCTGTCCGACGACGTTGAAGCCAGCTTATGTTCTTCAAAAAAAATGTACAATTATTTTTATGTTATTGAACATAATTGAACAACACGGCGCTAACGCAACGACAAACATCAGCAGATACGTCACTGAGTTCGGCGCCAACAGTGGCCGTTTTTTTGCGAAGGCAACGTGGCGACGCCGGCTAACAAAGCGGAGCAGAAAGACCTGCCGAGACTTCACGATGAAGCGGCGCGCTGACTCTGCGGCCCGCACCTGCCGCCTGTTCGGCCGCGCATGATTTGACCAAGGTCGTAGCTAGTCAATGGTCGGTAAAGCTTGTACAATCCAAATTTTGTTATTGAACATAAGAGAGCGGGATGGACGTCAAGATGCTGGTCGAGCACGTCAGTGCTAGAACGATGCGTGGCATTGCGCTGGAAGTGGCGCAACTGATTCGCGACGGCAAGCTCCCGGTCGGTACGCAGCTTCCGCCCGTTCGCGATCTCGCGGAAGCGTTTGGCGTGAGTCCGGCTACGGTCTCCGGCGCCTGGAAGCATCTTCGCGCGGTGCGGATGGTGAGCGGAAACGGCCGCACCGGTACGTGGGTGCGCGGCGACCAGTCGTCCCTCAGGCCCGCGCGCTACGAAGACTTCGCGAACTACGGAGAAAACATTCAGGCCGATCTGCGCTTCGCCTCGCCGGATCCCGATCTCCTTCCCGATCTTCGTCGCGCGCTGGCGACGGCGCACCGCGCGCACAATCTGCACAGCTATATCCGCGAGCACATCTCGCATGAGCTGAAGGCCGTCGTCGAGGCGGACTGGCCGTATGCCAACTGCTCCTTCACGGCGGTCAATGGCGGCTATGACGGGCTGCATGCGGCACTGCAGATGATCGTCGTGCCGGGGGCAACGGTTGCGATCGAAGACCCCACGGTCTTGCGCGTATTCGACATCCTGGAGAAACTCGGGGCGCGGGCAATCGGTGTGGACTGCGACGAAAATGGTCCGCTTCCCGAATCGCTTACGGCCGCCATGGAACAGCGCCCGGTGGCTTTCGTGTATCAACCCGGATCGCACTCGCTGACCGGCAGACGCGTCAGCACGAGCCGCATGAACCAGTTGCGCAAGGTGCTCGCCGGCAATAGCACGATGATCGTCGAAATGGATGGTCTCGCCGGGCTTGCCAGTCATCAACCGTTGTCTCTCGGATCCGCATTTCCCGATCGTACCGTCCATATCCGGACCTTCTCCAAGTCGCTCGGCACCGACTTCCGGTTGGCCGTGATTTCGAGCTCCGAGAAATTCGCCGATCAGGTCCAGGCTTATCGCAACTTTCGCGAAGGCTGGACCAGCCGGATTCTCCAATGCGCGGCGGCTACCCTGTTGACAGACCCGGACGCTCTGCAGCAGATCGACGCCGCACGCGTGACATACGGCAAACGACGCGGGATTCTCGCGAATGCGCTTGCGGACCGCGGTGTCACGGTGTCCGGTCAAGACACGCTATGCATCTGGCTTCCCGTCGCCGATCAACAATACGCGCTCGTAACGCTCGCGGCGCGCGGGATCGCCGTCCAGCCCGGCTCACGCTTTCAAGTCACGCCGCGCCCTCACATTCGCGTGGCGACGAGTTTCAGAATGGATCAGGTGGAGGCGATTGCCGACGCGCTTGCGCAGGCCGCCGGCACATTCGACGGTCCCGCACCGCACTGATGTTTCCAGACTCCGGATCATGCTTCGGATTCCAGATCAATCTCGTCAAGATTCGTTACACGATTGAAGCGTGCGACGGTCAAACGATATCCGGGCGCCAGCGGCCGGGTCTTTCCTGGCCGTCCTTGCTGCGGTTGTAGAACATGCCGAGATACCACGGGAACATCTGATACGACCATGCGCACAGGCGGTTTCCGTACTGAAGGAACGCGCGCAGTACTTGCTGGATCTCTTCCTTCGTTTCGGCCTTGGCGACGTATTCGCGCACTTCGCCCGCCAGCGCTTCGAGCTTCTTGAATCCCACCACCGACAGATAGCTCGAATACGGCACGTCGAGTTCGTTCAGAACCTGGTGCAGTTCCTTCGGTTCAAGCTTGCCAGCCAGCGTCAGGATCGGATAGACCGTATACATGATGTAGTCGCGCAGCATGCCGTTCGCGAAATCCCATGCGCTGAAGTATTGGCCATAGGTACCCGCGTCCTCGACTTCACCAAGACGCAACGCGCGGATTTCTTCCGGTTCGGTGAGTTGGATGCGCTCTGCTTCGGCATAAAGCTTTTCTGCGAGCGGCGAGAGGTTCTTCGGCTTCGCGGGAACGCCCGGATGCCCCTGACCCTCATGTGCCGACACTTCCAGGAAAATGACATCCTTCTCGTAGAACAGGTTGTTCCACACCGCCTTGCCCACGCCCGGCAACAGATGACAGTACTCGGGCAGCACCTGGCCCAATACCGGCTGCGCAAGCGGCTCCGTGCCCTTGCCGTACTGCACCGACATCTTGTTGCCGGTCGATTGCGAATAGCGCAGACGGCCAATCGGGCAGTCCGTGATCATTTCGCGATGATGCACCGGCGCGCTGCTGACCACCGGTGTCCACGCATACATGGACGCACCGGAAACGACCGGGTGCGCCTGCGTTACCTTGAACGGCAACTGCTGCCAGAACTCTTCGCACAGTTCCGGGTTGCGCTCGTCATTGAGTTCGGCCACGACCTTCACGTTCAACTGCGGCCAGGCAATATCGATCAAACGTCCCATCAAAACACCTCTTTAAAAAAGACCACCGGATAAAGCTTTGCGCCGTCGCGACAGGCAGTCGGGCGCTTCGTAGTTGCTCGGTATGCGTGCTGCCGTTTTCAGGCGCATGGTCAGCCGTAAACCCGCGGTCGCGACGACTTCGTCGCCTTCAAGGTGCGCCGCTTGTTGTTGGCCCAACCGCGCGACAGCCAGGCTTCCAGACCGTGCTGGATGAAGGTCCACACGCCAGTCAACATCAGGTAGTAAACCGAAACACCCAGGTAGACCTCGAACGTCATGAACGTCGCAGCCTGCATCTGCTCCGCCACACGGAACATTTCCGATACGCCGATCACACTCAGCAACGCCGTTGTCTTGAGCATGTTGTTGAACTGGTTGCCGAGCGCGGGCACGATGAGCGGCACTGCCTGCGGAAGCACGATGCGCCGCATCGCAATGGCAGGCGTCATGCCGAGCGCGAGCGCCGCTTCCGTCTGGCCCGGGCTGATCGAACTGACACTGGCGCGCGTGATTTCGCTCATATACGCCGCCTCGTGCAGACCAAAAGCGATGATGCCCGCCAGTAGCGCGCCGCTGAAATGGAGCGGCCCAATCGACATGACCGACGGAAACAGGTCGAAGCCCACCAGATACGGCAAGCCGAAGTAGATCAGCACTAGTTGAACCAGCACCGGCGTGCCGCGAAAGAACCAGATATAGGCCTGATTGAAGGCGCGCAAAACAATCGCGCGATGCATGCCCGCCAGTCCCAACAACACGCCGATGACCGTACCCAGCGACTGCGCGACGGCCGCCGCCAACACGGTGCTGACCAACCCCTGCAACAGCGCAGGCTGCGGATCGAAGACGAAGCGCAGAAAGAACGGCATGTCGAAAACGAAATGGGGAACGTGCTGCATGGCCAGCCTCCAGACATTCAAACAGATACACGTGATGCACTCAGTCAGCCGAGAGACCATCGTTCGCGTTCAGGCGCAGCGCTACGAAAAACCTCGTTCGATGTTGAAGAAGCTTATGTATTCAATAACATTTGTACAATAGTTATTTTGTTATTGAACATAAAATGATGCCAAAACGATCGGCGAAGGCATGGGGCCGCCATTGGGGAACGCGCGCGATGCAGCGCCAGATATCGAGCAATGGTATTGCACGGGATCCGGCAGTTATTCGTATAACGAACTAATCAGCTCGAACGAAATGTCATCACGCGAGACGCACGATCTCCGGCGGCGCGTTGGCCGTCACGACAGGTAACGCACCATCGAAGCGTTCAACCTGCACGAGGCAGCTTTGTGCCGCCGGCCCTTGCGTGAGCCGCGATGTGCCGAGGTCATGGGTCAGGACATTGGGATTGCCGTGACTGTCCATGCTGTGCGGAGCGGCACGATCCACGGGGCTGTACCATGCACCGGTCGCCAGTTGTACGACGCCCCGCCGCAGCGCGGCCGAAAGCACCGCACCGGCAAGGCAGGCTCCCCGATCGTTGAACACTCGCACGATATCCCCTTCGCGTACGCCGCGCTCGGCGGCGTCGTCGGGATGGAGACGAATCGGCTCGCGGCCGCGTATCTTGCTCTTGCGGCTCTCGCCAACGCTGTCCAGTTGGCCGTGCAAACGGGTTGCGGGCTGGTTCGAAAGCAGATGTAACGGGAAACGGCTCGCCAACGGCGCACCGAGCCACTCGCGAGGCGGCTGCCAAACCGCATGACCAGGCGCCTCGGCGTAACCGAAGCCCGCGACCGTTTCGCTGAAGAGTTCGATCCGTCCCGACGGCGTAGCCAGCGGAAAGCGCGATGGATATTCGCGGAACGCCGCGAAGCTCACAAATGGCTTTGCCGATTCGGCATAGACATAGTAGCCGCGCGCCCAGAACGTATCGAAGTCAGGCATCTCGATGCCGACGCCATGCGCACTCAAGGCCGTCTCGGCATACATGCGCCGCAACCAACCCATTTCGTCCAGCCCTTCGGTGAAGGCATCGAGTATGCCAAGCCTGCTCGCCAGGTCGCGGAAGATGACGTGGTCGCTGCGCGCACCGGGCAGCGGATCGACGGCCTGCTTCATCGCGATGAGATAGTTGCTGCTAGACGAGCCGCCCAGATCGTTGCGCTCCAGCGTGGTGGTGGCGGGCAACACCACATCCGCGAATCGTGCAGTCGCAGTCCAGAACTGCTCGTTGACGACGAACGCGTGCGGTCGGCGCAGCGCCTGCACCAGCCGATTGATGTCCTGATGATGATGAAACGGATTGCCGCCGGACCAGTAGACGAGACGCGTCTGCGGAAACCGGATCGTGCGGCCGTTGAACTGCAGGTTCTCGCCGGGACGCAGCAACAGATCGGCCACACGCGAGGCAGGAACCTCCAGCCCCGTGGGATTCGTCCCCATCGGCAACGCGGGCGCCTTGATCTTGTCGATCGTGGCGCCCACCGTGCCGGCGTCCGATCCGTACCCGAGCCCAACGCCGCCGCCGGGCAGCCCGATCTGCCCCAGCAGCGCACCGAGCGTGATGGCCGCCCAGTAGGTCTGCTCGCCATAGTCGGCGCGCTGGAGCGACCACGTCAGATTCACGAAGCTGCGCTCGGCATGAAGCGCGCGAGCCAGCTCACGGATCGTGCACGCATCGACGCCTGTCACCGTCGCGGCCCACTCCGCGTCGAACGCACGGCCGCCGGAACCTCTACGCAGATAGTCGGCCACCTTTTCGAAACCCACCGTGCAGCGCGCGAGAAACGACACGTCATAACGCGACTCGACGAGCAGCGTATGCGCCATGGCAAGCAACAAAGCCGTATCGGTGCCCGGAACGATAGGCACCCATTGCGCCTCGACATCGTCCGGAACGTCGTCGCGAATCGGGCTCACGTTGACGACGCGAATCCCGCGCCGCTTCATTTGCGCAAGCCAGTCCGCCAGCGGATGGTTACCGCTGCCGCCGGAGAGCACTTGCCCGTTCTTCAACGGCAAGCCGCCGAAGCTCACGAACACGCGAGTGTGTTCGAGAATCGACTGCCAGCTCGTGCTCGGGCCGAAGATCATGGAGATATCGCCGACCAGATGTGGCAGCACGACCTGCGCGGCGGCGAAGCTATAGCCGTAGCGCTGATTGGTGAAGCCACCGAAGCAATTCAAAAACCGTTTGAGCTGCGTCTGCGCATGATGAAACCGCCCCGCGCTCGACCAGCCCTGCGAACCCGCAAAGATCGAGGTATTGCCAAAGCGCGTTTTCGCATCGCGCAATTCGCTTGCGACCAGATCGAGCGCCTCGTCCCAGGAAACTTCCACATAACCATCGATACCGCGTCTTTCCGGGTGCGCACCCGCGCCGGACTCCAGCCAGCTTCGCCGCACGCAGGGCCGCCTGATGCGGTTCGGGTGATCGAACGCCTCCTTGAAACCCTGAATGATCGGAGACGGATCGCGGTCGTGCTCGAATGGCGCCACTTCGACGATCGCGCCGCGCTCTGCGCGGACACGCAGCGCACCCCAGTGAGAGCTGGTCAGTACGAACGGATCGGTTGGCTCGGGCATCTCGATGTCCAGAAAGCACGTTCTCTCGCACGAACGTGCTGAAGGCGTTTCACGCGGATTGAGTGCCGAGCTTATGTGTAGATATTTAAATAAACAATAGTTATTTTGTTATTGATCAAAATCGCTCAGATCACACGGCCGTCGCGTGGAGCGCGTACGTATACAGCGTCAGGCAGCACGGTCGGACGCAAGCCGCTCGACGATAGGCGCGGCGTAGGTGGCGGTTTTCTGTCTGACTGTTTTATCCGAGTGTTGAGCGTCGCTCGTCGCTCGACCACTGAGCGTCTCCCACGCCGCGCCTGTTTCGACACGCGCGGCGCTGTCTTTTTACGCGGGCATCTGCGAATATACCCAGCCTTTTGTATCCTGGCGGCGCGTCTCGCGCCGTGCACTTCCGATGGCCTCGAACAAAGCACATCACGCTACCGGCTTCGCAGCCGGTGTCATCGCCGCAGCGATCGTCGCGCGCAGCAGTACGAGCGGTCCTTTTCATCTGTGGGTACTGTTGAGTTTCATCGCCGCGGTAGCAGGCGGTACCGCGCCGGACTGGATGGAAGTGGCGTGGTGGTCACGCAAGCGGCGCCTGTGGATCACGCATCGAACGCTCACGCATTGGGGCATTGGCTGGATCGTGCTGCTGGTGGTGTCGTATCGGTGGCTTGGGCATCAACATCAGCCGCTCGCTGCGCTCGCGTTTGGGTTCGCTTGCGGTGGGCTG
The DNA here is from genome assembly GCF_056619545.1 of Paraburkholderia sp. SSBN10T. Lineage (NCBI taxonomy): Bacteria > Pseudomonadati > Pseudomonadota > Betaproteobacteria > Burkholderiales > Burkholderiaceae > Paraburkholderia > Paraburkholderia sp. SSBN10T. Next base: position 424,578 of record NZ_JBWQQI010000003.1, read on the forward strand.
ATGCACTTACTCGCGGACTGGCCCAATCCGCTCGGCGTACCGTGGATTGCCGGGCGTCATTCGCTTAACTGGTGGAATAGCGGCCACTGCGATCTGCTCGTGGTGGGGGCTTCGTGGATAGCCGCGTGGGTTGTGGCCGGCCATGTTTGGCTGCATGGCGTGCATGGGTTTGCGTTGCTGCGGCAACTGCGGGTGGGATAGGCGGGTTATCAACAGATATTGTTCGCAAGCCTGTGGATATCCTGCGGACTGGTAACCCAAGTGTTTGATCACATTGGGTTTGAATACCATGCTCGCGATACGGCAATTGGCAAGCAGGCGCGGTCGGGTTATCAACAGATAATGTTGGCAAGGCTGTGGATATCCTGAGCACGTCTTACGCAAGTGCTTGAGCGCATTGAACTTCGTACCTTTGCACGCCGGGCAGTGCACTCAAGGAATGCGCAGCGCCCGCTTGAGCCGCAATACACCTTCTTCGATATCGCTCACGCCCGGCGCTGCGAACGACAACCGCAACGACGCCAGGTCGACGTTGTCCTGATAGAACGCGACACCGGGCACGAACATCACGTTCTGCTCAATACACGCCTGCAGATACGCCGACGCATCCTGTCCGCCGCTGAGCCGGCCCCACACGAACATCCCGCCATCCGGACGGTGCACCGTAATCGCATCCTTTAGATGTACTTCAAGCGCATCGCACAGCGTCCTGCATTTCAGCGCATACGCCGCGATGATCTGCGGCAGATGCTGTTCGAGCGCGCCGCTCGCGAGATACTCCGCCGCGATGGCTTGCGTCCACGGCGAGCTGCACAGATCGACGGTCTGCTTCGCGACCACACAACGCTGCAGAATCTCGGCATGCGCCACGGTCCAGCCCACCCGCAAACCGGGTGCCACGATCTTCGACAGGCTCGATAAATGCACCACCCAGTCGCGCGAGCCCGGTACCTGAGCGCTTAACGCAAGCAGCGACGGCAACGCCTCGCCGGCAAAACGCAGATCGCCATACGGATCGTCCTCGACCACCAGAAGCCGATGGCGCGCCGCCAGCTTCAGCAAGGCAATACGCCGTTCATACGAGAGCGTTGCGCCGGTCGGGTTCGCAAAGGTGGGCACGGTGTACAGCAGCTTCGGCGCCCGCTTGAGCGTACCGTCTTCGAGCAAAGCCGCCAGCGCGCTGACATCGAGTCCATCCTGATCGACCGGCACCGTCACCACCTCGGCCTGCTGCAGCCTGAGCGCCTGCAGCGTCGCCGGATAAGCCGGCTGTTCGACCAGCACGACATCCCCGGCGCCCACCAGCACGCGTAGCAGCAAATCGAAGCCTTGCTGCGAGCCGGTCGTCACCAGCAATTCCTGCGGCGTACATGGCGTGCCACGGCGCGTCATGAGCTTCGCGAGTTCCTCTTTCAGGACCGCCAGGCCGTCGGTCGGACCGTATTGCAGACAGAGCGTGGTTTGCCGCGACGCACGTGCAGCCGCCGCGTCGAGTCCCGTGCGGTCGAACAGATCGCTCGCCGGATAGCCGCCCGCAAACGAAATCATGCCGGGCTGACCGAGGTACTTGAACAGCTCGCGGATCGGCGAGCCAGTCGGTGCTTCGAACGCAGGCGTGAAGGTGTACATGGTGTCGTGGCGGTTGTGCGCCGGCATGGGGTGGCTGGGGATGGCAAATAAACGAGGTTTGCCTCGAGCACGGATTAAAGGATGGCTTTAAGCGCGTGTCGCGCTTAAAGGTCCGAAGATCGAGCTGGCCTCGATTGTGGTCGGCAACGCCGCGCCCGACAAACGATATCTAATCACCAGGTTTTGAGTTTTTGGAATCACCCGGTTTAAATGAAGGGTATCCGTAACAGTTCAAATTCGCCGATTCCGGCTGCTCGACGACCGCAGCACTGCTGTAGCTCGTGACTCGCCGAGCCCGCAATCCAAGCTTTGCGCGTCACCGCAAGCAGAGCTTGCTAGGCGTGAACGGCCCGACTGGATCCGCTCCAGTTTTTTCTCCCACGAGCCTCACGAGACCGACTGCCCTAAACCATCGCGTATCGCATACGCCGTTACTTCGGCGACGTTATGCAACGACAGCTTCGACATCAGATTTTGTCGGTGCTTGCGTACCGTCAGTACGCTTAGATTCAGTTTTTCGGCGATATCCTGGCTCGAGTAACCGTTCGCAATTAGCGAGAGGATTTCTTTCTCCCGCGCAGTGATTGATGGCAACGCACTGTCGTCTGCGACTTCCAGCATATGGACAAACGTCTTGCTCACATAGCGGATACCCGACAGGACCATGCCGATGGCATGAAGCAGCTCATTGCCGTCTTCGAGTTTGAGCATGTAGCCGTCGGCACCTGCGGCCAGGGCGGAGCGGATTGCGGTGGCATTCTGGTTGCCCGTTACCACCAGGATTCTGGTTTCCGGAGATTGCGTCTTGACCCGACGCATCAACTCGATACCTTGGCAACCGGGCAACCCCAGATCCAGCACTAACAGGTCTGCCTGCGTATCGTGCACGATCTGGCCGACCGTCTGCCCGTCTCCTGTTTCCCCCACGACCGACCAGTGAGGCTGAGTCATCAGCAGCAGCTTCATACCATCGCGGGTCAGCGCATGGTCTTCAGCCAGCACGATTTTCTTCATTTTCTTTTATTTCCCCGAGTCGCCTGAAGGAGCCGATTCCTTTGTCAGAACGCAAGATGATTCCGGATACTGACGGATCATACGGCAGAGCTGATTGAAATAAAACCCGGACGGCTACGAGAAAAGCCGGCCTCGGATTTCGATAACGCCTGGCAGCCTTGCGCAACGCAAGAGACTGCCCTCAAAGCGACAAAAAAATGACACGCAAAAAACTTAGCGCCAATGTCCGATTGGAATTGGTCAATACACTGTATCGCCAGTCGCCGCCCATCCTCTTCGGCAACATAGCCGTGGTCAGCCTGACAACTTTCTTGCTGTGGCACGAGGTTTCGAGGCGCGATCTGTTGGGCTGGGCTGCTTGCATTTACCTGCTGACCACCATCCGCATCGCGATGGTGTGGCGAGATCGCCAGATCGCCGAGCATCCGGCCGGGACTGCGACCCGTCGGGTCCGTCGATATCTTCTGTTGTCCTGTTTATCCGGCTGTTTGTGGGGTGCCATGGGCGTACTGTTTTTCTCGCCGGGCAACGCGATCGTGACAGTCCTGACCTGCATCGTATTAGCCGGCATGACGGGCGGTTCGGTGGCTTCGCTTTCCTCCTGGTGGCCGACCTATTTCGCCTTTGCATTGCCGACCGTGTTGCCGTTTGCGACGCGTTCCTTTGTTTATGGAGGGGCGTTGTTCTCGGTACTGGGATTTCTGTCGCTGTTCCTGCTGGGCGTCAATCTGGCCTTTAGCCGGACCTTGCAGCATACCGTGCGGGATGCCGTCGCGTTGCGCTTCGAGAATATCGAACTGATCAAGCAACTAACCGAGGAGAAAGAGCGTGCCGAGCATGCTAATCGCAGCAAATCTCAATTCCTGGCCGCCGCCAGTCACGATTTGCGCCAGCCTACCCATGCGTTGGGTCTCTATATCGCGACTTTGCGTGCCGTTGTGCAAGCACCGAATGTTGAGCGTGCGGCCCTTAATGACCTTGCCGAACGGCTTCAAACCGCGCTGAAAGGTATGTCGCAATTGCTGAATGTATTACTCGACATTTCACGACTGGATGCAGGCGCAATCGATGTACAGGTGCACCGCTTCTCGATTCAGCAGGAACTGGATACCCTGAGAGATCAGTTCTCCCAGGTTGCCGCGGCCAAGGGGCTGGCGCTGAATATTCGACCGACACCGATCTGGGTGGAAACCGATGCCGTCCTGCTGCACAACATCCTGTCCAACCTGTTGTCGAACGCAGTGCGTTATACCGAGCACGGCAGGATTCTGGTTGCTTGCCGTCGTCGCAAGGAGCAGGTGGAAATCCAGATATTCGACACGGGTATCGGTATCGCGGCTGATCAATTGACAATCATTTTCCGGGAGTATTACCAGGTCGGCAACGCAGCTCGCGATAGGGAGCAAGGGCTGGGTCTCGGCCTGGCGATCGTGCAGCGTACCGCCGCGCTGCTCGGCATCGATATCCAGGTGCAATCGGTCCTGGGGCGCGGCTCGCTCTTTTCTGTCCGCTTACCGATAACGCAAAAGGTTCCGGCTGACACTGCGATCGCCGGACATCCCGGCGTGCTGGTTTCCGGCTATAGGTGCAAGACCATTCTTGTGGTCGACGACGATCGCGACGTACTGGCCGGCATGCAGACCCTGCTGAGCGCGTGGGGCCACGTCGTGATCGCGGCTCAATCGTTTGAACAGGCGATCTCAATGGCAAGGGAGCATTGCGCCGAACTGGAAATGATCGTGACCGACTTCAGGCTGGCCAGGCATGTAAGCGGGGTCGACGTCATCCGGGCTGTGCTGCAAGCCATTGGGCGAACGATACCCGCCGTCATCATCACCGGTGATACCTCGCCCAGCGGTATCCAGGCCGCCGCGTCGAGCGGCTTTCGCGTCATGCACAAGCCGCTTGATCCACAGCAAATGCAAACGCTGATCGAGATGCAATCTGACTGAGGCAGTTTCCTCCGAGCTTTCCATCCCTCTCCACGGCTCCCCCTATCACCTCGAACGGTGAGTCGTCAGGTGCACTGTTGCGCACGATAAATACTACATATGCGGTATTTACCTCGACAATGCAACTACGATAATTTTCCAATCGGCATCAATTAAAAGATTGATGCTCTTTTTTCAATTGGTTGACTCACATTCGCGCAGAAATGCATTCTGCATAGGAGGCGTCATGGAGCGTTTTGTTAACGCGGGCACGAGATTTTTCCATTCAACGACATATAAATCGGCTATTTCCATTCTGAGCGAAGGCCTTAAATCAAGCGTCGATAACCAATGGAGCGGAGGTGAATTCGGCCCAGGTTTCTACACGGCGACAACCCGGGATGGCGCTGCGTTATATCAAAATCCGCCTCAAGTCGTAATCGAGTTCAGTGCCAAAGAAAAACTGAATGGCATTGCCATGCAGCCAACGCCAAACTGGAATCAGAAAGATCCTGTATTGAAAAAGTATTGCGCAGAATACGATTTCATTACCGGCACTGATCCTGCTCCGCTCGAATATAAATTTAACCACCGGAGCTACGGCAAGCTGAAGATTGAAGCGGTACATATCTGGCACGACAACTCATGGACCAGTTATACGCCTCAAAAAGGACTTGAACATATTCGCCACCTCACGGAATGAATTTATTTCTCAGGAAGTAGATGACCGCCAGATGCCCGGCAATGTATTTGCATCCTCACGGCTTACCGTCTTCGCCAACTTAAAATTATCCAAGGACCGTCATGAACGACTCGAATCGTAATGAAATAAACGAAAACATCAGGAAGCTTGACTATGATCCTGAAAAAGTAATGGTGTTTAATGGCACTACGGTTTCCAACGTTGACGATGAAATCATCGACAATGGAAACTCAAGCTACACGCTTATCACCCGTAAAAAGGTGAACTTCGAAGGTGACTTCGACATTGTAGTTCCTGAATCGTACAAGCACATCACCTATCCGGGGGCATTGCTGCAAGCCAACGATATGCTTCTGGACGGCAAGCCCACGGAGCTTGCCGTCAATCACGGCGAAAGGGTGTATACCATCGATCTTCCGGGATTGGGGAGTGATGGACAATTCAAGACAAAGGCAGTGAGCGCCGATGAAGCCTACGGAGAAGTGACCTCGGGAATTCAAAAAGCCATCGATATCTGGCTTCAGAAAAAAGCCAACAATGGCAAATCGGGCTGGGACAACGCCGCGGCACTCTCATTGACAAAAAGCACAGTGTCGGATGTCCATGAGATGGCCATCAGATTCGGCCTGAATGTCGAATATATAAAAAATAAACTGAATATCGATTTTACCTATAAAACAGAGAATAAAAAATCCATCTACCTCGCTTCTTATAAGCAGGTTTTTTACACAGTCTCCACATCCAGCCCGAAATCTCCGGCCGAGGTATTCGCCGACGGTACCACCTGGAACGATATAAAAGACAGGATCTCGAGCAAACATCCTCCGCTCCTGGTGGGAAGCGTGCAATATGGCCGCCGCATCTTCATCAAGTTTGAATCAAGCCTGACATCGTCGGAACTCGCCATTATTGGCGACGCAATGCTCAGCAAGGATGGGATTGTTCTAGATCCCAAAGGTGAATTCCGGCAGAAATATAAGCTGGATCAAGTGAATGTTTCCGTTGTGGTTTGGGGCGGCGGCGCAAGCCATTTAGCAGGCGCCAATCTAAGCGACCTGGATGGCATCAAGAAGATCAACGAAGTCATTATGAACAACCTGGTGCTGGACAAAAACAATCCTGCACTCCCTCTTTCATATGCGTCATTTTTCCTGAAGGATGGAACGCCGGCAAAGTCCCACGGAACCACGGAATATGTCGAAGAGAATGTTGCATCGTATCGAAACGGGAAAATAACTATCGAGTCGCAAGCCTGGTATGTAGCCAGAGCCTTCATCAATTGGGAAGAAAAGGTTCTTGAGAAAGACCCAGTTTCAAACCAGAAGGAATGGAAGACATACAACAAAGGTTGGGCCAAAAACGGCGACAGCATTAACCACGGGGATGTTTACGAATTCACCCTCCCAGCAAATGCACGGAATATTTCGGTTCGCGTGGATTACTGGAATGCCGGGTGGAACAACCGGGCCGATGTTGGACAGCTTGCACTTGTTCCATCTAGAAAGGTTTACATAGGCGGCTGGACCTGGGATCGCCACTTCTACATCAATCCTGGCGAATAAGTCATTGCTTCGGGCGAGGCGATATTTATATCGCCTCGTTTTTTCCTTCGCCAATCTCAAGACTTTTTATAGTCGTCGAGGTCGCGCGAGTTTATGAAAATTTTTCGGAGAGGATGATGCCAATTCAGACCACTCAAAACGACCTTGTTTTCGCGGGGCATGGTTCCTACCAAGGGGGCGCGGCAAACTTCGTGCTGCCGCGCGGCGTCCAGCTCTGGCAATTGATTCCCACAGGGGCTGCGTTGACCACCGGCCCCATGAATGCATTGGTTGGTCAAACGCCAATCGACCGGTTGCTGATGAGACCCGCGGACGGCGGCACGCTCCGTTCACAGGATCTGCAGCCGCTGGGCTTTCCAAAGACCTACGTTGCCGGCGACCGGGTGCCGAATCTTGTCCTGCACGATCTGGGGAATGACAAGGAGCGTGTTCAGAGGGCGATTGTCAGGGGGCCGCACCACGTGGTCATGGTAGATACCGACACAGACCTGCAGACGCTGTTGGCGCGTGACGACGTTCGGATGATGATCCAGACCCATGTCGAGGCTCGGACCAATCTGCGGATCTTCTGGAGCGCATGCCTGTTTCAGGAGACCAACGAGGGCGATGGCGATAGGGTCTTCTGTAACGGCCTGGCCGTGGCATTTGCGGCAACAGCCTACGCTGCGCGTGTGCGGACGGACGCAGCCACGCTTGCCGCCAGCGCTGCGACCGACCATGCGCAGTTGCATCCCCTCGATACGGCCGGTACGATCGCCGCCGCCGCTGTCCACGATCATGCGACGGCAAACCAGACGATCCCTTTGTAAGGCCGCGGTTATTCGGGCCAGTAACCCCTCGGATTACCGCTCTGAATCCAATTGAAAAAAACCCAGCACAAGACCGGGTTCAAACCACAACATCCGCCTTCCGGGATCTGAAGGACGACGAGCAATACAAGCACGACACGCGCACCTACACCACATTCTTTTCAACAATCGGCCGGTTCTCCAGCACACGCTCAAAATTAAGCGACGACAGATCCAACGTCGTATAGCAGCCATGCAAAATCAGTTCACTAACACCGCGCCCAGTAGCAGGCCCCTGTTGCAACCCATGTCCGCTAAAACCGTTAGCAAAAATGCAATTCCCCACCTCCGGGTGGTAACCAATGATCGCGTTCTGATCCAGCACGTTGTATTCGTAGTAGCCGGACCAGCAGTTCTGCACGCGCAGCGCTTCGAATTGCGGCACGCGATGCGCGAGCGTCGGCCAGATCACCTCGTCGAATATCGCATGATCGACTTCGTCGAGCGGCAGGTCGTCCGGATCGTTGTCCGCGCTCGGCGAGGTGCCGCAGATAAACGATTTGCCCTCCGGGCGGAAATAGACGCCGCTTGGGTCGATCAACAGCGGGCAGTGTTCCAGTTGCGCGGGAGAACTAACGTTGAAAATGCTGCGCCGGCGCGCGAACACCGGAAGATCGATGCCGATCATCTGCGCAATCTTGCGCGACCAGGCGCCCGCTGCGTTGACCACCACATCGCAGGGAAAAGTCTCGCCGCCGGCCGTCACGACTTGCGTGATGCGCTTGCCGTCGCGCTGCAAGGCCGTCACGTCGGCGGCCACGTAGCGCGCGCCGAGTGCCTGCGCCTTCTTGCGCAGAGCCTGCACAAGGCCATAGCCGTCGAACCAGCCCTCGCCGCTTTCGCCATAGGCGCCCGCCGCCAGGTCATCGGTATTGAGCCACGGGAAACGGGCCTGCAATGCCGCCTTCTCCAGCAGACTGATGTCCGCGCCAAGGCTCTTTTGCAGCGCGTGATTTTCCCTTAGCGTCGGCTCGCCGGCCGGCGTGGCAAGGAACAGATAACCGCCTTCATGCAGATCGATGGAAGGCTTTACACCGTCGATCTCGAGACGCTCGCCGATAGAACGCAGAAACTCGATGCCGAACAGCGACATCTGGATCGAGAGCGGAGTCGAGAACTGCTGGCGAATCGACGCCGCCGACAACGCCGACGACGAGCGCGCATAAGTGGGATCGCGCTCGATCACGGTGACACTCACCGTCGGGTCCGAAGCGCGCAAAAAATACGCAATCGAGCTGCCGATCACGCCACCGCCGACGATTACGACTTTCGAACTCACGACAACGCTCCACCGAAAGGAGGCGCTTGCCGCGCGACACCCGACACGCGCGGCAAGCTTTAAAGCGAATTAAGGAGAACTGCCTTTAGCCGAGATTGAAGTCGATGCCTTGTGCCAACGGCAGCGCCGACGAGTAGTTAACGGTGTTGGTCGCGCGGCGCATATACGCCTTCCACGAATCCGAACCCGATTCGCGGCCGCCGCCGGTTTCCTTCTCGCCGCCGAATGCGCCGCCGATTTCCGCGCCGCTCGGTCCGATGTTCACGTTGGCAATACCGCAATCGCTACCGGCAGCCGACAGGAAACGCTCCGCTTCACGCAAGTCAGTGGTGAACACGCACGAAGACAGGCCATGCGCCGCCGCGTTGTTCGCTTCCACTGCCTCGGCAAAATCCGTATAGCGCAGCACGTAGAGAATCGGTGCAAAGGTTTCCTTCAGCACGACAGCCGTTTGCGACGGCATCTCGACGAGCGCCGGGCGCACATAGTGACCGCCTTCATAGCCCTTCACCTCGACGCGCTCGCCGCCGAACACCTTGCCGCCTTCCGCGACCGCTTGCTGCAGCGCTTCCTGCATGCGGCTAAACGACTGCTTGTCGATCAGCGGACCCATCAGCGTGCCCTTTTCGAGCGGGTTGCCGATCGGCACCTTGTTGTAGAGCTGCTTCAGACGCTCGACGGTCTGGTCATACACGCTGTCGTGCACGAACAGGCGGCGCAGCGACGTGCAGCGCTGGCCGGCGGTACCGACCGCCGAGAACAGGATGCCGCGCAGCGCGAGTTCGTGATCGGCGCTCTGCGTGACGATGCCGGCGTTGTTGCCGCCCAGTTCGAGCAGCGAGCGGCCAAAGCGCTTCGCCACTTCGACGCCCACCGTGCGGCCCATTTCGGTGCTGCCAGTGGCGCTGACGAGCGAGGCGCGCGGATCGGCCACCAGCTTGGCGCCGACATCGCGGCCACCATTGATGAGCGCGGTAAGGCCTTGCGGTGCATCGCCGAATTCCTGCAGCGCTTCAGTGAGGATCTGGTTGACGGCCAGCGCGGTCAGCGGGGTCTTTTCCGACGGCTTCCAGATCACGGCGTTGCCGCACACCAGCGCCAGTGCGGCATTCCACGACCACACGGCAGCCGGGAAGTTGAACGCCGAGATGACCACGCAGGTGCCCATGGGGTGCCACGATTCGGCCATCCGGTGGCCGGGACGCTCCGAGGCAATGGTCAGGCCGTACAACTGACGCGACAGGCCGACCGCGAAGTCGCAAATGTCGATCATTTCCTGCACTTCGCCGAGGCCTTCCTGGAGGATCTTGCCGGTTTCGAGCGTAATGATGCTGCCGAGCGCCTGCTTTTTCTCGCGCAGACGGTTGCCGAGCAAGCGCACCAGTTCGCCGCGGCGCGGCGCCGGCACATTGCGCCATACATTGAAAGCCTGCTTTGCATTGGCGAGCGCCGCATCGACGTCGGCTACCGTGTGACTGGCCACGCGACCGATGAGCTCGCCGGAGATCGGCGAATGAACCGCGATGTCGCCGGCTTGCGCCGCCTGGGCGATGCCGAGATCGGCGAGGATGGTCGAAGCGTTCATGAGAAAAGTCCCTTTAATTTCCAATGCGAAACAAGAGTAAGTTCGGAAACTATACACGCGGGGTTTTATGGCGGCAAGCGCAATCGCGACGGGGCCGGCGGCGGGCGCCGCATGGCCATTGCCCAAGTCGGGTCAGAGGCTTGCCATATATAGGATAGACGGATTTAGCGGAGCCTGCGCTGGGCTTGACTCGCCTCCCTGGCCGGCAAGATTTTGTTTCTTATTGGAAAATATCTCTGACTGGAGAAACGCCCCCGGATGACGCCGAATTCACGCGTCCCAGCGCGGCGGTGGCGCGCATCGTCAGGTAGCCCTCGTGATCTTTCGCCCACAGGTCGATGGTCTTGCCGTCCTCGGAAGGCTGGCCGCAGACGGTGAACGGCTGATTCGCATAGGTGGGGCGCAGCGCCTTGAAGGCGAAGCTCTGCAGCGTCGCCTCGGGCAATTCGCGACGCACGAGGTCGACCAGCAACGTCGCAAGCAGCGGGCCATGCACCACCAGGTCCGGATAGCCCTCGACCTCGGTCACGTACGGATAGTCGTAGTGAATACGGTGGCTGTTGAAGGTCAGCGCCGAATAGCGGAACAGCAGGACTGGATCGGGATGAATCGTACGCCGCCACGTTTCGCCCTCGGGCGCCGGCGCCGCTTTGGGCGGGGGCGCATCGGCTTGCGGCGTGTCGCGATAGACGATGTCGTGTTCTTCCTCGATCTTCAGCTCGCCGCCCACCTCGATGCTGTGCTGCACCGTGACGAATACGAGCCGGCCCGAGCGCCCTGTTTTGTCCTCGATATTGGCGATGGTCGAGGTGCGCACTGCCCGCTCGTTCACCTTCAGCGGCTCATGGAACGTCAGCCGCCCGCCGGCCCACATCCGGCGCGGCAAAGGCACGGGCGGCAGGAAGCCGCCGCGCTTGGGATGACCGTCCGGACCCGCTTCCGCCAACGGCGAAACCGGCAGGAAGTACAACCAGTGCCACATCGGCGGCACCACATCGCCCGCTTCGGGCCACCCCAGTGTTGCCGCCAGCGCATTGAGCGGAAAAGCGGTGATGGTGTCCTTGACGACCTCCTGCTTGTCGAGCCAGGCGTCGAGGTTCTGGGGAGAAGCTGACATGGGCGGTGCTCCGGAAAAACCAAACAGGGTCTTACTATGAACCTAAAGGAACGTTCCGCGAAGCTCGCATTTCTGAAGCGCGTCTGTGGTTTGGCTTAAGTCCTTGGCCTTCAAACTCACGACTCCCGTCAGTACCGAGCATTCCGCCGAATTGAAGAGCAAGACTCGGGGTGTCTGCCGGCGCCAGCCTTCTTACACTGGGCCGGTTGAAGCAGACTTTGGAGCCTTGCATGAACACTGTCCTGAAACGCGTTCCCGACGGCGCACACGCCACAGAAACGAACCTCGCGGCACCCGGCTTATCGAGCGCAGCAGAGGTGGCGCGCCGCGTCGACGCAGTGGCCTGGACAAACGTCGAGCAGGATCTCGACCAGCACGGCAGCGCGCTGATTCGCGGTCTTTTGTCGGCACAGGAATGCGACGCGCTAGCCGGCCTCTATGCGCACGACGAACTGTTTCGCAGCCGGGTGGTCATGGCGCGTCACGGTTTCGGCCGCGGCGAGTACAGGTACTTTGGATACCCACTGCCCGATCTGATCGAGACGCTGCGCCATGCCGTGTATCCGCATCTCGTACCGGTGGCGAACCGGTGGAACAGCATCATGCGCATCGACACGCGTTACCCGGCACAGCATGCCGATTTCATCCGGCGCTGCCACGATGCCGGCCAGATACGGCCGACGCCGCTCATCCTTCAGTACGCGAAGGACGACTACAACTGCCTGCATCAGGACCTGTACGGCGAGCACGTGTTTCCGCTACAGCTCGCCATCCTGCTCTCGGAACCGGGGCAGGACTTCACGGGCGGCGAGTTCGTGCTGACCGAGCAGCGGCCGCGCATGCAGTCGCGCGTTGAAGTCATGCCGTTGCGTAAAGGCGATGCGGTGGTGTTCGCGGTTCATCATCGCCCCGTCCAGGGCACGCGCGGCAGTTACCGGGTCAACTTGCGGCACGGCGTGAGCCGTCTGCATTCGGGTCACCGGCATACGCTCGGTGTGATCTTTCATGACGCGTTGTGAAGGGCCGCTTCGCCCTTCCAGCCCTTGAACTCGTCCACCAGAAAGTCCACGCAGGCACGCACTTTCGCCGAACTTGCGCGGCGCTCCGGATAGACCGCCCAGACATTCGCCGCCTGCGAGGCCTGCGGCAACACCTGCACCAGCGTGCCGTTCGCCAGCAACGGCGCGACGTCCCAGATCGAGCGCAGCACGACGCCATAGCCGGCCACCGCCCATTGCACGGCGATCTCGCCATGATTGGTCGACAACGGCCCGGTCACCTTCAATTGCGACTCCTTGCCGTTGACCGTCAACCGCCACACGCCGAACGGGTGATCGCGTTCCTTGATGACGAGGCAGCGGTGCGCCGCGAGATCCGCAAGCTCGCGCGGCTTGCCATGACGCTCCAGATACGCAGGCGACGCACACAGCACGCGATGATTCGCCGCCAGCTTGCGCGCGATCAGATGCGGCGCGATCTCGTCGCCGATGCGCACATCCAGATCGAAGCCTTCCGCCGCCACATCGACGATCCTGTCGAACAGGTCGAGGCGTACGTTCAACTGCGGATACGCCGCCGACAGGCGCGCCACCGCCGGCGCCACCACATGCCGGCCAAAGCCGAAGCTGCTCGAAATGCGCAGCGTGCCGCTTGGCGTGCGCTGCGTCGTGGAGACGTCTTCGATCAGATGCTCGACGTCGTTGAGAATCTTCTCGGCCCAGGCGAAGACCTGGGCGCCCGCTTCGGTGATGGTCACGCGCCGGGTGGAGCGATGCAGCAAACGTGTGCCGAGATCGGCTTCGAGCATGGCGACGCGCTTGCTGACGAAGGCGGGCGAGACGCCCAGCAATTCCGCGGTGACACTAAAGCTGGCGTGCCGTGCGACGGCACAGAACACACGCAGGTCGGCGAGATTGGGCGTTTTATTCACGATTCGTGGAAAGTGGATTAACCGGCAAAGAGCTGCCGCGCGCCGTCAGTATGCATAGAATGGCGCAAGCGCGCGGCGTATCGGTCACACCCGGCGGTCACACCGGACCGCACCGCGCATCGTTCCGACTCTATCGCCCCACGCCATTCTTCTGGACTTTCGACATGACCAGCAAACAGCATCGTATCGCCGTGATTCCCGGCGACGGCATCGGCAAGGAAGTGATGCCGGAAGCCCTGCGCGTCCTCGACGCAGTCAGCCGCCGCTTCGGCATCGACCTCTCGTACAAGCATATCGACTGGGCCAGTTGCGACTACTACGCGCAGCACGGCCAGATGATGCCCGACGACTGGAAAGCCCAGCTCGCCGATTGCGACGCCATCCTGTTCGGCGCGGTCGGCTGGCCGGACACCGTGCCCGATCATATTTCGCTGTGGGGGTCGCTGCTCAAGTTCCGCCGCGAGTTCGACCAGTATGTCAATCTGCGTCCGGCGCGCACCTTCGAAGGTGTGCGCTCGCCGCTCGCCGCACATAACGCCGAGGGCATCGACTTCTTCATCGTGCGCGAGAACACCGAGGGCGAGTACTCGTCGGTGGGCGGCACGATGTTCGAAGGCACCGAGCGCGAGGTCGTGATGCAGCAATCCATCTTCACGCGCCACGGCACCAACCGCGTATTGAAGTTCGCTTTCGATCTGGCGCAGCGCCGCGCCCGCCGCCATGTCACGGTGGCGACCAAGAGCAACGGCATTGCCATCAGCATGCCGTGGTGGGACGAGCGCGCGGCTGAAATCGCCGCAACCTACCCGGATATCACGTGGGACAAGCAGCATATCGACATCCTGTGCGCGCGTTTCGTGCTGCAGCCACAGCGTTTCGACGTGGTGGTCGCGTCCAACCTGTTCGGCGACATCCTCTCGGATCTCGGCCCGGCCTGCACCGGCACGATCGGCCTTGCGCCGTCGGCGAACCTGAATCCGGAGCGGCGCTTTCCGTCACTGTTCGAACCGGTGCACGGCTCGGCGCCCGATATCGCGGGGCAGCATATTGCCAATCCAGTCGCCATGATCTGGTCGGCGGCGATGATGCTCGACTTCCTCGGCGAAGGAACGGGTGCAGAACACGATGCACATGATGCGATCGTGGCGGCGATCTCCGACGCGCTGAAGCAAGGGCCGCATACCCGCGACATGGGTGGCGAAGCCTCGACGGGTGAGATGGGCGCGGCGATTGCAGAGCGAATCGCGAACCACGCGTAGTATCCGCAAGGGCCGCCTCGCGCGGCCCAGCGGCGCTAACCGCTCGTGCTGACTATGCGTGCTGACACTCGGGCTAACTAATCGGGCCAACTACTCACGCCAACTGCGGGCCTAACTGCGCGCCGCCAGATACGCACTAGGCGTCGTACCCACCGTGCGCTTGAAGTGCCGCCCCAGATGGCTCTGATCGAAGAAGCCCACCTCCGTCGCCACGATCGAAGGCGGAAGCCCTCTGCTCAGCAGGCGCTGCGCGTGCCGGATCCTGACGAGGCACACGTAGCGATGCGGCGAGATTCCCACTTCCGCACGAAACAGCGCGGCAAAGCGCGACACGCTCAACTCGGCCTTGGCAGCCAGCGTCGCGAGCGTCACCGGTTGGGAGAACGATGTTTCGATGAATTCGATCGCCCGCTCGATGGGCCGCGTCGCGTGACGCGACGCCCCGGGCGCAGTGGCCTGTGCGAGCGGTACGTCCGGCTCGTCGCTCGTCGCAGCGTCTGCAAAGAGGCCTGCGTGGTCATCCAGATGAGCGCTCAGCATGATTTCGATTCCTATGCGGCCTGCTGTGCCTGTGCAGCAACGGCAGCGGCAGCAAAGCGGCGAATATCGAAGGGTTCCAGCGGCGTGCTCGTCGCGCCGGTATCGATCAGCTCGGCCATCGTGTCGCCGACGCCCGGTCCGAGTTGAAAGCCGTGTCCGCAGAAGCCGAACGCGTAGTACAGGCCGCTGACGTTGCCGCTCGGGCCCATGATCGGACGATCGTCGGGCATGTAGCCTTCAATGCCGCTCCACACGCGGATGATATTGAGCTTCGACAACGCCGGCGCCACCCGGTACAACTGGCGGAACTGCAGCAGCGTGTTCTGCGGCAACACATAGGCGCGCCGCAGGTCCGGATAAGCCGGGCCACGCGCGCAGCCGCCAATCACGATGTTGCCGCGCGTAATCTGCCGGAAATACACTACTTCCTCGATCGAAGGCGACGACACGCCGACCGTCGGGCGGATGCCATAGGTGGTCGGCTCGGTGACGGCCATCTGTGGACCGTGCACGGCAATCGGCACCGGCTCGCCGAACTGTTCGCTGAGCAGGCTGCCCCATGCGCCCGCCGTGACCAGCAACTGCGGCGCATGAAAGGTGCGGCCGTCGGTGCTGGTGGCGCGAAACTCCGTGCCTTCCTTTTCGACGGTGGCAATCTCGGTGTTCTCGACGATCTGCGCGCCGAGGCGCGCGGCGGCGCGTCCGAACGCCGGGGCCGCCAGGCGCGGATTGGCATGCCCATCCTTCTCCGAATACGAGCCTGCCAACACTTCCGGCCCGAGAAACGGAAACCGCGCCTTCATCTCGGCGCCGCGCAGGAGTTCGAGCTTCAGGCCATATTGCGCCGCTTCCTTCGCGTAGATCTCAAACTGGTCCGCCTGCTCCTCGCGATAGCAAACGCGAATATGGCCGGACATCAGAAACTCCGCGTCGTGGCCGATCAGTTCGGGCAGCTTGCCCCAGATCTCGCGCGAACGATTGGCGAGCGGCAACTGCGGCAGAAAACGCCCTTGGCGCCGCACGTTGCCGAAGTTGGTGCCGCTCGCCTGCTGGCCCACGAGGCCACGCTCGAGCAAGATCACCGAGCGGCCCCGCTTGCGCAGGAAAAACGCCGTGGCCGCACCCATGAAGCCGCCACCGACAATGATCACATCTGCTTGCGCCCGAGTCATTCGACCTCCTCAACCGTCGCGATGGAAAGTGGCTTGACGGGCGCTTGCCCGCGCAGCCGGCCGACCTGTTCGAGCGGCACGCTCGCTGCGTCCGCGATGATTTCCGCCGCCGCGTGTCCGCAATAGCGTCCCTGGCAGCGCCCCATGCCGACGCGGCTAAAGGCCTTCGCGCGATTGGCCTCGCAGGCGCCTTCTTCGCGGATCACGCGACGCAATTCGCCGACGCGCACGCCTTCGCAACGGCATACCACGGTGTCGTCCGAGAGACGCGCGGCCTGCGCAGCGGGCCAGGGAAACGCTTCTACCAGGCCGAGCCGGAAGCGGTCCATCTTCTGTTGCTGGCGCTTCAGATCGTCCAGCGTGGCAGCCGCGATAGTGTGGCCGAGGTCCTGCAACGCCGCGCAGGCAGCAAGACGCCCGGCCAGCTCGGCGCCATCCGCACCGAGTACGCGCACGCCGTCGCCTGCGAGATACACGCCGGCTTCCGAGCTGCGGCCCAGTTCGTCGATTTGCGGCAACCATTGGCGCGACGGTTCGTCGAAGCGGAACGCACAGCGCGCGAGATCGGCGAGTTGCGTCTCCGGACGCAGGTGATAGCCGAGCGCCACCGCGTCGCAGGTGATCCGCTGCACTCGCCCCTTGGCGTCGCGATAGCTCACGCCTTGCACGCCCGCGGCGTCCGAACCCATGATTTCGAGCGGTTCAATACCGTTCTCGACCACGACGCCCGACTTCTTCAGCGAAGAGACGAGCGCGGCGCCTTTCTTCAGCACATCCGGCCGCGCCAGCAATTTCGGCAGCGCGCGCAGGCGCTGGCCGAGCTTCGAGGTATCGAGCACCGCCGCCACTTGCGCACCGGCTTGCACATACTGGCTCGCAACCAGATACAGCAACGGCCCCGAGCCCATGAAGACGACCTTGCGGCCAATCGACACCGCTTGCGCCTTCAACGCAATCTGCGACGCACCGAGGCTATAGGTCCCCGCAAATTGCCAGCCCTTCACAGGCATCAGGCGGTCCGTCGCGCCGGGGCAGAGGATCAACGCGTCATACGGCAGCGCGCTCGCATGTCCGTCATGCACCACGTGCAGCTTGCGCTCCGCGACATTCCACGCGAGCGTCTCCGGCCGGTAATCGATCTGCGGGCGCAGGCGTTCGAACGTGCTGTGCAGGTCTTCAGCGCGGGCGGCCTCGGTCCCGTACAACTTTGCATAGGGCCGCGAAAAATTGTCCGGCTGCCGGCGATAGATCTGTCCACCGTCACGGCGGCCTTCATCGATGACGGTCGGGCTGATGCCCGCGGCGAGCAGGGTCTGCGCACAGCGCACGCCGGCCGGCCCGGCACCGACGATGATTACGCGAGGTTGGCCCATTGCTCCTCCGCTTGAGTCGTCACAATCCGCAGGCCTTCGCTGACCACGGTGGTACAGGCGCGCAGCCGCTCGCCGTCCGCGGTCCAGACCCAGCAGTCCTGGCAGGCGCCCATCAGGCAGAAGCCCGCACGTACTTCATTGCCGAATTCGGACTGGCGCACGTGGTCCACCGAGCAGAGCATCGCCACCAGCACGGTATCGCCCGCCAGGGCTTCGACCGCCTTGCCGTCCACGTACATCGTCACAGTCTTGCGTCCGGTCTCGCCGAGCCGGATGAATCGTCCACTCATGCTGTTGCTCCCTGCGCGCGGCCATCGCGATTGACGGCCGCGCTGTCGTTCACCGGGTCCGTGCGCGAGTCCATGCGGTTACTTAAGACATGGCGCAGAAACTCACGCGTGCGCGCCTCGCGCGGTGAGCACAAAACCTGCTGCGCGCTGCCCTCTTCGATGATCTGGCCGCCATGCAGAAAGCACACGCGGTCGGCCACTTCCCGGGCAAAGCCCATTTCATGCGTGACCACCAGCATCGTCATGCCCTCGCCCGCCAGCGTACGCATGACCGCCAGCACTTCGCCGACCAGCTCAGGGTCGAGCGCGGAAGTCGGTTCGTCGAACAGAATCGCTTTGGGCTTCATCGCCAGCGACCGCGCAATCGCCACGCGCTGCTGCTGACCGCCCGATAGCTGGTGCGGATACGCATGCAGCTTTTCGCCGAGCCCCACCTTGCCGAGCAGTTCGATGGCTTCGCGATGCGCCTCGTGCTTCGGCTCGCCCTTTACATGCACGGGGCCTTCCATCACGTTCTCGAGCGCCGTGCGATGCGGAAACAGATTGAAGCGTTGAAACACCATGCCGACTTGCGTGCGCAAGCGGTTGATCTGGCGCGAACGCTGCTCGACGCGCTGATCCATCAGCTTGATCTCGCCGGTGTCGTAGGATTCGAGCGCGTTGATACAGCGCAGCAGGGTCGACTTGCCCGAGCCCGAGGCGCCGATCAGGCACACCACTTCGCCTTGCTTGATATTCAACGAAATGCCCTTCAGCACCGGAACGGCGCCAAAGCTCTTGTGCACATCAACGATCTCGATCATGGCATCCTCGCTGGAGGCCTTGTTCAAGACCTCGTTGAGCGTTCGTACAGCCTTCATATCGTCTTCACTTCGCCTTGTGCTTGCCGAAACGTTTTTCCAGCCGGCGCGTCAGGCTCATCAACGGCAGGCTCATCGCCAGATAACCGAGCGCCACCAGCGTATAGACCGTCACGTTCTGGAACGTCGAGGCGGCGATCAACTGGCCTTCACGCGTCATCTCGGCCACCGTGATCGTCGAAGCAAGCGACGAGTCCTTCAACATCATCACCAGCGTATTCGCATACGGCGGCAGCGCGACCCGCACGGCCTGGGGCAGGATCACGCGGTACATCGTCTTCACGCGGCCCATGCCGATCGACTGGGCCGCTTCGAACTGGCCGGGGTCGACGGCTTCGATGCCCGAGCGGATGATTTCCGCCACATAGGTCGAGTAGCCGAAGCCCAGACCGATGATGCTCGCTTCGAGCGCCCCCATCTGAATGCCGACGTCGGGCAGCACGAAGTAGATATAAAACAGCAGCACGATCATCGGCAGGCCGCGCACCACGTTGATCATCGCGCTGACCACTGTGACGACGCCCGGGTGGCGCGACATCTTCAACAACGCCCAGACGAGTCCCAGCACAGTGCTCAATACCAGGCAGCCCAGCGTGATGATGATGCTCATCAGGGCGCCGCTAAACAGAATCGGAACAAAGTCGGTTATATCGCGCCAATGCATGCGGTGTGCTCTTCAGAATCGGGGCCGCCGCTCGCCTCGGAACGGAACCGGGCCACGACGGACAGGACGTGAGGAACAACCCGTTCACCGGCCAGGCGCGCTTGCCGGCGACGGGTTTTCGTCACACTAGATTCGCGTTGGTCAGCTCACGCTCAGCTCGCGAGATTCCACTTCTTCAGGATCGCGTTCAGCGAGCCGTCGGCCTTCATCTTCGTTAGCGCATCGTTGATCTTGGCGAGCAGTGCGGCATTGCCCTTCTTCACTGCGATCGCGATATCGAATTTCTGCATCGGCACATAATCGTCCACCACGCGTGCGCCGCGCAAACCACCGGACGCTTCCTGCGCCTTCAGGATCGGATAGTCGCTAAAGCCCGCGGTAATGCGGCCCAGCACCACGTCGCGCGTCATGTCTGCGGGGCTGTCGTACATCTTCACTTCCTTGAAGATGCCGAGCTTGACCAACTGGTCGCCGTAATCGGTGCCGGTCGGTGCGCCCACGATGGTGCCCTTCAGATCCTGAACCGACTTGTAATCCGTCTTGTTCGAATCCTTGACGATGATGCCTTCGCCGAATGCCGTGACCGGCTGCGAGAAGTCGACCACTTCGGCGCGCTTGGGCGTCGGCGTCATGCCGGCCACGATGATGTCGATCTTGCCCGACACCGCCGACTGGATCAGCGCGGAGAACGGCACCGCGTCGAACGACACGTTGAAGCCTTCGCGCTTGCCGATGGCGTCCACCACATCGGGCATCAGGCCTTCGATCTTCTGCGTCTTCACATCCATAAAGGTGGTCGGCGCGCTCGACGGCGGCGAACCTGCTGTGAGCGTCGGCGTGTCGGCGGCATGGCTCAGGCTTGCACCGAACGTCATGCAGAGGGCGACGCCAGCCTGGAAAGCGAAGCGTTGAACGGCTTGCAGGCGTGCTGCGGGGCGAAGCTCACGGGTGAAACGCAACATGGTCATCCTTGGAGTTTGGTGGTGAAAACCGCTACGGCGCCGGGCGACGCAACGGCAAACAACGGTACTGTCGCTCTGCATGGGTTCAATGCAGAATGTCCTGCAAACGGTAATAGGCGCCAACCAGCGGCAGGAACCACGCGTGGCCGAAATGGCCGGGAATCGCGGGCCATTCGAGCGTGCGCCACGGGTTGCGTGCGGCGGCGCCGAACATCACGTCGGCCATCACGCGCCCCATGTGCACCGACATCTGCACACCGTGGCCGCTATAGCCCATCGAGTAATACAGGCCTTCATGCTGGCCCGCGCGCGGCAGCCGGTCCGCCGTCATGTCGACGAGGCCGCCCCAGCAGTAGTCGAGACGCACCTCGGCCAGTTGCGGGAAGTAGCCGGCGAGACCGGCGCGCAGAATCCGGCCGCTCTTTTCGTCGGAGCGCGGGTTCGACATCGCAAAACGCGCGCGGCCGCCGAACAGCAGACGGTTGTCCGCCGTGGCCCGAAAGTAGTTGCCGATGTTGCGCGTGGTCACATAGGCGCGGCGCGTCGGCACGAGTTCGTCGAGCTGTGCGCTCGTCAACGGCTCGGTCACGACGATGAAACTGCCCACCGGGGCGATGCGCCGCCGAAACCACTGCAACGGGCCGATCTGCGAAGCGCCTGTTGCAACCAGCACGCGCCCGGCGCGGATCGTGCCGGACTCGGTGCTCACTTCGTAACGCTCGCCGTCGAGACGCTTCAACCCCGTCACCGGCGTGTGCTCGAAAATGCGCGCGCCGTGTTTTGCCGCGGCGGTCGCGAGGCCGACACCGAACTTGCCCATATGCATCTGCGCACCGTTGCGCTGCACGAGGCCGCCGTAAAAGCCATCCGAGCCGACCTCTTCGCGAATCCGCTCGCGCGGAATCAGTTCGACATCCGGATCGACATTGCGCACCAGCGATTCATAGGTTTTGGCGAGCTTGTCGAAGTGCTGGGGTTTCGCTGCGAGCTTGATCTTGCCGCCGCGAAAGAAGTCGCAATCGATCTTCTCTTCATCGACGATCGACGCCACCGTCTTCACCGCGCTCTCGTATGCACGATAGAACTCGCGGGCGTGGTCGGCGCCGATGCGTGCCGCCAGCGCCGCGTAATCGTGCGCAAGACCGGTGTTGCACTGGCCGCCGTTGCGGCCCGACGCCTCACCGGCTATCCGTCCTGCTTCCAGCACCGTCACCGGAATGCCGCGCTTGCCCAGCTCGAGCGCCGCGGACAGGCCGGTGAAGCCGCCGCCGATCACCACCACTTCGGCGCCGCCCTCGAGCGGGCCTTTGTACCCGTCGAGAAACGGCGGAGCGGTGTCGAGCCAGTACGAATCGAGCTTCATCGGGTTCCTTCGCGCTTCAGGGCTTGAGTTGCGGGCTTAAAGACCGACGACGCCGGCAAGACCGCCGATGTCCTTGATCTCGGTGTAGTTGTAGAACGGCGTCGACGGCTCGTGACCGCGTGCGACGAACACCTTGTTCTTCACGCCGAGGTCGTTGGCCGACATCAGGTCGTAGCGCAGGCTCGACGACACGTGCAGGATATCTTCCGGGCCGCAGCCGAGGTTATCCAGCATATATTCGAACGCTTGCAGACGCGGCTTGTAGGCCTGCGCCATCTGCGCGGTGTAGACCGCATGGAACGGTGCGCCGAGCTTGTCGACATTGCTCTGGATCTGATCGTTCGAAGCGTTCGACAGAATCACCAGCGGGATTTCCTTCGCGACCTTGGCGAGACCTTCCGGCACGTCCGGGTGCGGACCCCAGGTGGGCACGGCGTCGTAGAAGCGCTGCGCTTCGGCGTCGTCGTAGGCGAGGTTCCAGCGCTTGAGCGTACGGCGCACGGCGTTCTTCACGACTTCCTGATACGGCTTCCATGCGCCGAGAACTTCATCGAGGCGGTAGGCGGAGAAGTCACGCACGAACTGCTCCATCTGCTCCGCATTGACGCGGTCGGCGAAGATTTCGCGGGCCATGTCGCCCATGCGGAAGCGGGTCAGCGTGCCGTAGCAATCGAAGGTGATGTATTTGGGCCTGAAGCGGGTCATGTCTATGTCCTGTAGTGGGCAATAGTCGGCGTTGGGGGCAACGCAAAAGCAGCGCTAAATCAGCAATGAGTCAGCAGCAATAGCTCAGCCAATCAGCCGGCGCAAACGGCAGCCTGCAACCGGCGCGCCATGCCGCGCTGCGGCAGTCGTTGAATGCGCGGCGACGGCTGCTGAAATGAATTACACCACCCCAAAAAATCCGGGTTGTCGTGTTATCGACGCTGCTGAACACACAATCCGCCGTTTTACGCCGCCCGCGCAGCACACTATGCGGCAGCACTTCGGGGGAGCCGGGGATGCGCTCCGCTGGGGTGGGTATGCCCGGCTACGAGCGCGTTCAATAAGGCTAATCAAGGCTCGGCGGGTCGCACAGCGGCTTTGCTCAAACCGCCATGTAAACGGCAACGGCCGCATCGGAAACCGATGCGGCCGTCCTGGGAAGCTGAAACCGCCTCGGCCAGCAGCAGATCGTGCTGTGCGCGGCGGGGTTTATGTCTGAGGTTTGGGCGGCGCTTGTGCCGATGTCCGGTCCATGTGCTCAAGCACCCTGGTTCAGATCGATCAGCACGCTCTTGAAACGCAGATTCGCCTCGAACGCCTGGCGCCCCAGATCCTTGCCGAGCCCCGACTGCTTGTAGCCGCCGGTCGGAATGACGAAATCGGCGGTCCGTCCATAGCGATTGATCCACACCGTGCCCGCTTCGATGCTGCGCATCGCCCGCAGGGCGCGGCTCAAATCCGCGGTATGCACGCCAGCAGCAAGCCCGTACTTCTCGTGGCTCGCCAGCGCAAGCGCCTCGTCTTCATCGTCGAAAGTCTGCACCGTCAGAACCGGGCCGAACACTTCTTCGCGCACGGCCTCCGAGGCGGCGGTCACGTTGGTCAGGATGGTCGGCGCGTAGAAGGCACCCTCGCCGGCGACCGGCAGGCGCATGCCGCCTGTCGCGATCTGCGCGCCCTGCTCGACGCTACGTTCGACAATGCCTTCGATACGCTGCGCCTGTTTGGCCGAGATGATCGGCGGCAGCGTCGTGCCCGCGGCCCATGTGTGCCCGGGCCGCAACGCGGCAAATGCAGCGCCGATGCCGTCGATCAGGCGCGGCGCGGCCGAGCGCTCGACGATCAGGCGTGACCCCGCCACGCACACCTGCCCCGCATTGCCGGCAATCGCGCCGGCGATGCGGCGCGCCACCAGGTCGAGATCCGGCGCATCCGCGAACACCACTTGCGGGCTCTTGCCGCCGAGTTCGAGCGTGACGGGCTTGGTACCGGTCTGCGCACAGGCCGTCATGATCGCGGCGCCGGTCTGGCTCGAACCGGTGAAGGTCACCTTGGCGATCTTCGGATGACGCACCAGCGCGTCGCCCGTGATGCGGCCGTCGCCCTGCACCACGTTGAAAATGCCCGGCGGAATGCCGGCTTCGATCGCGAGTTCCGCGAGGCGCAGCACCGAGAACGGCGTCATCTCCGAGGGTTTGAGCACCACCGCGTTGCCTGCTGCCAGCGCCGGCGCAAGCTTCCACGACGCCATCACCAGCGGGAAATTCCACGGGGCGATCGCACCGATCACGCCGTATGGCTCGGCGACAATCATGCCGAGATGGTCAGGACGGGTCGCCGCCACCTCGCCGCCGATCTTGTCGGCGAACTCCGAATAGAAGCGGATGCCCTCGGCCGTGAACGGCACGTCCCACGCGGCGGCATCGCGGATCGGCCGGGTCGAGCCGACCGACTCCAGGCGCGCCAGCGTTTCCACATCCGCCTCGATCAGTTCGGCCCAGCGGCGCAGCGTGCGCGCGCGTTCGCGCGGCGCACAGCGGGCCCAGTCGCTGGTTTTGAAGGCGTGCCATGCGTTCTCGACAGCACGATCCACCAGATCGGCGTCGGCCACGGGCAAATCCGCGTACACCGTGCCGTCCGAGGGCCGCGTCACATCGAGTGCGGCGACGCCGTCCACATAGCGGCCGCCGATAAAGTGCGCGCTGCGCACGGCAATCAGAGCGGGATCGAAGCTATCCATTGTGTCCATTCCAGTTCGCAGACGAGATGCGGATCATGGTACGGGCGATGCCGCAGCATTTGCTGCCATCATGGCCGGGGGCGACCGCCAGAAGTGCGCGTTATGAGGGGCGCAGGCAGTGGAGCATGCGGTATTCCCACCAGCCTGCCTGCGCAATAAGATCGTCCTAGCCGCGACGCACGGCGGATGCGACATTACGCAGGCATATTGAAGAGGAGTGGAAAGTGACTCAACCGCTTGCTGCAGCACCCGTTCGGTTTCGTCCGCTGACGGCCGGCGATCTGCCCGCCGCGCACGACCTGTCGGTAGCGGTCAAATGGCCGCATCGCCGCGAAGACTGGGAATTCGCGCTGAACCTGGGCGCAGGCGTCGGCGCCGAGGACCCGAGCGGACTCCTCGGCACCGCTTTGCACTGGAAATTCGGCGCGGATCACGCCTCGCTCGGCATGGTGATCGTCGCCCCTGAGCAGCAAGGCCGCGGCATCGGCCGCGATCTGATGACCCGCACCATGGACGCGCTCGGCGAGCGCACCACTTTCCTGAACGCCACGCGCGCCGGCCAGCCGCTCTACGAAAAGTTCGGTTTCAAGGCCATCGGCAGCATCCACCAGCACCAGGGCACGGGCGGCGCGCATCCGCCGGCCGTGCAACTCGCGCCCGGCGAGCGGATTCGTCCGCTCGGCGCCCGCGATCCGGACCGCCTCGCGGCCTTGTTGAACCGGGCGGCCGGTTACGACCGCACGCAGGTGCTCGCCGCCTTGCTGAACGTGGCCGAAGGCGTGGTGCTCGATCGCGACGGCGAGCCGGTCGGCTTCGCGCTGATGCGCCGCTTCGGCCGTGGTCATGTGATCGGACCACTGGTGGCGCCGCATATCGAAGGCGCCCAGGCGTTGATCAGCCATCTGGTCGGTTCGAACCCGGGCAAGTTCGTGCGCATCGACGTCGACGGCGCGTCCGGCCTGTCCGACTGGCTCGACAGCCTCGGACTGCAACAGGTGGATGCCGTGGTCACCATGGTGCGAGGCGCCGCGCCGCAGCCGGAAGGCACGGCACGGGTCTTCGCCATCACCAACCAGGCGCTCGGTTAAGCGCCGGCGGATTCCGGCCCAATCCAGCCACAACCCCAGCGAACTCGATCGGACCTCACGCGATGACCTTCCTCTACAAGGCCGACCCCGTGCGCGGCGCGCAATGGGCGCGCCTGTTTGCCGAGAAAGCGCCGCAGATTCCCTTTCGCATCTGGCCGGACGGCAGTTCCGGCGATGCCGCCGCTGCGGTCCGTTACCTCGCTGTGTGGGAAGCGCCGCGCGATCTCGCCGCAACCTTCCCCAATCTGGAAGTGGTGTTTTCGGTGGGCGCGGGAATCGACCAGTTCGACCTGTCGGCCATTCCCGCGCATCTGCCGGTCGTGCGGATGATCGAACCGGGCATCGTGGCGGGGATGGTCGATTACGTGACGCTCGCTACGCTCGCGTTGCACCGCGACTGGCTGACCTATGCCGCGCAGCAACGCGAAGGCCGCTGGCAGCAGTTGCGCACCCGGGTCGCCGGCGAGCGGCGGGTGGGCGTGCTGGGTCTCGGCGTCCTCGGCCAGGCCGTGCTGACACGCCTTGCCAGCTTCGGCTTTCAATGTGCAGGCTGGAGCCGCTCGCCGCGCACGCTCGATGGGATCGAATGCTTCGCGGGCGCCGAAACGCTGCCGCAATTTCTGGCCCGCACCGATATTCTGGTGTGCCTGCTGCCGCTCACCGACGCGACGCGTCATATCCTGAACCGCGATCTGTTCGCGCAGTTGCCGCGCGGGGCCTCATTGATCAACACGGGTCGTGGCGGCCATCTGCGCCAGGACGATCTGCTGGACGCGCTCGACAGCGGGCAACTGAGCGCCGCCGTGCTCGATGTGGCGGACCCCGAACCGCTCGCAGCAGACCATCCGCTGTGGCGGCACCCGCGCGTGATGATTACGCCGCACGTCGCCAGCATGACCCAGCCGGACAGCGCCGTCGAAGTCGTGCTCGACAATCTGCGCCGCCATCGCGAAGGCGAACCGCTAGTGGGACTCGTGGACCGCACACGCGGATATTGAAGCTTCACGCGTGCCAGTGGCCATTGGTCATTGGCGCGCGTTTTTTGCCCCATCGCTGCGGCTTGCCGGGCCGCAGTCACTGCGCTGCCGCCGGCGCACCCCTCCTGCCCCGCAGCACAAAATGCTGCACCGCCTGCAAAAACACAATTCCCGCCTTCCAGCGGCGCCGAATCCCAACGTCTTCGTTGTTTCTGTCCCGCTACCATGGTTTGCATGCGGTTCGCGCCCGCGGCACGCGTTGCGCGCACCATTCCGGCACTTCGTGCATTGCTGCGCGCACAACTCACGCACCCCATACCATGTCCACGTCCTCACTGATCGAATCCGACCGCAAACATCTGATCCACCCGGTAGCCAGCCTGCGCGCTCACGAGCAGCGCGGCGTCACCGTTCTCGAATCGGGCCGCGGCGCGTGGCTGCGCGACAGCGAAGGCAAGGAGCTGCTCGATGCCTTCTCGGGCCTGTGGTGCGTCAATACCGGCTACGGCCACGACAGCATCGTGCGCGTTGCGGCCGAACAGATGAGCCGGCTGCCCTACGCCACCGGCTATTTCCACTTCGGCTGCGAACCGGCTATCCGGCTCGCGGAACAACTGGTCGAGCTGGCGCCGAACTCGCTGCGTCACGTGTATTTCACGCTAGGCGGCTCGGATGCGGTGGACGCGGCGATCCGCTACATCACGAACTTCTACAACGCGACCGGCCGGCCGCAAAAGAAGCAGTTCATCGCACTGGAGCGCGGGTATCACGGTTCGTCGTCGGTGGGGGCGGGACTGACTGCGCTCGGCGCGTTTCATCAGAACTTCGATCTGCCGTTGCCGAACCAGCATCACATTCCGTCGCCGTATCCGTATCGCAGCGAGGTGGGTGACGATCCGCAAGCCGTCATCGACGCCTCGGTCGCCGCATTGCGCGCGAAGGTGGCGGCGCTCGGCGCCGAACGCGTGGCCGCCTTCTTCTGCGAGCCGATCCAGGGCTCGGGCGGCGTGATCGTGCCGCCCAAGGGCTGGCTCAAGGCGATGCGCGACGCATGCCATGAACTCGACATCCTGTTCGTCGCCGACGAAGTCATCACCGGCTTTGGCCGTACCGGCCCGCTGTTCGCTTGCGCCGCCGAAGACGTCGAGCCAGACCTGATGACGGTCGCCAAGGGACTCACCGCCGGCTATGCACCGATGGGCGCCGTGCTGATGTCCGACGAGGTCTATAACGGCATTGCCGATGGCGCGGGCACCGGCTCGGTGGTGGGTCACGGCCAAACCTACTCGGCGCATCCGGTGAGCGCGGCCATCGGTCTCGAAGTGCTGCGGCTCTATCACGAAGGCGGCTTGCTCGCCAACGGCGTAGCTCAAGCGCCGCGCTTCGAAGCCGGCCTGCAAGACCTGCTCGACCATCCGCTGGTGGGCGACGCGCGCAGCCGCGGCCTGCTCGGCGCGCTCGAACTGGTGGCCGACAAAGCCACCAGGCGCCGCTTCGATCCGGCACTGAACCTGAGCGAGCGGATCGCCACCACGGCTTATCGCAACGGGCTGATCTTCCGCGCCTTCAACGACAACATCCTCGGTTTTGCTCCCGCGCTGTGCTATCAGCGCGAAGAGTTCGACGTGATGTTCGAACGCCTGCGCAAGACGCTCGATACCGTGCTGGAAGCACCCGAAGTGCGCGCGAGCCTTGCCTGAAGTCATGCCCGAGGCGAGACCTCGGGAATGACCCGGCAGCCTTGCGGCGCACCGCTGTAACTCGCCGGAAGGCTTGCTGCGTAAGGGTTTGCCGTGAAATTTTTTCGTGACGGAGCGTGCTACGATAGTTCCGTCACCGCGCTTCCATAGGTCACTGCCTCCGTGTCAACCAATGCTAGTTCAATGAAGCTGGACCGCATCGATCTGCGTATCCTGTCCCAGCTCCAAAAGAAGGGCCGCATAACCAATGTCGACCTCGCGGACGCCGTCGGCCTGTCGCCGAGTCCGTGCCTGATTCGCGTGAAGCGTCTCGAGAAGGCCGGGTACATAGCGGGCTACGGCGCGCATCTGCAGCTCAACAAGCTCGGCGACGTCCAGCTCGTGTTCACCGAGGTGACCTTGCAGGATCATCGGCGCGAAGACTTTGCCAAGTTCGAGGCCAGCATCCGTACGGTGGATGAAATTGCCGAGTGCCACCTCGTGAGCGGCGGCTACGACTATCTGCTCAAGTTCGTGACGCGCAGCGTCGTGCATTACCAGACGGTGATGGAAGATCTGCTGGAACGCAATATCGGCATTGAAAAGTATTTCAGCTATGTCGTCATCAAGTCGCCGTTCGTGAAGAACCATTACCCGATTGAGAGCCTGTTTCCGCTGACTGACTGATTCAACGGCGGGCGCAAAGTCAGCGCCCTCGCCTCGAAGCCCGCTTTCCAGGCACTCTGCTTCGTTATCCTCAACTCTTATTCCCGGTGGTTGCCATGCCCCTCACTCTCCAGCGCCCCGAACTCTTCCGTTCACACAACTTCATCAACGGCGAGTGGTGCGACGCCCACAGCGGTGCGCGCTATCCAGTCAGCGATCCGGCCACCGGCAGCGAATTTACGAGCGTTCCCGACAGCAGCGACGCCGACGCCAAGGCGGCGGCAGATGCTGCGCACACTGCATTCGACACCTGGCGCGAGCGCACCGCCCGCGAACGTGCGCAGTTTCTCAAACGCTGGCACGCTGCCATCGTCGCCAACAGCGAAGACCTCGCGCGCATCATTTCGCGCGAGCAGGGCAAACCGCTCGCCGAAGCACGCGGCGAAGTGGCCTATGGCGCATCGTATGTGGAATGGTTCGCGGAGGAAGCCGTGCGCAGTTACGGCGACATGATGCCCGCCTTGATGCCAGGCAAGCGGATGATGGTCGTGAAGGAACCCGTCGGCGTAGTCGCGGCGGTAACACCGTGGAATTTCCCGCTGGCGATGATCGCCCGCAAGATCGCGCCGGCGCTGGCGGCCGGCTGCACGGTGGTGGCCAAGCCGGCCGAAGACACGCCGCTTACGGCGCTCGCTCTCGCGCGTCTGGCCGAAGAAGCCGGGTTGCCCGCGGGCGTGCTGAACGTCGTGACCGCCTCGCGCGAGCACACGCCCTCCACCGTCGCGAACTGGCTTACCGATTCGCGCGTGCGCAAGATCACCTTCACCGGCTCGACGCCGGTCGGCAAGCATCTGGCGCGCGAATCGGCGGATACGCTGAAGAAGCTCTCGCTGGAACTGGGCGGCAACGCCCCGTTCATCGTATTCGACGACGCGGATCTCGACGCCGCGGTCGACGGCCTGATGGCGTCGAAGTTTCGCAACGGCGGCCAGACCTGCGTCTGTCCGAACCGGGTCTACGTGCAAAGCAGCGTGTACGACGCCTTCGCCCGCAAGCTGGTGGACCGCGTGGCCGCGCTGCGCGTAGGGCCTGCCACGCGTGAGGACTCGCAGATCGGCCCGATGATCAACGCGCGCGCGGTCGACAAGATCGAGCGCCATGTGCAGGATGCGCTCGCGCACGGCGCAACGGTGCTGACCGGCGGCCGCCGCCTACAAGGCGAAAGCCTCGACGGCCCGCATTACTACGCGCCCACGGTTCTTGGCAACGCCAATCGCGAGATGGCGCTGTTCCGCGAAGAGACATTCGGTCCGGTCGCACCGTTGTTCCGCTTCGACAACGACGTCGACGTGCTGCGCGAAGCCAACGACACGCCGTTCGGACTCGCGGCATACTTCTATTCGCGCGATGTGCGTCGCATCTGGCGCGTCGCCGGGCGGCTCGAAAGCGGCGTGATCGGCATCAACGAGGGCGCCGTCGCCAGCGAGGCGGCGCCGTTCGGCGGCGTGAAGGAATCGGGCTATGGCCGCGAAGGTTCGCGCTATGGGCTCGACGATTACCAGCACATCAAATACCTTTGCCAGGGCGGTCTTGGCTGATCCCTGCAAAAGACCTTACTTCTATCGACTGCGAATGGACCCTCTTATGACAACCCAATCCCCGCAGCAGGACCACGCTTATCCGGTCGACGTCGAATTTCCCGACCTGAGCGGCTATGCAGCAGGCAATACCGGCATTCCGTACGTCTACACGTTCGATAGCGGCGTGCCCGGCCCGCACGTGATGATCAACGCGCTCACTCACGGCAACGAGGTGTGCGGTGCGATCGCGGTCAAGGCGCTGCTGGACCTTGGCGTGCGGCCGCGACGCGGCAAGCTCACACTCGCGTTCGCCAACATCGAGGCTTACCTGAGCTTCGATGCATCCCGGCCAGACGCGTCGCGCTTCGTCGACCAGGACTTCAACCGCGTCTGGACTGCGGCCAAACTCGGTGACGCAAGCACGGATTCAAGCGAACTGCGACGTGCGAGGGCGATGCGTCCGGTAATCGATACGGTGGATATGCTGCTCGACCTGCATTCGATGCACGAACGCAGTGCGCCGCTGATCGTGTCGGGCCCGCTGGACAAAGGCATTGCTCTGGCTCGCGCGCTGGGCGCTCCTGCCACGGTCATCAGCGACGAAGGCCACCCGGAAGGGCGGCGCATGCGCGACTATGCGGACTTTGGCGATCCGCAAAGCCCACGCAATGCCTTGCTGGTGGAGTGCGGCCAGCATTGGGAGCCGTCGGCAGTGGTGGTGGCGAAAGACTGTACGGCGCGTTTTCTGGTGCTGGCGGGCGCGCTCGACGCAGCCGATCTGCCCGCTGACTGGTTTGCACCTAAGCCGGATGCGATGCGCGTGATTCGCGTCACGCAACCGGTGGTGGCAAAGAGCATGGATTTCCGTTTCGCCGATGCTTATACCGGTTTGGAGACGTTTGCCAAAGCGGGCACCGTGATCGGCTGGAATGAGGGCGAGCCGGTGGCCACGCCTTATGACAATTGTGTGCTGGTGATGCCGTCGTTGCGGCAACTGAGGCCAGGGGTCACGGTGGTGCGTCTCGGGCAGTTGCTGGAGAACTGAGTGGCGAATTGAGTAGCGAACCCAGCGCGGTAGCCCCACGCGAAGTGTGAAGCGGCGCTCATGGCGGCCCGCTTCACACCGGCTCACTCAGACGTTCTGCACAAACATATACTGCTTCGTGACCTTCTCGGTCACTTCAAACACGCCGCGAAAACCCTCCGGCACCATCACCGCGTCGCCCGGCCCGAACGGCTTGCGTTCGCCCTCATCGGGCACGATCGCGCCAATGCCCGAGAGCACGTGAAAGAACTCGAACTGGCCCTGCGGGAAGTCGATCCGCCATGCACCTGCGGTGCCGCTCCAGATACCGCTGCTGACCTTGCCGTCGGCGCGCTCGAAAGCGGGCCAGTCGCGCCGCTCGGGCTGACCGCGCAGCAACCGCTCAGGACTCAGCGAGAGCAGTGTGCCCTCGCCCTGCGGCTCGTTGAAACACAGACTCTGCACGGGGCTGACAGATGAAGACTGCGACATGACTTGATGCTCTCTGAAGTAGGTCGATGATGGTGTTGAAGATTTCAGGCTGTGCCAGACAGAGCGGCACGCGCGGCATGCCGGCTCATGCCACTGTGCCTTCGCGCACCGCCGGGCCCTGCTGCAGGCTCAGCAAATCAAGCTCCGTACGATGGCACAAGACCTCTGCACCGTTCGACAGTTGCCGGCGTGCCGGCGCCGTGGTGTTGCACAAGCCGTCCACACGCAACGGACAGCGCCCGAGGAACGTGCACAGTTCCGAATGCTCCGCACGCGGCCCGACGGGCGGCAACTCGCTATGGCAGCGCACGGTAGCTTCGTCGAGCCAGCCCGTGCGCAACTCCGGCGCCGACGAAATCAGCAGGTCGGCATACGGATGGAACGGCGGCGCGCACAGCGCGGCGCGATCGCCGGCCTCGACGCGGTGCCCCGAATACAGCACGACGATGTCGTCGCTGATGGCGCGCATCTTGCCGATGTCGTGGGTAATGAACAGGTACGACACGCCCAGCTTGCGTTGCAGATCGGCGAGCAGATCGAGAATCGCCGCCCCCACCACGGTATCGAGCGCCGAGGTCACCTCGTCGCACAGAATCAGGTCGGGCTCGGCCGCCAGCGCCCGCGCGAGGTTGATCCGTTGCTTCTGGCCGCCCGACAATTCGCCGGAGCGGCGCGTGGCGAGCGCGGCGGGTAGACGTACCAGATCGAGCAGTTCGGCGACACGCTGCCGCGCACGCTCGCCCTTCATGCCGTGATAGAACGCAAGCGGCCTCGACAGAATCCGTTCAACCGTATGGACCGGATTCAAAGCCGTATCGGCGTTCTGAAACACAATCTGGATGCGCCGAAACTGTTCCTTGGTGCGCCGATTCAACCGCGCAGGCATCGGTTCGCCGTCGAGCAGCAACGAGCCGCTCGCCACCGGCACCAATCCCGCAATGACCTTCGCGAGCGTGGTCTTGCCGGAACCGGACTCGCCGATCACGCCGACGGTCTTGCCGCGATGAATCACCAGATCCACGTCGTCCAGAATGCGCGCGGCCGGAAAGCCCTTCGCATCGACCTTGCCGTAACCCGCGACCAGACGTTTGACCTCCAGCAACGGCCGTTTGTCGGCCCCGGCCGCAGGGCTGACGTCAGGACGCGCGCCGCGCGGCGTCGGCATGACTGCGGCGATCAGGCTCTGGGTGTACGCATGGGACGGCGCATTGAGAATCTGCGCTGTGTCGCCCACTTCACGAATCGCACCATCGCTTAGCACCACGATACGATCGGCCATTTGCGCGACCACCGCCAGATCGTGCGACACATACACTGCCGTCGTGCCGAGTTCCTTCACGACCCGCTTGAACGCCTGCAACACGTCGATCTGCGTGGTGACGTCGAGCGCCGTGGTCGGCTCGTCGAGAATCACCAGTTCGGGGTCCGTAATCAGCGCCATCGCTGCCAGCAGCCGCTGCAACTGCCCGCCCGATACCTGGTGCGGATAGCGCTTGCCGATCCGTTCGGGATCGGGCAGCGCCAGCGCGCGAAACAGTTCGACGGCTTTGGCCTGCGCAGCGGCCTTGCTCATGGTCCGATGAATCAGCGCGCTTTCGATCACCTGATCGAGAATCGTGCGCGCCGGATTGAAGGCCGCCGCCGCGCTTTGCGCAATATAGGCAACCTTGCGGCCGCGCAGCGAAGCCAGTTGCTCGGGCGTGAGCGCGCGTACGTCGCTCTCGCCCACCCGGATCGAGCCGCCGGCAATCCGGCAACCAGTGCGCGCGTGCCCCATCAGCGACAACGCGATCGTCGTCTTGCCGGAGCCGGATTCGCCGATCAGCGCAAGGACCTCACCGCGTGCCACCGTAAAGTCGATATCGTGCACGATGGTCGTTTCGGGCCGCCCTTCGCTGCTGCCCACCACCCGCAGGCCGCGCACTTCAACGAGGTTGTCGTGTGTCGTGTTCATCTCAGCGAGCCTCCGCGGCACGGCGCAAACGCAGACGCTTGCCACGCCCAGGCAGACCGTCGATCAGCAGGTTGACGCCGACCGTCAGGATGGCAATCGCGATCGCCGGCATCAGGACCACAGGCGCACCGTCGCCGAGCCCGGCGATGTTTTCCCGCACCAACGAGCCGAGGTCGGCGTACGGCGGCTGGACGCCCAGCCCAAGGAAGCTGAGGCTGCTCAGCAACAGCACCACGAACACGAAACGCAAGCCGAGATCGGCCAGCATCGGATGAATCATGTTCGGCAGGATCTCCACGCAGCAGATATAGATGGCGTTTTCGCCGCGCACCTTCGCCACCTGCACGTATTCGAGCGCGCTGATGTTCACGGCCAGCGAACGCGCAATCCGATAAGCGCCCGGCGTATAGCTGATCCCTGCCGTCAGCACCAGCAAGGTCAGCGACGAGCCGAACGCCGCCACGATCATCAGCGCAAACATCTTGGTCGGAATCGAGCTCACCGCATCGAGGACGCGACTCATCGTCTCATCGACGGCGCGGCCCGCGACGGCGGCCAGCAAGCCGAGCCCGGTCCCGCACAGGGCGGCAAACAGCGCCGCCGCCAAGGCCAGCAGCACGGTGAGACGCGTGCCGTACATGATGCGGCTCAGCATGTCGCGGCCCAGATAGTCCGAGCCGAGCGGCAGATGCGCGCTGAACGGCGCGAACACGTCCTGGGTGACGATCGCGCCCACCGGATACGGCGCGAGCCACGGCCCGAAGATCGCCACCAGCAAGGCCAGCGCCACCATCGCGGCGCCGATCCAGCCGCTCAACGACAGGGCCGGCACGCGGCGCGCCGGCCGCCTGGCCGGAGGTGTCGGCGCGGCGCCGCCGCCGGACGGCACGGGTGAATGAGGGGCGGGCATGGCAGAACTCCTTCTGAGCGC
This sequence comes from Paraburkholderia sp. SSBN10T, assembly GCF_056619545.1. Lineage (NCBI taxonomy): Bacteria > Pseudomonadati > Pseudomonadota > Betaproteobacteria > Burkholderiales > Burkholderiaceae > Paraburkholderia > Paraburkholderia sp. SSBN10T. Next base: position 459,775 of record NZ_JBWQQI010000003.1, read on the forward strand.
CGCATCGGCGTGCGTCGGTGAACCAGGATCGACGGCGGACGAATGGGGAATGTTCATGTCCGCAGCCTCGGGTTGGAGACGATCGCGCACAGATCCGCCAGCAGCACCAGGATCAGGTAACCGAGGCAGAAGATCAGCGTGCAGGCTTGCACCAGCGGCATGTCGCGATTGCTGACCGCATCCACCATCAGGCGCGCGAGGCCGGGATAGTTGTAGATCGTCTCGACGATGATCACGCCACCCAGCAGATACGACAGGCTCAGCGCCACCGCATTGGCAATCGGGCCGATCGCGTTCGGCAGCGCGTGCAGCAGCACCACGCGCGCCGGGCGGGCACCCTTGAGAATCGCCATTTCCACGTACGAGGAACCGAGCTGCTCGATCACCGCCGCCCGCGTCATGCGCGCCATCTGCGCGATGATCACGCAGCACAGCGTAATCACCGGCATCGCATAGGCGCGCATGAAGTGTTCGAAGCTGTCGATCTCGCCGCCGTACGACAGGGCCGACAGCCAATGAAGCTTGACCGCGAAAACCAGCACCGCAAATGTGGCGATCAGAAACTCGGGCGTCGCCACCAGCGCCAGGGTGCCGAGACTGACGATGCGATCGAGCAACGAGCCGCGCTTCACTGCGGCGAGAATGCCGAGTGAAATGGCAATCGGCACCGAGACGAGCGTCGTGATGGCGGCGAGCTGCAGCGACTTCGGCAAGCGGCCGGCAATCATCTCGCTGACCGGCAGACTGCTCGACTGCGACATGCCAAAGTCGCCGCGCAACAGGCCTGCGAACCAGTGCAGATAGCGCAGATAGGCCGGCTGGTCGAGGCCGAACTGCAGCCGCAAGGCGGCGATCGTTTCCGGCGTCGCCGCCTGGCCGAGCGCCTGCTGCGCGGCGTCGCCGGGCAGCAGGTTGGTAATCGTGAAGATGATCATCGACACGATCAGCAGAATCAGCAGCGTCAGCGCAATGCGCCTGACGATCAACGCTGCAACGGTCTGGTTCATCGCACGGGCCTCCTGGGAGGATTGCAGAGGCCGGTGGCGCAACTCGCGTTGCGCCACCGGATAGCCGGACTAAACCGCGGGACCGGACGGCCGGTCCGCCAGCGCCTGGCGGATCAGGCGTCCCACCAGACGTTTTCGGCAAACGAAAAGCCCATCATCCCGCCGGTCGGAATCGAGCCGAGGCCCTTGAGGCGCTTGTCGTAGCCGTCGAGCAGGCTGATGAACGACGGAATGCCGATACCGCCCTGGTTGCTGACGATGGTCTGCATATCAGCGTACATCTGCTTGCGCTTGGCGTCGTCGGTTTCGGCGCGCGCCGTGAGCAGCAACTGGTCGAATTGCGGATTCTTCCAGCCCGATTCGTTCCACGGGGCATCCGATTTGAAGAACTGCGTGAACAGCACGTCCGCACTCGGGCGCGGATTGATGCTGCCGAAGCCGAGCGGATGCTTCATCCAGTGGTTCGACCAGTAGCCGTCGGGCGGCACGCGGTTCACCGTCAGGTTGACGCCGATCTTCTGCGCCGACAATTGCATCATCTCGGCCATTTCGATCGAACCGTTGGCGTCGGAGGTCGCGTAGATCGGCGGCAGCGTCAAGCCGACGGCACCCGCTTTCTGCAGATGGAACTTGGCCTTGTCCGGGTCGTACGGACGCTGCGGCAAACCGGCAAAGTAGTAGCGATGACCCGGGGGAATCGGCTGATCGTTGCCGATCACCGCATAACCGCGAAACACCGCCGTGCGGATCTGCTCGCGGTCGAACAGATACTTCATGCCCTGCACGAAATCCGGATTGCCGGTGAGCGGATTGTCGCGCCGCATGATGAGGTCGGTATAGAGACCCGACTTGGTTTCCTTGATCGCATAGCCGGGCGTCGACGCCACGCGCTGTGTGGCGCGCGGATCGACCGCACTGATCAGATGGACGTCGCCCGAGAGTAGCGCGTTCACGCGTGCCGAGTCGTCGCCGATGCCGATCAGCTCCACCTCGTCGAGGTAGGGCTTACCCGGACGCCAGTAATTGTCGTTGCGTGCGCCGACCGTGCTGACACCCGGCTTGAAGGTTTTCAGCTTGTACGGTCCGGTGCCCACCGCCGTCGAGAAATCGGTGGTGCCGTCCTTGATGATGACGAGCTGCGGCGTGGCGAGAATCGCCGGCAGATCGGCGTTCGGCGTCGTCAAGGTGATCTGCACTTCGTCCGGGCCGCTGGCCTTGACCTCGTCGAACTGGTCGGCTACCGATTTCACTTTCGAGGCCGTCGCCGGGTTCTTGTGGCGCATCAGCGAGTACGCGACGTCGGCGGGCGTCAGCGCCTTGCCGTCGTGGAAGGTCACACCCTTGCGCAGCTTGATGGTCCAGACCTTGGCGTCGCTGCTGGTGAACGACTCGGCCAGCGCCGGCTGAGGCGTCAGGCTGGCGTCGAACTGCGTGAGCCCGCTATAGAACATGAAGAAGCGGATGTAATCGGCGCCAGTCGAGCCCTTGGCGGGGTCCAGCGTGTCCGCGGTCGAACTGGAGTCATAGGCAGCCCGAATCTTTCCGCCCTTCTTCGGCGTGTCGGCGAAGGCGCTGGCAGCGCCCGCCAGCATCCCGCCGGCGCCCGTGGCAAGCATGCCGCCCGCAGTCAATACACGCATCATGTCGCGGCGGCTGAAACCGGCTCGTTTGATTTCGTCGTCGTTCATGGTATCTGCTCCTGGGACCAAGGAAAGAATCAATCTGGATTGTGGTTGGCTGCTTGCCCCGTCAAGGCACGAAGCGTTGCGGGTTGAGTGAATTTAAGCACCGCAAAATTAACGGAATGTCCTGATTCGGCATCGCGCGCAAGCGAAACGAATCGTTTTGATGGCGCTTCACAGCATGAATTGCTGCGCGCGTTGAGGCATGCGGCTCTCAGGCCGGCAGGACGGGCGTTGCGGGGATTGCACGGCACGCGCAAGCGGGCCGCAGGGCCTTGGGCGGGCATTCTGACGCGCGCCGGGACGCCCCGGATGGCGGCTGTCAGCCGTAGATGGCAGAATTAAATGTTTACTGTGGCGGGCGGCGGCATGATATGCCGCGTCCGCCGACGGCCGGTTTGGGATGCTTGTGTTCGAAGAACGGTCGTCGCGGCGCACCCGCACAAATAAAAAAGACTCATCGAGTATCTAGCAATACACGATGAGCCAGGAAAAGACATCACGTCACGCGTACGGCATCACGTGATGCCGCGTGGCGGTTAGAACTTGTGACGGATAGCCAGACGCACGACGAGCTGGTTGGAGGTCGTGGACGGGGCGTCGGTGCCCGGGATGAAGGCATCGTCGAGGATCGAGTTGGTCTTGCTGCCCGCCACCTTCTGATAGGCGCCCTGGACGTAAAAGTCCGTACGCTTGGACAGGTTGTAGTCCGCCATCAGACCCACCGAGTGGATCTTCGGCTTGACCGTGCCCGTCGACGCTTCGTAGTTTTCCATCGTGTAGACATACTGTGCGCCCACGTAGAACGCCGGGGTGAACTGATACTTGCCGTTCACTTCGAAGTTCTGATACTTCAGCGTGTTCAGCGTCGAACCGGTTGCGACGATTGCGCCCGGCGTGCCGAGATAGCCGTTGCCCGTCGGGTTCTTGTAGTTCGAGTTGGTGTACGCGAAGCCGACCGTGGCCGGGCCGAACGTGTAGTTCACGCCGGCGCCGAACACGCGCATGCGCTCGGCGATAAAGCTCGCGTCATTGGACGTGATCGCGCCAGCGGAGCCGGCGCCCGGGTTGTTCGCCTGCAGGTAGGCGGCTGCCAGCAGCAGGCCGCCGTTGGTGTATTGGGCACCGAAGCTGTACGCGCGGTTGTTCGCGAAGTTCGTGTCGTTGCTGAACGCGTAAGCGCCGCCGAACTGGAAGCCGGAGAGTTCCGGGCTCGCGTATTTGACGGTATTGTCCAGACGGAACGAGTTGTCCGTGTTGTCGTTGTCATACGGGTGCGCAAACAGATAGCCTGCCCAGTTGCCGTTAGCCGTGGTCTGCGCGAGGTAGTCCACCACCGAGTCGTACTGGCGGCCGAAGGTGACTGTACCGAACCTGTCGTCGCTCAGGCCGACGTAGGCCTGACGGCCGAACTCGCGGCCACCCTGATTCAGCTTGCCGCTGTTCACGTCAAAGCCGTTTTCCAACTGGAAGATTGCCTTCAGGCCGCCGCCCAGATCTTCCGAGCCCTTGAGACCCCAACGGCTGCCCTGGGCATAGCCGCTTGCCATTTCGTACACGTGACCGCCGCCGGCGTTATTCGTGTAATCAATGCCTTCGTCGATCACGCCATACAACGTGACGCTGCTTTGGGCGAATACAGGGGCAGCAAATGCTGCAGATACAGCCAGTGCAATGACTTGCTTTTTCATTCAGATCTCCGGGCACTTGAAGAATATTTAAACGACGCGCTTTTAAACTGCCATTGCGGGTCAACGGCAAACTTCGTTGGCAGTTGCGGGTTCGGAAACACACAACGGGACGGATGCTTGCACGCCGATAGCAGGGCGTCTATCCGGGGAAGACGAGAAGCGAAAAAAGCGTTGTGAAATACCAACCGGAAGCGATGCAATCCTCAGGATTGACTTCGCTATAAGGCCTCGAATGAAGTCATTTCCGCGCTTTGCCACCGTTGTTTAAGCGTTCCGCTATGCACAAAATCAGGAGCACAAAAAGATCAGTCTGGCCCAATAAGCTATCGCGAAAATATACTGAGGATGGCGTATTAAATGTTATTCGATAGCAAGTGAATTCCGTTTTGCGATCTGTCGTTCGACAAGCCGCCGCACGTCCTGCGCGTCCATGGAGCGCACCGTTTTTCGGCACTGCCGGCCCAGTCCGGCGCCGGACTGGGCAGCCCGCCCCGCCGGCGCCACCTTTCGAAATACCTTCGTCCGGTACCGCGCACTTTTATCGCTTTGCTGGACACAGCGAATTTTGACCAGATATGATCCGGGAAAACCCGAACATGCCGCCGCTCCGCGAAGCCCTCTTCCAGCGGCCGATGCGGTCATGCGCGGGTAGTCGTTTGTCGTCGAAAGGGCTGTTAGCCGGTGATCCCGGCTAACAGCCCTATTCGTCGGCTTGAAGCAAACGGGTCCACGCCCGCTCTGTCGCAGTCGGCCACAAGCCGGTCTCGACCTCCTAGCCTGGATATCATCGATCATGATTGCTGTCGCGTTTTCACGCGTCGCCGGCCGCCTGCTGGTTGCGGACCCGGGACTCGTACGCCTCCAAACCGCGTTGCGCGCCGCGCTTGCCTGCCTGTTGAGCGGCATTGCCTGCGTCGCGTGGACGGCCGCTCACCACCTGCCGATCACCTTGGCCGCCCTGGGCGTCCTGTTCAGCATGGTCGCCCCGCTGTTCTTGCGCGACGCGCGCCGCAGCGCGTGGTTCACCACCCTGCTATCCCTCTATCTGTGCGCTTGCGCGAATTTCGCCGTTGCCGCGGCATTGAGCCGCTATCCGCTCGCGGGCGACGCCGGCTTCCTGCTCGTCATGTTCACGGGCATGCTCTGCCAGGCGTGCGGCCCACGAGCGCTCGGCTGCGCGATGCTCGGCGTGGTTACTTTTTATCTCGGGCTGTATCTGCACCCAACGGCACCAGAGATCATGCAATCGATCGCCTTATCGGTTGCCGGCCCCGTGATGGTGGCACTGGTGGGGCAAGTGCTCGTGCCCATGAAGGCAGCGCGGACCTTGCGGCTGGCCGTGCATACCGTCACGCTGCGCGCCGGGCGCGTGCTGGCCGCCGCGCGTGCGGCACAGGCACCGGGCATGGCCGCTGCGGCGCGCGTCTCCGAACTGAACGAGGCCGCCCTTGCGCTCGAAGAACAGCTCGCGCTGCTCAATCCGCCCGATGCGGCGATGCTTCGCGAACGGCTCGTCGAACTGGAGGTGGCGGCCGGCCAGACCAGCTTCGGCGCCGCTTCATTTGGCGCTGCTTCACTCGCGGTTGAGCATGACCCTCTGCGCCGCGCCATCGAACGGCTCGAGGAAGCCGCCCGGCCGCGGCGAGCCGTGTCGGCGCCGCCGCTAGCGCGCGGCACAAAGAGCGCGGCCACCTGGTTCGGCGAGATCCGCGCCAAACTCGCGTGGCTGCCGGCGGCGCGCGCCACCACCGCGGCGTTGTTGGCCATGGTGATCGGCCATTCGCTGTCGCCGGAACGCTGGTTCTGGGCGGTGATAACGACCTTCGTCGTGTTTCTCGGCACGCGCTCGCGCGCCGACACCGTCTACCGAGGCGCACAACGGCTTGCCGGGACGCTCGCGGGAGCGCTCGTCAGCGTGCTGCTGGCCGTGTCGCTGCACGACGCACCGATGCTGATGGCCGCGGCAATGGTGCTGTGCGTCTTCGGCTGGGCGTACTACATCCTGAACGCTTACGCGCCCGGTGTGTTCTTTATCACCGTGCTGGTCGGCCTCGTTTATGGACAACTGGGATTTGCGATGGGGCCGCTCGTCGAGTTGCGCATCGAGGAAGTGCTGGTGGGTTGCATCGTCTCGTTTGCCGTCGCAATCCTGATGATGCCGCTCGCGGCCACGCGTCACGTCGAGGCGCGGCTTGCCGCCGTGCTGGCGGCGCTCAGGCAGGTAGTGCAGCTCGCTGCCGCAACGGATGCGCCGACGCACGCCGCGGCGGCAAGCACGGCAATGCGTGCGCTCGATCGTAGCTGGCATGACCTGCGCATCGCCTTGCGGCCGCTGCAAACCCAGCGGGTTTTCGTCTGGAATCCGGGGATCGAGCTTGCGACCGGCTCGTTGCTCAGTTGTCTGCACTGGGCGCGCGTGCTGAGCCGCCGCGATGAAACGGCACTTGCCACAAGTAAGGAGAGCGACCTGGTTTCCACTGCTGCCAGTGTGGAGCACGCCGCGTCGATTCTCGCGCGGCTCGATGTCATGCTTGCCCGCTATCAGGCAAGCGCTCCGGTGTCGGTTGTGGGAGAGCAGATCGGACAGGCGTCGAGACCGTTGCAAGACGCAGTGATCACAGCAGCAAGCGATCCAGACCACGCCCAAACTCTCGCGCAACTCGATGGCGCAGTGGCGCAGCTTGCCGAGCGCCTCACGCATCCGAGCGCCAACCTGCACAAACGCTTGAACTGGACCCTGCGCACGAGGAGCGCTTAAGACCTTTCGGCATCGGCACTACATGCGCCCCGCCCACGGCTGGGGCGCATGCGTAACGCAACAAATCGCCCTTCGGCGCAGCAAATCCCCCTCCCTGCTACGCTTGTCATCCTTCGCCCCATTGGGTGTTATATCCTGTGGCCCAGTACTTCGTGGCGCCCCTACTACCCCGCTCTGAAAGGCCGAAGCGATGTCCGACACCCCGATCCCCGTTGCTGTCCCCCCCGAACCCCAAGCCGTCTCCTCATCAGTGAAGACGAGTGCAATCTTCATCGTCGCCACCGTCAACCCGGACCCGACAAGTCATGAAACCGTGCGCGCATGGTGCGCCGATATCGCCGCGCTAGTGCGATCGGTCGGCAAGCGCGTGCCGGCCGGCGGCCTCTCTTGTGTCTGCGCGTTCAGCTCGAATGCCTGGGGCACGCTGTTCGGCGCGCCGCGCCCGGCAGGCCTGCACCCGTTCCGCGAATTCGGCTCGGGCGAGCGCCTCGCGATGGCGACGCCCGGCGATATCCTGCTGCACATTCGCGCCGACCAGATGGATCTGTGCTTCGAACTGGCCACGCAACTGATGGGCCGGCTCGGCACCGCCGCGACCACGGTCGATGAAGTGCACGGCTTTCGCTTTTTCGATCAGCGCAGCATGGTCGGCTTCGTCGACGGCACCGAGAACCCGACCGGTAACGAGGCCGTCACGTTTACCGTGATCGGCGCAGAAGACCGGGAGTTTGCCGGCGGCAGCTATGTGCTCGTGCAGAAATACCTGCACGACATGACCGCGTGGAATGCGCTCACGGTCGAAGCGCAGGAGCGCGTGATCGGCCGCACCAAACTCTCCGATATCGAACTCGACGACGCCGTGAAGCCCACCTGCTCCCACAGCTCGCTCACGACACTCGAAGAGAACGGCCAGGAAATCAAGATCCTGCGCGACAACATGCCGTTCGGCCGGCCGGGTTCCGGCGAGTTCGGCACGTACTTTATCGGCTATGCGCGCTCGCCCGCGCCGATCGAACAGATGCTCGAAAACATGTTTGTCGGCCGCCCGCCCGGCAACTACGACCGGCTGCTCGATTTCAGCCGCGCGGTCACCGGCGGCCTGTTCTTTGTGCCGTCGCAGACACTGCTCGAAGCGCTGGCCGAGCGCAATCCCGCCGCGGCGGCGAATGCATCCGCCGCCCCCGAATCCCTGCCGTCTGCCGAGACTGTCAGCGATGGTTCGCTGAAGATCGGCTCTCTCAAAGGAGCACCTCAGCATGAATAACCTGCATCGCGAACTCGCCCCCATCTCTGCGGCCGCCTGGTCGGAAATCGAGGAGGAAGTCGCGCGCACCTTCAAACGCTCCGTGGCCGGACGCCGCGTGGTCGATCTGAAAGGGCCCGGCGGCGCCAGTCTGAGCGCGGTCGGCACAGGTCATCAGTCGGCCATCGCCGCGCCGCAGGAAGGCGTCAGCGCCCGCCAGCGCGAAGTGAAAGCGCTGGTGGAACTGCGCGTGCCGTTCGAATTGCAACGCGACGCCATCGACGACGTGGAGCGCGGCGCGCTCGACTCCGACTGGCAGCCCGCCAAAGATGCTGCGCAACAACTGGCGTACGCGGAAGACCGGGCGATTTTCGATGGGTATAAGGCGGCCGGTATCGTCGGCATCCGCGAAGGCTCGTCGAATCCCACGCTGCCCTTGCCGGCGAATGTCAGCGACTACCCGGCCGTGATCGCGAAGGCGCTCGAGCAGTTGCGGCTTGCCGGTGTCGACGGCCCGTACTCGGTTCTGCTGGGCGCCGACGCCTACACCGCGGTCAGCGAGGCGAGCGATCAAGGCTACCCGGTGCTTGGACATCTCAAGCGGCTGGTGAACAGCGAAATCGTCTGGGCGCCGGCTATCGACGGCGGCAGTGTGCTGTCGACCCGCGGCGGCGACTTCGAACTGCATATCGGCCAGGACCTGTCCATCGGCTATCTGAGCCATACGGATCAGGTGGTGCGCCTGTACCTGCAGGAGACGCTGACCTTCCTGTTGTTGACGAGCGAAGCGTCGGTGGCGGTGCTGCCGGAATAAGCAAATCATCGGCAGCAGAAGTTCTCCACAGAAATTGTTCGCAAGCCTGTGGATAACATCAGGGCAAGCGCGCCAAGCCATTGATGCAATAGGATTCCGGCGCGCTGCTTCGGGGATGCGGCTTCTGGCGCGAAGCGAAGCCGGCCCCGCAAGGGCCTGGCGGACCTTCTTCTTCAAGGCCAGTGGTCAGCGCGGTCCGACGCGGCGATACTCGGCGGCCACCTTCTCGGTCACCGAACGACGCAACGGTAGCATCTGCGCGTTGCGCGCCAAGACCCGTTCGAGCACCTCGGCTGGAGCCGTCTCGGGACGTCCCGCATGGAAGGGCGGCTGCGGCGCATACTCCAGACCAAGCTGCACGAACTGCGCCGTGAGATCGTCGGTCAACTCGGCGACGAGCGTCAGCGCGAAGTCGATCCCCGCCGTCACCCCGCCTCCCGTCATCACGTTTCCGTCCCGCACGACCCGTCCGTCATCGGCAATCGCGCCGAACAACGGCAGCATGTCGCGCCACGCCCAGTGGCACGCCGCCCGCTTGCCCTCCAGCAAACCTGCTGCGCCGAGGATCAGCGAGCCGGTGCACACCGAGGTGATGTAGCGCGCCCCGAGCGCCAGACGCCGCACGTGATGCATGAAGAGGTCGTCGAGCATCGCGTCGGTGACGCCGCCTCCGCCGGGAACGCACACCACGTCACAATGCTCGATCGTTTCGAGAGGTGCGAGGTCCGCGAACGTCAATCCATCCGCGCTTACGGGCTTGCCGCCAATCGACGCCACCGTGACGCTCGCACCCGGCGTGCGCGCCAGCACCTGCTGCGGGCCGGTGAAGTCCAGGTGGGTCACACCTAGGTAAATGGGAAACACAACAGTGAATGGCTGAGTCATCGGGCAGCTCTCCGTGGGATTGACGAAGCCAGTCTAGCGCCTCAGACTCGCGTCTGAAATGACATTGATCCCATGATTACAGACATGACACGCGTCATCACGATTCTACTGTTTGCGGACTTTCAGTTGCTCGACATGAGCGGCCCGCTCACCGCCTTCGATTACGCCCGGCAGATCGTTCCTGGTGCTTACCGCATCAGGCTTGTCTCGGCCCAGGGCGGCGCGGTTGTGAGTTCGAGCGGTGTGAGCGTCGCGACCGAAAAGCCGGGCAAGGAAGCGCCGCACACGCTGCTGATTCCGGGTGGCCAGGGCGTGCATGCCTATGCGGCATCCGAAGAAGGCCTGGCGCTCGTGCGCAGCCTTGCGTCGCAGGCACAGCGCATCACGAGCGTGTGCACCGGTGCCTTCATGCTGGCGGCCGCGGGTTTACTGGAGCAACGCCGTGTGACGACGCACTGGCGACATGCCGCGCACCTGCAGGCGGCCTATCCGGCCTTGAAAGTCGATCCGGACAAGATCTTTATCGCGGATGGCCCAGTGTGGAGTTCGGCCGGCGTGAGCGCCGGCATCGATCTGGCGCTCGCACTGATCGACGAAGATCTCGGCCTCGAGGTTTCGCGCAGCATCGCCCGCGACATGGTGGTCTATCATCGCCGCCCTGGCGGGCAAACGCAGTTTTCCGCGCTGCTCGATCTCGAACCCGCTTCCGACCGCATCCGCAACGTCTTGCGTTTTGCCCGCGAGCATCTGCGGGAGCCACTGCCGGTCGAGCGGCTCGCGGAGATCGCGCGCCTCAGTCCCCGGCAATTTGCACGCGCGTTTCTGGCGGAAACCGGACAGACACCGGCGAAAGCCATCGAGCGCTTGCGCGCCGAGGTAGCGCGCCCCGCCGTCGAAGACAGCAAGGCACAACTTGAATGCATTGCGCGTGAGGTTGGCTTTGGCGATCCGGAGCGGATGCGCCAGGCGTTTATCCGCGCGTTCGGCCAACCGCCGCAAGCGTTGCGGCGCGCGGCACAGGCGCAGACATACGCGCCGGTACAGAACATTGATCAGGATGCCGATTGAATTTGAATTTCTATCGCTTGCTTGCCACTGTACGGGCGCCGAGTGGCAACAACATCTGGCGCCGTAAGCGCGCAGTCGAAACAGCTTATGCCTCACTCGACAACCGCGCCTTCAGGAACTCGATAAACAATCTCGTACGCGCCGGCAGCAAGCGTGTTTCAGTAATCGCATGCACTTGCACGGGTGAAAGGCTCCACTCCGGAAGCACGCGCACCAGCCGGCCCAAGGCAACATCGTCGCGCGCGAGTTGCGAGTCCAACCCGGCGATGCCCACCCCTTCGCTCGCCAGCGCGCGGCTCAGCCCGACGCTATTCATCGCAAACCGGGTGGTCGTCATCACCTCGACCGTCTCTTCGCCGCGATACAGCGTGCGCCGGACGTCGCCCTGCCGCGTCGCCCCCTGTGCAACGCACAGCACGTGCTGGCTGAGATCGTCGGGGTGCCTCAGCGGCGGCGCCTGCTTCACATAACCAGGCGCCGCATACAGGTAGCGCGGCACTCGCGCGATTGGCCGGGCCACCAGCATGGACGGCGCCGTGGGCGGCGGCCCCATGCGGATGGCGAGATCGTACGGTTCCGCCTGCAGGTCGATACGGCGCGGCGTCAGGTCAAAGTCGAAAGCGATCAACGGATACGCCCTGGCGAAATCGGCCAGGATCGGCGCCAGATAACCGGTGGCCAGATCGACGGGCATCGAAACCCGCAGCGTGCCGCTCGGCCGCTCCGCCACATCCAGCAGCGATTCATGCGCAATCCGCGCTTCCTCGACGATGCTCTGGCACCGCTTGAAATACACCTCGCCGGCCTCGGTCAGTTCAACCTTGCGGGTCGAACGGTGCAGCAGCCGCAGGCCGATAGCCTTCTCCAGCTCCGCAATATGCCGCGACAGCGTCGAATTCGGCATATCCAGCGCTTCCGCCGCGCGGCGAAAGCTGCGGGTGCGCGCCACTTCGACGAACAGGCGCATATAGCTCAACAGTTCCATGCCGATTGCTCCACTGATGGATCACTGTATTCAATTGTAGATCTTTATCTCTTGGATGGATCAGTTCAATCTGTCGATACACCCTCACCAAGGAATCGACATGAACTCCCTCTACCAAAGCACCCGTATCGGCCGCCACACCTTGCGCAACCGCCTCGTCATGGCGCCGATGACCCGTTCCCGCGCCGACGATGCGACTGGCGTGCCCTCCTCGCTCGCCGAGCAGTACTACGCCCAGCGCGCCGAGGCCGGCCTGATCGTGACGGAAGGCACGTTCCCGTCGCCGATGGGCAAAGGCTACGTGCGCACCCCCGGCATCCATTCGGACGCGCAGATCGAGGCCTGGAAGCGCATCACCGCCAAGGTGCATGCCAAAGGCGGCCTGATCTTCCTGCAACTGATGCACACCGGACGCATCTCGCACCCGAGCCTGCTGCCGAACCATGCGACGCCGGTCGCGCCTTCAGCGCTTGCCGCCGAAGGCAAAGTCTTCACCGCCTCCGGACCGCAAGACTTCGTGGTGCCGCGCGCACTGGAAACCGAAGAAATCCCGGGCATCGTCGAGGACTACCGGCTTGCCACTCGTCATGCGCTGGAAGCGGGCTTCGACGGCGTCGAATTGCACGCCGCCTCGGGCTACCTGCCGGAGCAGTTCCTGTCCTCCGGGACCAATCAGCGCACCGACCGCTACGGCGGCTCGCTCGCCAACCGCGCGCGCTTCGTGCTGGAAGTGCTGACCGCCATGGTCGAAGAGGCCGGCAGCGATCGCGTCGGCATCAAGATCGCTCCGGAGATGGGCTTTAACAGCGTGAGCGACGCCGCGCCGCAGGAAACCTATCAGTACCTCGTCCAGCGCCTCGCGCCGCTCAAGCTGGCCTACCTGCACGTCACCAAAACCAGGAGCCCGTTCGACTACCGCGCGCTCCTGCGGCCGCTGTTCGACGGCCCGTTGCTGCACGGTGGCGGCCTCGACAAGAACAGCGCGCAAACACTGATCGCCGAGGGTGGCGCGGATGCAGCCGTATTCGGCAGCCTGTATCTCGCCAACCCGGATTTGCCGCTGCGCTTCCTGAACGACGCACCGCTCAATACGCCCGAGCGTGACACGTTCTACTCGGCGGGCCCGCAAGGCTATATCGACTACCCGTTTCTGGAGAATGCAACATGATGAATCGTGCGCTTCGCATTCACGCATATGGCGGCGCCGACGCCGTCTCGATCGACCGTATTGGCGTGCCGGCGGCCGGACCCGGCAAAACCATCGTCAGACTCCAATAGTTGAGAAGGCCACACGAGCGGACAGATGATCGTCATGGATTCACTTCATTTCGGTCTGCGAAGTGAATCCATGCATTTTCGGCATGTCGACTCTGCATAGCGGGACGGTGTCATGAAAAAATAATCCAGAAATGATGTTGCGACGCAGCATTTATGCGCCTATGCTGAGTGGTGCCTGGGGCCTGCGCGCCCATCAGGCCCTCTAACTGCGGAGGCATAGATGACACATCCGCGCATAACCGATTTGACGCTGCACGTATTTGAACAGGAGGGTGGCTGGCATTGGGCTCTCACCACCGAACGATTGCGCGGCGCCGGCAAGAAAGTGGTTGCCTTCAGCGAGGAGGTATTTTCCTCGCAAGCGCAAGCGCGCGCCGACGGAGAACGCGCCGAAGCCGAATGGGAGCATGACGGCGGCCTGCGACGCTCGGAACTGGCATAACGGTGCTACGCCGGCCGGACGGTAACGCTTTGTTTCTCTTTCCGCCGTTGACGTGCTCAATCTGGTTCGGTAACTTCGACGGCTAACGTATTTGCAGGGCTGCAGTAGATGGACACAAGCTATGAAATCACGAAAGCAATCGAAATCGAGCTGAATGGCTCACGCCACCGCGGCCGCTACCGGGTGATGATGGGCACCGTCATTGTCTACTACGAGAACGAAATCAAATTCTCCGACTTCGGCATGAATACCCCGGAAGTCGTAGCAAGGTGGTTGCTGACCGATATGTCGCGCCGTGCCGAATCGAAAAAGCGTAAGGCCGGTGAGGGCGATTCCAACGCAGGTAAAGGACGCGCCAAACGCTGACGCGCTAGCCTTCCTTGCGCAATGTCTCGTGGACGCGATGCATATGATCCGAGGTCTGCTTTTGCAGGTACGCAATCGCTTCCTTGACCCGCTTCTCCTCGCCTAGCTGGAACGCGTACTCGCGAAGCAACGCTTCGCTCGTCACCTGGTCATTCAGCGTGCCGAGTTCATCCTGCACCACGGTGAGGTGTTCGATCACAGCCTGGTGGCCGCCGTCCAGAACCGGCGCAAAGAACTGCAGCAGGTAGCGCAGTTTTTTCCCCGCAATCCTGACCTCGTGAAGCGCACCGTAATCCGATTCGTCCGCTGAGATCGCCCGTTTCACGCGCTTTTTCAAGGCCTTCTCGGCAACTTGCACACGCTCTTCTGCAAAGCCTGTAACAGGCTGGCCGGCACCGTGCACCTCGAGTTGTGCACGGGCGGCGGCCACCGCCTGCTGCAGGATCCGCTCGACCCCCGCATTGCCGATTGCCCTCAGGCTGAACGACAGAGCCTCGGCGCGGTGCGCCACGATAGCGTCGATCAGCCAGCTAAGCGAATGCTTATTCGATGGCGCGGCGGCCGCCATCAGTTCGTGCAGGACATCCCAATCGCGCGTCTTGCCGGCGGCGTCCGCCAGCGCCTTGAACTCGCGGCGTTGCAATTTCGCGTCGTGTTTGTCGAGTAGCGGGTCGTACGCCCACCAGAGGGTCCGCAAGCGGCGCATCGCCACCCGAAGCTTGTGCAGATCCTCGGGAGCGGCCCCCGCATCGAGCCTGCGTACTCTGTCTAATGCCTCCCCACAGATCGACTGGGCGAGCAGCACGAACGTGTCGGCAACCGTCATTGATGCGTCGATCAGCCCGGTGCGGCCAGGACTGACAGCGGGCAATGCCGGACGGGGGTCTACCGATTCGGCGGCAACCGGACGAGTGCTCATGATGAGGTGTGTGCCTTTTGGGCCGTGGTTGTTTTCAATGCTACAACGCGCAACCGCTGCGGCCAAACGGAATAAGGTCCGCCAGCATGAGCCAGATCAGAACAGCCGGCCTCAGCGATGTCTCAAGCATTATCGCCGCGTGACATCAAAAGGTAATGTACTCGTGGAGCGTTTTGGCCTCGCAAAGCGAAAACAACGATCTGACGAACCTGCCGCGAAGCTCGATGTCGAAGCCTCGGAATGTGTGTATGTGGAAAGCCGCAACGCTTGCAACGTGCGTTCCACGCCATGCATACCGGGTATCGAAACGACATCAACCAAGGAGTTCTCTATGGCTAACCAGCTTGGCGAAATTCAGCATATCGTGGTCCTGATGCTGGAGAACCGTTCGTTCGATCATATGCTAGGTTTTCTTTATGCGGACCGGCAAAATCAGTCGCCTGCGGGCCAGCCTTTCGATGGGCTGACCGGCAACGAATCCAATCCTGCTTCTAACGGCGAAGCGGTCAAGGTGTACGCCATTCAGGCGAGCGACAGCAACGCCTATTTTCAACCCGGCGCCGACCCCGGCGAAGGCTATAGCGCAACCAACTCGCAGTTGTTCGGCACGGTGGCCGCACCCTCGCCGCCGGTCGCCACCAACCAGGGTTTCGTGACCGATTATGCGTATACGCTTGGCTGGGAATCGAAGAAGCCGAGCTGGTCGGTGTTACCGGGCACGGTTGCCTCGGACATCATGGGGATGTTTACGCCCGAGATGTTGCCGGTGCTCTCGGGGCTTGCGCGCGGCTACGCGGTGTGCGACCAATGGTTCAGCTCGGTGCCGACGGAGACCTTGCCGAATCGCGCGTTCGTGTGCGCGGCGACAAGCCAGGGGCACATGGACGACAAAACCAAGACCTATACCTCGCCGAGCATTTTCGGTTTGCTGTCGCAACACAATCAAAGCTGGGCCATCTACGGTTACAACCAGTCGCCGCTCACGCGGCTCAACTTCCCGGACACGACCCACGCGTCCGACGATCACTTCGGTCTGTTCACCGATTTCCAGGCCGCCGCGAAAAACGGCACGCTGCCCGCTTACACGTTCCTTGAGCCGAGTTGGGACGCCGCCGGCAACAGCCAGCATCCCAACTACGATGTGGCCTTGGGCGAGCAATTGATCCACGACGTGTACTACGCCTTGCGCAGCAATCAGGCGCAGTGGAACAAGACGCTGCTGATCATCACCTACGACGAGCATGGCGGCTGCTACGACCACGTCGCACCGCCCTCGGGCGCCGTGCCGCCGGACAGCTCGGCGGGCGAGTACGGTTTCGACTTCACGCGTTTCGGCGTGCGCGTGCCGACCGTGCTGGTCTCGCCGCTGATCGCGCCAGGTACGGTGTTCCGCGTTCCGGCAGGCACGATGCCGCTCGATCACACTTCCGTCCTGAAGACGGTCGAAACCCGCTGGGGCCTGCCCGCTCTGACGGCGCGCGATGCCGCCGCAGCCGACGTGGGCGACGCGCTGACGCTCACCACGCCGCGCAGCGACGATCCGCTGGCTTCCGTGACCGTGCCGAAGTCGGGCGGCAACAACAGTGCGGCAGAGCAGCCCTCGCATCTGCAAGAGGTACACGCCGAACTGGTGTCGCGCTTGCCGGTGCCGGATGCACAAGGCGGCACCTATCACCAGATGCCGGCTTTGCGAACCAACGCCGATTACGCGCATTACATTACTTCGCGTACCGAAGCATGGCTTGCGAGCCGCAAGTCGCTCGATACCGTGCATCCACACGGTTGAATGAAGTGAAGCAATGCGAGCGCGGGCAGACTGCCGGCCCGCGCGTCGCACTCAAGCGAGCTGATTCTTCAGGCCGAGCACCTCGATCTTCTCGATGCTCGGCGGCGCCACGAACAACTCGTCGGCCCGGGCCATCAGCGCCTGGGCAATCGGCCCTTCGAGGTGAGCCTGGCGGCCTGCTTCATCGGTAAACGCATCAAACACCCCAAAGGTGCGCTCCGAGAGCTTCAGGGCAAACCAGATGGGCGTGGCGGCTTCCTGATTCGCCAGCGCAAGCCCGGTTTCCAGAAATGCAGCGACCTCCGGCTCCTTGCCGGGCCTGGCTTCAAAACGTGCGAAAAGTGCGTACTTGATCATCGTCGTGCTCCGTCTTCAAGGGTATCGCAACGTTTGCGACAGAAGCCACTTTACAGCGCGGACGGCATCTGGGATGCTGGCAAGATTGACATCTTTGGTATCGATCTCGCCATGAACATCACGGTCCTCGCGCTTGAGGGAGTCTTCGATACGGGGCTCGCCATCGTGCTCGACGCATTGAGTACGGCCAACGAGCTTGCGGCCATGCACGGGTGGCCGAATCCGCCGTTCACGGTGTCCATAGCCGGCACGCGGCGCAGGGTAAAAAGTTCGCAGCGCCTGAGCGTGCCGGTGCTGCCGCTCGCCGAATGCCCACAGCCCGATCTGGTGATCGTGCCTGCCCTCGGCTACAAGATGCCTGACGCCTTGCAGGAGGCGTTGGCCCGCGCGGATGTCGTCGAAGCCTGTGAGGCGCTGCGCGGCTGGGCAGCGGCTGGGGTACGCATCGCCGCCGCCTGCGTCGGCACCTTCGTGCTTGCCGAGAGCGGCCTGCTCGATCGGCGCGATGCCACCACCACCTGGTGGCTCGCGCCGCTGTTCCGGCAGCGCTACCCTGCCGTGCGCCTCGACACGAGTCATATGCTCGTGAACGCCGGCGCCTTCGTTACCGCAGGCGCGGCCTTCAGCCATATCGACATGACGCTCTGGCTGATTCGCCAAAGCAGTCCGGAACTGGCCGCGCTGGTTGCCCGCTACCTGGTGGTGGACTCGCGGCCGTCGCAATCGGCCTACATCATCTCGGATCATCTTGCGCACTCCGACCCGCTGGTCGAGCGCTTCGATCGCTGGGCACGCCAGCACCTGACCGATGGCTTCAATCTGGAGCTGGCCGCAAGCGCACTGGCAACCAGCAAACGGACGCTGGCGCGGCGCATTCATGAGGTGTTGGGCAAGACGCCCGTGACTTACGTGCAGGACCTGCGCATCGAGCAGGCCGTGCATCTGCTGAAGACCAGCAGCAACAGCGTTGACAGGATTGCCAACCTGGTAGGTTACGCGGACGGCGTGACGTTGCGTACGCTGCTGCGACGCCGTTTAGGCAAGGGCATACGCGAGATCCGGGCGGCATAAGCAGACTACACGAGCCGCCATCCGGACGCCCTGACTTAAGGTCTCGCCCTATCCTGGCTCATCACCACTGCGAGTGACGAAGAGAGAATCGAGCGGGCCAGTTGGTCATCGTCCACGGCACGCGCCAGCGTAATCGCGCCCACGATCGTCGCGGCGATGCCAAGCGCAGACGTTTCATCCTCGCAGGATGCGGCCTGCGCAACCCGCGCTGTCAGTTTGCGCAGATACTTCGTCAACAACGCCCGGACATCGGCGCTGGCGTGCCGCGCCTCGCCGGCCAACGCACACAAGGCACAGCCATTGCCAGGATTGTCGAGGTGCTGCTCGTTGAGAAAAACCTCGGCGATCGACTGCAGCGCCGTGTCCGCGCGCTCGCCGGCATTGACGGCGCGCGCCGCCATGCGCTCCTCGCTCTGTTTCAGCGCGTACTCGAGCGCTTCCACGATCAATGCATCGCGCGACGAAAAATGCCCATAAAACGCGCCGTGCGTCAGGCCTGCGCTGCGCATGCAGTCCGCCACGCCGAGCGCTTCGATGCCGTGCTCGCGAATCTGGCGCGACGCGTTCTCCAGAACGCGTCGCCGGCTCTCAGCCTTTTGTGCCTGCGAATAGCCCATTTTTCATCCCTTCCTTGCATCGCTGACGCTTGACAATCTGCATGACGGGCATAATACTGAAATTGTGCATGACGATCAACATGCAGATTTCGGATGTTGACGATGCTCGTGCGGGTTCAACTGCGGTTGCCGTCCGGCGCCGCGCAACAGGTCTCAGGCTCTCGCGGCGCGAACCTCCGTGGCTTTGACCACTATGTCGCCGCGCCTATACAGGAGAAGGAAGATGCGTTTTACCGGGAAAACAGCGCTCGTCACGGGCGGCAATAGCGGAATTGGCTTTGCAGCGGCAAAGCGTTTGGTCGCCGAAGGCGCCCGGGTGGTGATCACCGGCCGTGATAGCGCCAAACTCGACAGCGCGCTGTCCGAACTCGGACCCAATGCGCTTGGCATCCAGGCCGATCTCGACGATCCGGCCGCCATCGACGCCATGATTCAACAGATCAAAGACGCCTACGGCTCGCTCGACATCGTGTTCGCCAACGCCGGCATCTCGGGCCCGACACCGCTCGGCAGCACGACCGCAGCCGCGTTCGAAGCGGTTCTGCGTACCAACCTCACCGCGGTCTTTCTCACGGTTCAGGCAGCCTTGCCGCTGATGAGCGCCGGCAGCTCGATCATTCTGAACGGCTCGGTCATGCGCGAACTCGGCTCGCCGGGTTCGGCGGCGTACTCCGCGACCAAGGCAGGCATCACCGGAATGGCGAAGGTATTTGCGGCCGAACTGGTGACACGCGGCATCCGCGTGAACACCGTAATCCCCGGCGCCACGCGCACGCCGATCTGGACTCGCGGAGCGCGAGCCGGCGCGACCCTTGATGGGACTGAAGAAGCGCTCGCACCGGGCATTCCGCTCGGCCGTCTCGCGGAGCCGGAAGAAGTCGCTGCGGCTGCGCTATTCCTCGCCTCTGACGATGCTGCGGGGATTACGGCTGCGGAAATCGTCGTCGACGGCGGCACGACCGGCGCGCCGTGGGGTTCGAAGAAGTTCCGTAAATCGTAGTACGTCAGGCAGGAAGCCTAATTGTTTTCAGTTGGGCTTCGCCCGCCGCAGGCGCTCGATGCAAGCGTTGAGCGGCGGGCAAGAGCGGATCGGATGCCATTAAGCGGACTGCATTGAAAGCGCAGTCCGCCTTGGCGGCGCGCGCCTTCGGCGTACCCATGGATATCGCGGCGCCCACGGAGGACGCGCGCTTGATGGCATATAGCCTGCTCGGTGAAGCGCAGCGTTGATCCTGAGAAGCCGTTCGAGCAAAGCACCGCTTTACGAAGCAGGTTCCGCAGGATATCGTCGCGCTGCGGGACGTTCAGATCGATCGAAGCGAGTAGCATCGGGGCGACGGCGACTGGACTCGCCTCTGCCTCACGGCCCATTTTCTTCGTCTGACAATCTGGATCATTCATGCTTCGATTCGAGAACCTGTGCAAACGCTACGGCGAGCACACGCTCTTTCAGGGACTGCGTTATAACGTGGACGCGGGGTGTATCGCACTGAACGACGAATCCGGCAGCGGCAAGTCGACCCTGCTTGGCATCATCGCTGGGGAAATCGAGCCCGACGCCGGCGAGGTCTGGCTCGCTGGGCATTCGCTGCGTACGGCGCCGCTCGCGGCAAAGTCCGCGCTCGCTTACATACCCGAAGACTGTCTCGCGGATTCGCTGCAGACCGGGCGGGCGTTTCTGGAAGGCGTCGCCGCGCAGTGGAACACCGCGCTCGATACCCGCACGCTCGAACTGACCGACCGCTTCGGCCTGACGCCGCATCTGGAGAAGCGCTTCGAGCAAATGTCGTTCGGCACGCGCAAGAAAATCTGCCTGACTGCAGCGGCGCTCGGCCGGGCGGCCGTCGTCATCGCGGATGAGCCGGGCGGCGGCCTGGATGCCGCCGCGCGTATTGTCCTGGTCGATCTGTTCAAGGAGCTGGGGCGAGACCGTGTGGTGTTCTTCACGAGCTACGACACGGCGCTGACGAGCGCTTGCGAGGCAACAGCGATCAGCTTTGCGGATCTTGCTGCGGGCGGCTGAGCGGCAGGCCGGACGCAAAGCGATGCGTACCAACCCGCTTCTCGCGGCGGCGAGTACGATAGCCCGCCCACATCACGGATGCAGCGACAAACCCTTGACGGCCTTGTCGACCATCTTCCTCGGCCCGCGCAGTGCGATCCCCACCAGGTCGGGCCGGTCTGCGGGCTCGGCATGGAATGCAACCCGGTTGTCGTCGTCGTTGCCGGTGGAAAACATCGCTTTCACGTAGACGGCAAGCGTCAACTCTCTTTGCTGGCCCTGTTGAAACGCCCTCAGCAGTCCGGCTGCGTCACCGCCATAGATCATGATGGGCTGCCCGAGCAACGCTGCATATTGCCTGCCATTCGCGTCCGCATACGGTTTGCCAATCGCCTCGGGAGCCGCCGCAGCAATCCCGGTTGCCAGAAACGCAGTGACATTGAGCTTCTGCCACGACGCCAGGTCGTCACGCACCACCAGCGCGACTTTGGTATCGAACTCCATCCCTTCCATTCCTTTGCCAATTCACGTTGATTCATCCTGCGGGCCTTGGTGGCCGCGAGGGTGACACGGTGCGAAACCTCGCTACGCAGGCGCTGGCGGTCCCGTCGGACCGTTTCCCGGAAAGACTAATCGTAGTTCGGCGCTCAGTCTGGAAGGTTTGTGCAACGCTTGCTGTAGCGACTCGGCGTCAGTCCGTAAGCGCGCCGGAACCAGCGGCCGAGGTGGCTCTGATCGGCAAAGCACAGCGCATGCGCGACCTCGGCCGGCGCCACGCCTCGCGCCAACCATTGGCGCGCTTTGGCGAGCCGCAATTGAATCAGATAGGCATGCGGCGCAAGCCCGAAGCTGGCCTTGAAGGCACGCGTCAGGCGAAAGCGGTCGACTCCGCAGATCGTTGCCAACTCATCGAGCCCAATATCGTCATGCAGATGTGCCTGCAGACATTCGCGCGCGCGTCGTGCGACTTCAGGCAAACGAGGATCGCGCTCATGATGCAAACGCCAACCGAGGTGGCGGCTCAGGCTGTCGAGCAAGCTGTCGGTGGCTGTCTGCCGCGCAAGCTGGGACTCTTCGCTGCGCAAGACGCGAAACAACGTCGCAATCGCCGTAGCGAACGTCATATCGTCGATCAGGGTGGCAGGGAACTGCGGCTGGCCCGTGACCGGCACCTCATCGGACCAGGCTCTCAGCTCCCGCGTGAGCCAATCCGGCTTGAGGTACAGCATCGAGTAAGTGAAGCCGCCCTGCGCCGGAGC
This sequence comes from Paraburkholderia sp. SSBN10T, assembly GCF_056619545.1. Taxonomy (NCBI): domain Bacteria; kingdom Pseudomonadati; phylum Pseudomonadota; class Betaproteobacteria; order Burkholderiales; family Burkholderiaceae; genus Paraburkholderia; species Paraburkholderia sp. SSBN10T. The sequence continues at coordinate 482,005 of NZ_JBWQQI010000003.1, forward strand.
ATGGCCGTCGTGGATATCGCCGGGCTCCAGCATGAACACATGACCCGGCGTGCTATGGAGGCGCGCCCGGCGGCAATCGAACTGTTGCACGCCTTGCTCGGTAAAGCCGAGTAGATATGCGTCATGCCAGTGTGGATCGTAGGCGTGGCCTTCGAAATGCGCACGTAGCGTTTCTATTTCGGTGCTGGCGTGCCGGCGTAGATCGACCCAGTTGCGTGCGGCCATCACTGCCTCGCCCCCTATCGGTTAGCCCACCAGTCCTGAACATTCTGCGCCATCCGCCGCCACGGCGGGTCCGCGAACAGGATCAGCGCGCCCAGTGCGAGGCAGCCGCAAAACAGGAACGTGCCCCTGTAGCCCACCCCCGCAACCAGCAACCCGGACAGCACCCCCGAGAGGATCGAGCCGACCCGCGCCGAATTGAAGAACAGCGCCGTCGCCGCGCCCGGCGAGCGCGGCATCAGATCCTGCACGTAGGTCATGCCGAGGCACGAGGTCACGGCCACCACGAACGCGTTGAGCGCCTGCATCGGAATCAGGAACGAGACGGAACCAGCCGCCGCCACGCAGATGAAATACAGCATGTGCACGCCGGCGCACGCAGCCAGCCAGCGCAGCTTGTTCAACGTCGCGCCACGCGCGCCTAGCGCCAGCATCATCGGGATTTCGAGGAAGGCGCCCAGGCCGAGCATGATCGACACGTCGATGCGCGTGCCGTGCAGCCCATGGACGACGTACAGCGGCAGCACGATCATCGTCGCGTTGGCGGCAAGACCGATCAGCGTCAGCGCGAGCACCGAGCGCCAGATGACGCGCGACGGCGCCACCGGATGGACGAAATCCGGCTCGAGCGGCACCTCCGGCTCGACCGTCGTGACCTCGAGCGATGAAGCGGGATCACCGGGAACATGATCCGCCACGCTGTGCAATTCGCCACCCGGCGCCTCATGCATGCGCCAAATGATCGCGCCGCAGGCGGCGAAGCACGCCGCTGCGAACAGGAAAAGCCCGTAGAAGCCGGTGCCGGCCAGCACCAGCGCGCCCACCGAGGGGCCGAACACCCACGCGACCGACAACACGGTCCGCAGCGTCGCGGTGGCAAAGGTCCGCTCGGATTCGCTCGTCACCGGCAACGCGGCGCGGCCGAACGAGAAGACCAGCGAGAGCGCCGAGCCGCCCGCACCGAGAAACGCGATCCCAATTATCAGGAGCGCCCGGTAATCGCGCACGAAACACAGCAACAGGAAACCGAGTGCCGCCGCGCCCAGCGCCGCCAGCAGCAGCGTACGGTGATGGCCGTGGCGATCGGACCACTTGCCGGCCCAAGCGCTCGCCGCCACCCCGCTCGCGGCGATCAGCGTCATGAAAAGTCCCAGCCTGAGCGGCGTCATCTCGGCTCGCTCGACCCCGAATAGCGACAGGTACGGGGCAGTGAAAGACATGGCAACCCCGAGCATCAGGGTCGCGCCCGCCAGGGACATGAAAGACGGAATGCGCGTGAGGCTGACGAGCCGGGAGTAGTTCATCGATGACGCGAAGTAATGCGCACTGCATACGCTTCGCGTGAAATCCGCTCAGCGCACACAGTTGGCAATCGGCAAGGGGACGCGCACCGATATCCCAAACAGGCGGCCGGTACGACGCACGGGTGAACCGGCAGTATGCCAAAGCTTGCTGCAACGTGTTAGCACGCCGGTTGCCGATGTCTTCACATTTCGACCCATGCCGCCACGTCGGACGGTCCCGTTTCGCGGCCGCCCAACAAGAAACGCGCGCCCTCAGGAGCGGGCACTCGCCAGGCCGTGTCGCCGTAATTGAAGGCGAAGCAGACGTTGCCGAGGCGGCGCAGACGGCCACCCTCCGGCAATGTCAGCACCTCGATCCCGGCGTCGCGCACACAGCGTTCGAGCACCGCGCGCTGCAATGCGGAGTCGAAACAGGCCGTCGCCATATGAACCCGGCCGGCCTGCAAAACAGCGGGCACGCCGTCGTCGAACGACGCGATCACCGCCACACCCGGACCCGGCTCCACGTGGTCGCGCCAGCTTCTGCCCTCCCCTTGCACTCCGTCGAACGTCGCCTGTGGCCGCAGTGTTGGGCGCAACGATTCGCTTTGCGACACCCGCACGTCCAGCACGGCTTGCAGCGGGCCGGGCGGCAGCGTGGCGGGGATGGTGAAGTCCGCGGTCTTCGAACCTGTGCGCGGCCCGAATAGCCAGTGCCCATCGCCGCGCTGAATCTGCGCGACCAGCGCTGTGGGAACGACCGGCAACGAAGGCGCGACGACCAGCCGGTAGCCGCTCAGATCGGCGGTGGCCGGCAAAATATCCACATCTACCCCCATCTCGCGCAGACACGAGTACCACTCGAACACCAGCCGCTGATAATCGAAATCGGCGCCGTGGCGCTGGATCTGCACGATCCAGTCTGCGGGATAGTCGAACAGCAGGGCCACGAGGGCGCGCTTCGCTTCGCTTGCCGCGGCCGGATCAAAGGCAACCAGTTCACGTGCCACACGGGAGATTTCGTGACCGCCGGCGGTCAACCTGTCGTCCGGCGCGTTGATGCCCGAATGCATCTGCTCCTGCGCGAAAGGCGCCTGGCGCCAGCGGAAATACGACACCAGTTCGGCGCCATGCGCGAACGCCTCCCACGTCCAGAGACGCGCCATGCCCGCCTTGGGCACCGGGTTATACGGCGCCCAGTTGACCGGTCCGACCTGCTGCTCCATCACCCACATGCGTCCCTTGCCGACGCCACGATACAGATCGTGATTGAAGGCCGGAATATCCGGATGCCCAGTGCGTGCCCAGCGATGCTTGTCGGCCTCGTCGAACCACAGGACTTCGGTGCGCGGCAGCGGATAGCTGTCCCACGCGGCGACATCCAGCCCGCTCTGGGCGAATTCGTAATGGTCGAAGCTCGTGAAAAAACCCATGAAGTTGTGCAGCAGGTCACGCCCCGGCGCATGCTCGCGAATCAGCTCGCCCTGCAGCGCATGGAAGCTCGCCACCTCGCTCGACATGAAACGCCTGAAGTCAAGCCAGTGGCTCGGGTTCGCATCGGTGGGCGTGAGGTTCGGCAGGCCGATTTCGTCGAAGCTACGATATTCCATGCTCCAGAACACGTTGCCCCATGCTGCGTTCAAGCGCTCCACTTCACCGTAGCGCGTGGCAAGCCATTTGCCGAAGCGCACGCGCGCCGCCTCCGTGTAGGTCGGCGAGGTGTCGTGGCAAGCCAGTTCGTTATCGGTTTGCCAGGCGATCACCGCGGGATGCTTGCCGTAACGTTGCACCATCTGCGCCACGATGCGTGCGCAATGCTCGCGATACACCTCGCTCGAAATATCGTAGTGACGCCGCGAGCCGAACTTGAGCGTGACGCCCTCCTTGTTGACCGGCAAGATCTCGGGATGCAGTTCCACCAGCCACCTGGGCGGCGTTGCCGTCGGCGTGCCGAGAATCACCTTCAGGCCGTGTTTCGCCAGCGTGTCGATGGCGGTATCGAGCCATGCCCATTCGTAGCGGCCCGCTTCGGGCTCCATCCTGCTCCATGCAAATTCGCCGATGCGCACACGGCTGATGCCCAATTCCGCCATCCGGCGCGCATCGCTCTCCCATTGATGCTGCGGCCATTGTTCGGGGTAATAGCAAACTCCTAAATGCATGGTGCTCTCGCTCGACGTAGTGAGGTTTGTGTTCCTGGTGGTGTGGCTCAAGGTGATGCTGGCCGGCGCGGCTCGCGACGCTATCCCTTGGTGGCGCCAAACGTGAGGCCGGTAACGAAATGCTTCTGCATCGCAAAGAACATCGCGACCGAGGGTAATGCGGCGAGCACCGAGCCGGCGGAGACGAGATTCCACGACGTCGTCCACTGCCCTCGCAAAGCGGCGACACCCACGGTGATCGGCGCCGCGTCGTCGCCTTGCGTGAGGCACAGTGCCCAGAAATAGTCGTTCCACACAAACGTGAAAACGAGGATGCCGAGCGCCGCGATGGCCGGCCGCACCAGCGGCAGCACGATGCGTGAATAGATCGCCCATTCGCTCGCGCCTTCCACGCGCGCCGCTTCGATCAATTCATATGGCAATGCGCGGATGAAGTTGCGCAGGAACAGCGTGCAGAAGCCGGTCTGAAAAGCGGTGTGAAACAGCACCAGCCCTAAGACCGTGTTGTACAGGCCGAGATCGAGCGTCAGTTGCCGCACCGGAATCATCAGGATCTGCACCGGCACGAAGTTGCCCGCCACGAAAATCGCCAGCACCAGCAGATTGCCGCGAAAGCGGTAGTTCGCGAGCGCGTGCCCCGCCATCGACGCCAGAAAGATCGACACCGCCACCGAGGGCAACGTGATCAGCACGCTGTTCCAGAAGTAATGCAGCATCGGCGTTTGCGTGAGCGCCGTGCCGTAGTTTTCGACCAGCGCGAAATGCTCGGGCCAGCCCCAGTAATTGCCGGCGGAGAGTTCGTCGCTGGAGCGGATCGACGTCACCAGCACGGCGAGCAAAGGCAGCAGCCAAAGCAGCAAGGCGCACGGTAGCGAGAGTTTGTAGAGCAGGCGGCTGCCCGGCCGCCAGCGGGAAACGGGCATCGGATACATGTCGGTTCCTCAGGATTCGCTGCGCACGAGACGCCGCAATTGCCACACGATAAACACCAGCATGATCAGGAACAGCACCACCGCAATCGCCGCGGAATAGCCTTCGCGGTAATACTTGATTGCCTGGTCGTACATGAAATAGGCCAGCACGGTCGAACTGTCGAACGGACCGCCGCCGCTCATCACCGAGATCAGATCGAAGCTGCGCAGCGCGCCGATCACAGTCAGCACGACGGCCATGAAGGTGGCGGGTCGCAGTTGCGGCAAGATAACGTGCCACAGCAGCGTGAAACCTTTGGCGCCTTCCATGCGGGCCGCTTCGATGACTTCGCTGTTGATGCCGGTAAGTCCAGTCAGATAGAGAATCATGCAGAACGGAATCTGCGGCCACAGAGCGGCGAAAATGATCCCATAGGTCACGTAACGCGGATCGCCAAGCACCGGTACGCCGTGGCCCACGATCAGCTTCAGCAAGCCGAAGGTCGGGTCGTAGAACCATCCGAACACGAGACCAACCACCACGCCCGGCAACACGAATGGCGCAAAGAACAGCGACTTCACGAGGCGGATGCCACGCACGCTCTGATTCAGATACAGCGCGAACGCGAGACCACAAGGCGGCGCGAGCAAAAACAGCACGAGCCAGATGACGTTGTTCTTCAGCGCCGTGTAGAACGTGTCGGAGTGCAGCAGTTCACGGTAGTTATCGAGTCCCGCGAAAGTCCTAGGCGTCATGCCGTCCCAGTGATAGAAACTCAGCACGATGCTGCTGATCACCGGGTAAATCACATACAGCGCAAACAGCAGGCCGCCCGGCAGCAGAAACAGCAAGGCCGTGCGATTGCGCCGGCGGCTCAACGGCGCCGGCGCCCGGTAGCGCTCGCGGCCGATTGGCGCGGCTTTGTCTGACATAGTGGTGGACACGTTCAGGTTCCTCGTCCGGATGCAGGTTGCCGGATTGCGGTTCAGCGCAATCCGGCCATGCCGTGGTCTACTTCTTGTAGATCCGTTGGCGGAACTGTTCGAGCCGGTTCAGGATCTGGTCGAGCTGGTTCGGGTCGCTATAGAACTGCTGCATCCCCTTCATGCCCTCGTCGGCCATTTCCTTGGTCATGTCGCGGTCGTAGAACTGCGCGACACCACCGGGCGTGCTCGACAGAATCTGAAAGCCGATCTTCGAGATCGGGTCCTGCGGCTCCGGCGCCTGGTTGTTCGACGGCAACTGCCCCCAACCCTTCGCGAGTTCGCCGTTGATCTGAGGCTGGGCGATAAAGGCGAGCAGCCGGTGCGCGTCCTTCTTGTTGCTGGCCTTCGCCGGGATCATCAGGATGTTGACCGGACCGTCTTCGGCCATCGGCACGGCCGGGTCGATCACAGGGAAGCGGAAGTAGCCCATCTTGTCGCGCGTGGACGCCGGCAGGCCTGCCGCGAAGAACGTCCCCATCAGCATCATGGAGGCCTGACCGTTGACAAGCAGCGGGCTCACCGAGTCGACGTCATAGGAAAGCGCGTTATCGACAAAGTACTTGTCGTCGATCAGCGTCTTCCACGCCGCGTAGACCTTGCGTACGCGTGGATCGGTATAGGCGATGTCGCCCGCCATCAGTTGCTCGTGGAAAGCGTAGCCATTGATGCGCAGGTCGAGGTAGTCGAACCAGGCTGCAAGCGTCCATGAGTCCTTGGCCGGCACGGCGATCGGCGCAATGCCGGCGGCCTTCAGCTTCTTGCAGTCGGCGAGAAACTCATCCCACGTCTTGGGTTCGCTCGTGATGCCCGCCTTTTCGAACAGGTCCTTGCGATAGAAGAAGCCATACGAGTCGTAGCCGAGCGGCGCGGCATACTGCTTGCCTGCATACGTCGAAGGCGGCTTGACCGCGGCATAGGTCTGGTTCCAGCCGTCCTTCTGCCAGTCGGAAGTCAGGTCCTCGAGCAGGCCGCGTTTGGCGAAGTACGCCATGCGCTCGCCGTTGTGCCAGCTCAGCACATCGGGCGGATCGGTCGCGAGCCAGCCGGACATCTGTACCTTGTAGGCCTCCTCGCCCACATAGGTCACTTTCAGATCGACATCCGGATTGGCTTTCTCGAACTGATCGAACGCGTCTTGCCACACCGCGCGCTGATTGCCGCGCGCCGATACGGTCACCCTCAGCGTGGCGGCATCCGAGTAGCTTGCAGCGGCCATCGCAAGACATGCGATACCCGTCAGTAAGAACTTCCCAGCTCTGAATTTCATGGTTGTCTCCAATCTTCAATTTATGGTGGCGGCCGTCTGACGCGAACCGCCGGGTCACGGCTAACCAGCTAGTGAAGCGAGGCGTGGCGCGCGACGGCTACCGCATTGCCGCTTGCGTCGAACAGATGAGACGAGCCGGGCGAAACCAGCAACACATGCCGCTCGCCTGCACGCACGGTACTGCTGCCGGGCGCCTTGGCGATCAGCGGACGCCCGCCTCGGACATCCAGATGCACATACGTCAGTTCGCCCAGTTGCTCGATGAAGGCCACTTCGCGCGTAAGAGCCAAGCCGGCTTGATCCGCTTGTGGCTCCGCGATAGTCAGATGCTCCGGGCGGACACCCAGCGTGACGCGCACTCCAACCTGCAATGACGCTTCGATCGTGCGGCCGGGCAAAGCCAGCACTTCCCCGCTATCGTCGAGCTTGATATCGACGCGCGATCCGGTCGTCGCCAACACCTGTGCCGGCAAAAAATTCATCCGCGGCGAGCCGATAAAGCCCGCCGCAAACAGATTGGCCGGCCGGTGGTATAGATCAAGCGGGGAGCCGATCTGTGCGATGCTGCCGAACCGCGTCATATCCTCACCGGCGCGCAGCAGCACAATCTTGTCGGCCAGCGTCATCGCTTCGACCTGATCGTGGGTGACGTAGACCGAACTGGCTTGACCGAATCGCTCGTGCAGACGACCGATTTCGATGCGGGTCTGCGCGCGCAGCGTGGCGTCCAGATTGGACAGCGGCTCATCGAACAGAAATGCTTTGGGTTCCCGAACAATCGCCCGGCCAATCGCCACACGCTGCCGCTGGCCGCCGGACAGAGCACGCGGCTTGCGTTCGAGCAATGATTCGATCTGCAATACGCGTGCCGCTTCATTGACGCGGCGGCGAATTTCGTCGTTTGAAACCTTCGCAATGCGCAGGCCAAAAGCGATGTTCTCGAACACCGACATGTGAGGGAACAGTGCATAGCTCTGAAACACCATCGCTACGCCCCGCGCTGCGGGCTGCACTTCGTTCACACGCTGTCCGCCGATCTTCAACTCGCCCTCGCTCACATCCTCGAGGCCCGCAATCAGTCGCAGCAGCGTGGATTTCCCGCAGCCCGACGGCCCGAGAAATACGCAAAACTCGTGCTCGCCGATATCCAGATTGACGTCGCGCAGCACAGGTGGATGCTCGCCATACGCCTTCGAGATGTTTCTAAGGGAGATTGCCGTCATGACTTTTCCAGTTTCCGGGTTATGGGTCGCAAAATTTAAGCGCTTAAATTTTTCGCCGGAAAAGTCGTTGTTTGAATTACCATGTCTTCCTCCTGTGTCTGAACGTGAAATTAGCCGAGCTGTTCGCGACACGCAACCCTTACGACAACGTCTCAATATATGGGCGAAACACCAGCAACGCGAGCCTCAGCAGCCGTTCACTGCTCGTTTACCCTCGCCGCGGTGGGCCTGGCATGGTGACACTCGCTGAAGTCGCACAACGTGCGCAGGTCACGGCGGCCACAGTCTCCAACGTGTTACGCAATCCTCAGAAGGTGAAGCCGACCACCGTCGAACGCGTCATGGCGGCCGTGCGCGAACTCGGTTATCGCCCTAACCTGACGGCCCGGGCGCTAGCCGAGGGGCGCACGTCCACGCTCGCGTTGATGCTGTCGAATATCTCGAACCCGTTCTATCCGGAGTTCGTGCTGGAGGCTGAAACCGCCGCACGGCGACGTGGCTATTTTCTGCTCGTATGCAACACGGACGACAATCCGGCCATCGCACGTGCGTATCTCGACAAGATCGCCGGCACGCTGGCGGCTGGGGTGATTGTGATGAACACCGACGTCAGCGCCGGCGAACTCGCAGAGGTTGCGCAGCGCGGCTCGCCGCTCGTGCTGTGCATGTGGGAGAGCGCGCAGGCGATCCGTGCGTTGCCTTGCGTCACGGTGGACTATACGCATGCGGGCGGCCTCGCCGCTGCGCATCTTTACGAACTCGGTCATAGAAGGATCGGAGCGCTGCTGGGGGAAGGCTCGGGTGGCCCGCAATCGGCACGGCTCGATGGATTTGTCGCGGCACTGGCTGCCCGCGGGATCGCCGCCGACGCGGTGAAGGTGCGTGCCTGCCGGGACTCGATCGAGGCAGGCTACGAGGCCGCCCGCGCGCTGCTTGGCGAGCAGCCGAAACTGACGGCGCTGTTCGCCACCAATGACCTGATGGCCATCGGCGCCATCCAGGCGGCAACGGACCTTGGCCGGCGCGTGCCGCAGGATCTGTCGGTGATCGGACTGACCAATATCCATCTCGCGCACCAGTTCCGGCCGGCACTGACCACGGTTGGCTTTCCGACCGCGGCGATCGCATCGATTTCGGTCGCGCTGACGATCGACCGGATCGAAGGCGTCAAGCCCAAACGCGATGCGTACAAGGTCCCGCTGTCGGAGCTGGTGATTCGCGATACCACGGCACCGGCCCCCAAGGCTTCACGCCGGAAGTGACTGCGAGGACGCGCCGCTTACGGAGCGTCTGAAAATTCTGCCTTCGCAGGAACGGGACGCTCGCAATGCAAAACGGCCCCTCGATGAGGGGCCGCTCTAGCTGCTCTCAAGGTGGTCCGGGTTTCGTCATCAATCGAAACCCGGTCACCTTGCGCGCTTAACGCGACATCATGTTCATGCTGACGTTATGCATGATCCACAACGAGCCGACAATCAGAATGACGGCAGTCAGCACGGTAAAGCCGAACGCCATCACGTTCCAGCGCTGTGCCGACGAGGTGTTCATATGCAGGAAGAACACCAGGTGCACGACGATCTGCACGAACGCCAGGCCGGCAATCGCCAGCAGCGCGGTACTGCCGGTCAACGAACCGGTCATGATGATGCCGAATGCCGCTGCAGTCAGCAGGACGGACAGGATGAAGCCGGCCGTGTAGCTGCCAAAGCTGCCATGGCTCTCACCCGAGTGAGCGGTATGGCTATGATCCATTTAAATCACACTCGTAAGGTAGACAAAGGTAAAGACACCGATCCAGACGATGTCCAGAAAGTGCCAGAAGAGGCTCAGGCACGTCAGACGTGTCAGCTCACGCTCGGTCAGCTTGGGACTGCGGATCACCTGCACGCTCAGGACGATCATCCACAGCAGGCCGAACGTCACGTGCAAACCGTGCGTGCCGACCAGCGTGAAGAACGACGACCAGAACGCGCTGCGATCCGGACCGGCACCCACCTCGATCAGGTGTGCGAATTCGCGCAGTTCGAGCACGAGGAACGACACGCCGAGCAGGAACGTCACCGCGAGCCAGCCGAGCAACATGCCCTTCTTGCCCTTGTGCGCGCCGATCATGGCAAAGCCGTACGTAATCGAGCTCAACAGCAGCGCGGCTGTTTCCAGCGCGACGCCCGGAATCTCAAACAGGTCCTTGGCGGTCGGGCCACCGGCGAACTGGTGGCTCATCACTGCGAAAACCGCAAACAGCGAAGCAAAGATGATGCAGTCGGTCATCAGGTACAGCCAGAAACCGAACACCGATTGCGATGGCACGTGGTCCGCGTCGTGATGGACGTCGTGCCCTAAAGTAGTCGTTTGTGACATTAATCCACCTCTGCCAATTCAAGCGCATTACCAGCGCTACGCCCTTCTTCGATCTGACGAACCGTATCGGCGGGAATGTAATAGCCGTGGTCGTCGCTGAAGCTATGGACGATAACCGTACCGATCGCCCCAACGATGCCGACGATCGCGAGCCACCAGATGTGCCAGATTGCTGCGAAGCCGAGCACCAGGCTGAACATGGCGATAAAGATACCGGCGCTCGTGTTCGACGGCATGTGGATGTCGCGATACACCGGCTTGCTCTGCGCGCCCTTCGCGTTCTTCTTCATCTCCGTGTACGCATCGAGTTCATGCACGGTCGGCACGATCGCGAAGTTGTAGACCGGCGGCGGCGAGGTCGTCGACCATTCCAGCGTACGGCCATCCCACGGGTCACCCGTCAGGTCACGGTTTTCCGGCAGATTACGGTCGCGAATGCTGACGAAGATCTGCAGCAGTTGGCACGCAATACCGATAGCGACCAGGACGGCACCCACTTCAGCCAGCAGCAGCCACGGGTGCCATTGCGGGTTGTCGTAGTGATTCAGACGGCGCGTCATGCCCATGAAGCCGAGCACGTAAAGCGGTGTGAACGCAACCCAGAAGCCAACCTGCCAAAACCAGAATGCGGCCTTGCCGAGCTTTTCGTTCAGCTTGAAGCCGAACGCCTTCGGGAACCAGTAGTTGAAACCAGCCAGATAACCGAACAGCACGCCACCAATGATCACATTGTGGAAGTGAGCAATCAGGAACAGGCTGTTGTGCAGCACGAAGTCCGCACCCGGAATCGCCATCATCACGCCGGTCATGCCGCCGATCGTGAAGGTGACCATAAAGCCGAGCGTCCACAGCACCGGCGTCGAGAACTCGAGGCGGCCCTTGTAGATCGTGAACAGCCAGTTGAAGACCTTCACGCCGGTCGGAATCGCAATGATCATCGTCGCGATGCCGAAGAAGGCATTCACGTCCGCACCCGAACCCATTGTGAAGAAGTGGTGCAGCCACACGAGGAACGACAGCACCATGATCGCGCAGGTCGCATAGACCATGGTCTTGTAGCCGAACAGCGGCTTCTTCGCATACGTCGCGATGACTTCCGAGAAGATACCGAACGCCGGCAGGATCAGGATGTACACCTCCGGATGGCCCCACGCCCAGATCAGGTTCAGATACAGCATGGCGTTGCCGCCGCCTTCATTCGTGAAGAAGTGCATGCCGAGGTAACGGTCGAGGCCGAGCAGCGCCAGGGTCACCGTCAGGATCGGGAACGCAGCCATGATCAGCACGTTCGTGCACAGTGCCGTCCACGTGAACACCGGCATCTTCATGAACGTCATGCCAGGTGCGCGCATCTTGACGATCGTCACGAAGAAGTTGATACCGGTGAGCAAGGTGCCGATACCCGAGAGCTGCAAGCTCCAGATGTAATAGTCGACCCCCACGCCTGGACTGAACTTCAGCTCCGACAGCGGCGGATAGGCCAGCCAGCCGGTCTGCGCAAATTCACCGATCACGAGCGAGATGTTGATCAGGATGACGCTGACTGCCGTCATCCAGAACGACAGCGAGTTCAGGAACGGGTATGCCACGTCGCGCGCACCGATCTGCAGAGGCACGATCAGGTTCATCAGGCCCACCATGAACACCATCGCCATGAAGAAAATCATGATGACGCCGTGCGCGGAGAAGATCTGATCGTAGTGATGCGGCGGCAGATAGCCGGGGTTGTGATACGCGATCGCCAATTGCGTGCGCATCATGATCGCGTCGGCGAAGCCGCGCAGCAGCATGATCATCGCAACAACGATGTACATGACGCCAAGGCGCTTGTGGTCAACCGACGTCAGCCACTCGCTCCACAAGTAGCGCCACTTGCCGAGATACGTCACGGTGCCTAGCACCGCCACCGCCGCGATGCCCATCATGGCAGCGGCCATCATAATAATCGGCTCGTGGTACGGAATCGAGTCGAGGGTTAATTTACCGAACATGCGTTACCCCTTGGCCTTGCAGTTGCTGTTGTCCTGCAGATCCAGGACGTTGCCGTTGTTGTAGCGGGCGATGATGTTGTGGAAGAGCTTCGGATCGACCGACGAGAAGTAGGTCACCGGCTCTTTCTCGCCCGGTTGCGACACGACGTTGTAGCGGTTCATGTCGAGGCTGTTCGACGATGCGCGCACCTTCGCGACCCATGCGTTGAACTCTTCAGGCGACTGGGCAAGTGCGCGGAACTTCATGTCCGAGAAGCCCTTGCCGCTGAAGTTGGCCGACTCGCCTGCGTAGTCGCCGGCTTCGTCAGCGATCAGATGCAGCTTCGTCTGCATGCCCGCCATCGCATAGATCTGGCCGCCGAGCTGCGGGATGAAGAACGAGTTCATCACCGAGTCCGACGTGATATTGAAGTTGACCGGCGTGCCGACAGGAATCGCGAGCTGGTTGACCGAAGCGATGCCGAGATCGGGGTAGATAAACAGCCACTTCCAGTCGAGTGCGACCACTTCGACGTTGATCGGCTTGACGCTCGATTCGAGCGGACGGTACGGGTCGAGCTCGTGCGTACTCTTCCAGGTGAGGACGCCGAGGAACAGGATGATCAGCGTGGGGATAGTCCACACCGCGATCTCGATGCCCGTCGAGTGCGACCAGTTCGGGCGATATTCGGCGCTCTTGTTGGACGCGCGATAGCGGTACGCGAACCACAGCGTCATCGCGATGACCGGGATCACGACGATGAGCATGGCCCACGTCGAGGTGGCGATAAGGTCACGTTCCGCTGCACCTACGCTGCCTTTGGGGTTCAACAGATCGAGGTTGCTACAACCTGAGAGCAGAGTTGCCAGCCCGATGGCGGCGGCACTCATGGCCCCTCGTAGAGTCTTTTCTTTCATATCGATTGCCTGCTCTTTACGACTTTAGTGAACATCATCCGACCGCTCTCCATTAATAAGCGGTCGCATAGTAAAGCCCCGTTATCTCGATATAAAGAACTTTTTTTGCAACGATCTCTTGCGAGCCCAAAGCGTGCGACACGTTGCCGCACAGTGCTGCGCAGATGACCAGTGCTTGCCTTATATCAAGCGATACAACGACTGCTAACGCTATGAACCGCGAGCCAGTAACGACCGCACATCCAGGCGGCTGCGCGCGCTTAGTTACAACAAAAACGAGCGCGTCGTGTCCGCTTTGACAGACACGACGCTGCTGACAATCTGTGCAATCAGCCCGGCGCGTGTGTTGCGTTTACCGCAGCACGGGCTTGCAAACGTTCGGCATTTTCGACAGCCGCGGCTTCGACCGGTTGTACCGTGCGATTGGTCTGTGCAAGCAGGCTCGTCGACGACGGGTTGATCGCATCCGTGAACGGCTTCGGATACACGCCGATCGCCAGTACCAGCACAGCCATCGCGCCCAGCAGCACGAACTCGCGCTTGCCGAGATCGGTCAGCTTCGCCACGCGTGCATTGGCAATGGCGCCGAAGATCACCCGCTTGTACATCCACAGCGTGTAGGCCGCGCTCAGGATCAAGGTCAGTGCCGCGAGTGCGCCGATCCAGAAGTTAAAGCCGATCGCGCCCATGAGCACCATGAACTCGCCGACAAAACCAGCCGTGCCCGGCAGGCCGACGTTCGCCATCGAGAACAGCATCACGAAGACCGCGAACTTCGGCATCGTGTTGGCCACACCACCGAAGGCGTCGATCGAGCCGGTTTGCGTACGGTCATGCAGCATGCCCGTGCACAACAGCATCGCGCCGGACACAATGCCGTACGAGATCATTTGCATGATCGCGCCTTCCTGGCCCAGCGGATTGAAGATGAACAGGCCCAGCGTGACGAGGCCCATGTGCGACACGGACGAATACGCGAGAAGCCTGCGGATATCGGTTTGAACGAGCGCGAGGAGGCTCGAGTAGATCACGGCGACCAGCGACAGCGTGATCATTGCCGGCGCGAAGAAGTGGCTCGCTTGCGGAGTAATCGGCAACGCGAAGCGCAGCAAACCGTAGCCGCCGATCTTCAGCATACCCAGCATCACCGCGGCACCAGTCGGACCGTCGAGGTGGACGTCAGGCAACCAGGTGTGCACCGGCCACATCGGCACCTTGACCGAGAACGCAGCAAGGAAGCCGAGGAAAATCAGCATCTGAGGCACGAAGCCCAGTTGCGCGTTGCGCCAGATTTCGAGGTCGAAGCTGTGCGTCTGCGCGAACAGATACAGCATCGAGAGCAGCATCATCAACGAGCCGATCAGCGAGAAGAAGAAGAACTTGATCGCCGCGTACCTACGGTTCTTGTTGCCCCACGTGCCGATCAGCAGGTACAACGGAATCAGCGTCGCTTCAAAGAAGACGAAGAACAGCATGCCGTCCTGCGAACTGAACACGCCCTGCATGAAACCCGACAACATCAGGAACGAGCCGAAGTACTGCGCGCTGCGCATCGTAATCGACTCCCAACCCGCCACCACGATAACGACTGTAGTCAGCGCCGTCAGGGCGATCAGCCACAACGAGATTCCATCTACGCCCAGATGCCACGCGATGTCGAACGAAGGCAGCCACTTCACGTTCTCGACGAACTGCATCGACGTCAGACCGTTCTGGAAACCCATGACCAGCGGGATCACCGGCAAAAGGCCAGCGAGCGCACCGATGAGCGCGAGCCAGCGAGCACGGCCAGGCGAACCCGAGCCCACTCGCAAAACGATGATGCCCGCCACGATGGGGACCCAGATCAGAAGGCTTAGAAGCGGTGCGGATTGCATTTGTTCTATAAAGGGCTAAAGCAGGAAAAACGTCCGGATCAAGGCCGTCAAACTGAAATAATTGAAATATAAATTACATTTCAATTACGCCCGACAGGCGCAGGACTCGATTCGGGGGCCAGGTCAACGCGTCCCAATGACGCACGTACGTCAAGGGTTAACGAGGATAACCTGAAATTAAGATTTTTGCAGCGCCGCAAACACGTGTGTAGCGATTAGTGCAGTAGTCGATAGACTCTATTGCAGACTTAGGTGTTGCGTGCATGCGATGAGATGTGCACTCGCACAAATTTCAGACGTTTTAGACGACAAAATGTCCTGTTTTGGTGCAAGGCGGAGGCAGTTCGAATTGATTAACGGAGTTGAAAGCTAGTGTGGTGTATGGCCGAATTTTAATTACAAATAGAAAGCCTGTAGTCTATCGATACCCACAAAGCTTACAAAACACTTCTCTCACCTATTCTTCAATCCCGGCTTTTGCCGATGCATTTCGCTTGGGTTCCGGAACCCAGATCTTGGACGGTTGCTGTTGATGGT